>JAFRQC010000186.1 GCA_017428805.1 Prevotella sp. | reverse complement strand
GCTATCCAGAATGCAGGCTACGGTCATATGATGGCGATACTCGGCTCAGCCACAGCTACTTTTGCGCTGGTGCTGCCCTCACTGATTCTGATGATACTGATCAGTAAGATGTTTATGAAATATATGAACACCTCATTGGTACAGTCTGTCTTTAAGGGTCTGCGTCCTGCCGTCGTGGGACTCCTTGCTGCCGCCACGTTGCTGCTCTGCAACAAGGAGAACTTCTCCACACCGATGGAGAATCCCTGGCAGTTCTGGATCAGCGTCGCCCTCTTCGCAGCCACCGCCTTCGGAACGGGTTATCTGAAGATCAACCCTATCCGTATGATCTGCTATGCGGGCTTCGCCGGACTGCTACTACTCTACTGATATTTTGTTCTGCCGTAGAGGTAACTTTTTCCCCTCCTAAGTTAGGAGGGGATAGGGGTGGTCTGAACAAACGCTTATCTTGAGGCAGTTCAGACCCCCTCTGGCTCCCCCTAACTCAGGGGGGGAAACAATTACCTCATTTACTCAATGCCTCGAAGAGACGGTCGAGGGCGATGTCAGCATTGCCATCGGCTTCGTTGAGCAGCGTGACGAACTTCGAGCCGATGATGGCACCTGCGGCATTGTCCTGGGCAGCTTTGAGCGTTTGGGCGTTGGAAATACCAAAGCCGATCATACGGGGATTACGCAAGTTCATCGCGTTGATACGACGGAAATAGGCCTGCTTGGCATCGTCGAAGCTCTTCTGAGTGCCCGTGATGGCAGCAGAAGACACCATATAGATAAAGCCGTCCGTATTGTCGTCGATGAAACGGATACGTTCCTCGCTCGTCTCAGGCGTGATAAGCATGATGATGCGCAGGTCATACTTGTCAGCTACGGGCTTCACGATATTCAGATAGTCATCGAAGGGCAGATCTGGGATGATGGCCCCACTGACGCCAGCCTCAACACACGACTGACAGAACGCCTCGATGCCGTAGTGCAGGATAGGATTGAGATAACCCATCAGCACAAGGGGAATCTCTACCTGATCCTTGATAGACGCCAACTGTGAGAAGAGCGTCTTCAGAGTCATACCGTTCTTCAGGGCCTGAGTGGCAGCACTCTGGATAACAGGACCATCGGCTAAGGGATCACTAAACGGGATGCCCACCTCGATCATCGCAATGCCGCGACGTTGGAGGGTGAGGATCACATCGGCAGTACCTTCGAGTGTCGGACTGCCTGCACAGAAATAGAGCGAAAGGAGTTTCTGGTCTGTGCTATTTGCGAAAAGGGAATTGATCTTATTCATTTCTTCTATTTTTTTTGGAACACAGAGACACAGAGGTACAGAGTATTTGATAGTTAATCTCTGTATCTTTGTATCTCTGTGTTCAAATTATACATAAATTCTTTAAGTTTTGCAACATCTTTGAGGCCTGGGGCTAGTTCGAAGCGGGAATTGAGGTCGATGCCGATGCATTTGGGATGGTAAAAAGCATTAACCCGCTCTGCGTCGTCTGGACCGATACCACCACTGAGCAGGAAGGGCGTGTTACCCTGATAGGCATCGAGGACATCCCAATTAAACTTCTCACCATTGCCTCCTACGGATTTGCCTTTGGCATCAAAGAGGAAGTAATCGACGAGTCCTTCATAGGGCTGTGTCTGTATGAGGTCTTCCGCCGTAGAGATGTTGAAAGCCTTGATGACGTGCAGGCCTCCGAGTTGGAAGATGTACGACGGCGACTCCTGTCCATGCAATTGGATATAGTCGAGGCCATAGTCGCCAGCCAACCGCTTCACCTGCTCAGGATCCTCATCAACAAACACCCCCACCCGCTTCACACGTTTCGGCAGATAGTCAGGACGCTGACTCACATACCGACTGGACTTGGGCCAGAAGATAAAGCCCATCATATCGATGCCGAGCGTCTCTACCTCGCGAATGTTATCGGCCTCGCGCATGCCACAAACCTTGATAATCATAGTCTATCTAAAAATTCACGGAGTGCCTGGCCTGGGTCAGGGGTCTTCATAAAGTTCTCACCGATAAGGAAGCCTCGGAAGCCTGCAGAACGGAGGGCACGGACGGTAGTGGGATCAGAAATACCACTCTCGCTCACCTTCACGGCATCCTTCGGCAATAGCTCCGCAAGACGGAAGGAGTTTTCGACATCGATGACGAACGAACCGAGGTTGCGGTTGTTGATGCCACAGAGGTCTGGGCCCAGGTCTGCATATTCCAGTTCATGTACAGCATGCATCTCCAACAGCACTTCGAGACCAAGAGCATGAGCCTTCTCCATCAGAGACTTGCACTGGACCTTCGTCAGACAGGCGGCAATCAGCAGCACGGCTGAAGCACCACAGAGGGCTGCTGCATAGAGCTGCGCCTCGTCGATGACGAAGTTCTTATATAAGATAGGTAAGGTGACGCCGCTCTGTCGTGCCAAGCGGATGAAGTCATCAGAACCGCCGAAGTAGTGGTCGTCAGTAAGGATGCTCAAGGCGGCGGCACCGTTCTGCTGATAAGCGAGCGGAATGACATCAGCCCTTCCCTCCTCTTTAATCCAGCCCTTCGAGGGCGAACGGCGCTTGAATTCAGCAATGATGCCCGTCTCGCTTTGGAGCAAAGCCTCTCGCAACGAAGGTTTCTTCGCACAGAGACGGTCAAGCTCTTGGTGCTTGGTGGCGATGATTTGTTGTAAGATATCTTGCATATTTTTTCTTTTTTGGCACGGATTCCACGGATTAACACGGCTTTATGATTTCTGCGCAGAGGGTGCGGGCTCCTTTAAAAGCCGTGAAATCCGTGTAATCCGTGCCTAAATTTTAACTATTGAGTTCGACAAATTTCTTGAAGGTCTTCAAAGCGGCGCCGGAGTCGATGCTCTCGCGGGCAATGGCGATGCACTCCTCGATGCTCTTCTGGCCCTTCTCCAACACCTGGATGCCGAAGCCAGCATTGGCCAGCACGATGTTCTTCTGGGCAGGCAGGGCGCGGTTCTCCAGTACGCTGTCGAAGATCTGTGCGGCCTCTTCCTCCGTCGCACCTCCCACGAGTTCCTCGGGTTTGGCGATGTCGAAGCCGAGGTCGCTGGGCTTGAAGATGCGTTCGTAGTTGTTGGTGGTTACCTTGAAGTCGCCCGTCAGCGAGATCTCATCGTAGCCATCGATGGAGTTCACGATACCGAAATCGATGCCAATCTTCTGATAGACCTGATTGTAGAGGCGCATCTGATCGAGGTTGGCCACACCTAGCAGCTGGCATTTGGGTTGTGAGGGGTTCACCAACGGGCCGAGCAGATTGAAGATGGTTGGGAACTGCAATGCCTTACGGATGGGACCTACGAATTTCATCGCCTTGGCGAAGAGCTGGGCATGCAGATAAACGATGCCTGCCTCATTGAGCGAGCGGTTCAATTTATCGATGTCATCCGTAAACTTGATGCCGTGATGCTGGATCACGTTCGAGGCACCACTGACGGAAGTGGCAGCGTAGTTACCATGCTTGGCCACCTTGTAGCCAGCACCTGCAATCACGAAACAAGCTGTGGTCGATATATTAAAGGTATTTTTACGGTCTCCACCAGTACCCACGACGTCGATATATCGGTCGGCGTTGAGAATAGCCGGTACACCTGTCTCCAGGATACCGTCGCGGAAGCCGAGCAGCTCGTCCACCGTCACACCACGCATCTGCAGAGCGGTCAACAGGGCGGTGATTTGCTCCGTAGGATATTCACTCTGAGTGATACCAATCAGAATATTCTTCATTTCTTCACGAGACAGTTCCTCGTGGTTCAGCATCCTGTTCAGGATGTCTTTCATTGTCTGTGCCATTTGATTATGGAATTTAAAGGGAAGATAAAGGAAATTAAAGGAAGAGCCAGTTCTGGAGCATTTTCTTGCCATCGGGGGTGAGGACACTTTCCGGATGGAATTGGATACCGCGAACGTTGAGGGTCTTGTGACGCAGGGCCATCACCTGACCTTCGTCGCTGACGGCAGTGACTTCGAGGCAATCAGGGAAATTCTCATTCGACACCACCCACGAGTGGTAACGGCCGATGGTGATATCTCTTGCAATGCCACTGAAAATAGGATCATCGCTCACGATATGACAAGGGGTGGCGACACCGTGAAAGACATCCGACAGATTCTCCAACTTGCCACCAAACACCTCACCGATGGCCTGATGACCCAAGCAGACGCCAAGGATAGGTTTCTTGCCGGCATAGGTACGGATGACGTCGAGCAACAGACCTGCCTCTGAGGGGATGCCAGGACCTGGCGAGAGGATGATCTTGCTATAGGGTTCGAGGTCGGCGAGTTCAAACTGGTCATTACGCACAACGGTGACCTCTGCGCCCAACTCCTTCACTAAATGACTCAGATTATACGTAAACGAGTCGTAATTATCGATGATGACTATTTTCATAATGTTGCTGCTTTTTCGATGGCCTTGCGCAGGGCACCGAGTTTGTTGTTCACTTCCTGTAATTCATACTCCACATCGCTTTTCGCCACGATGCCGCCGCCAGCCTGGAACCAGAGTTCGCCGTTGCGGGAGACAAACGTGCGGATGGTGATGGCCTGGTTCAGCGAACCGTCGAGCCCGATGATGCCGATGCAGCCGCCATAAGCACCACGGTTATGCGGCTCATACTCAGAGATCAGCTGCATGGCTCGCACCTTAGGTGCCCCGCTCAGCGTCCCAGCAGGGAAGGTGTCGATAAATGCCTTGATAGGATCGGCCCCCTCATCGAGTTCGCCCGACACTCTCGACACCAGATGAATCACGTGGCTGTAATACTGCAGATCCTTATAGAAGTCCACCTTCACGTTGTGACAGTTACGGCTCAGGTCGTTGCGGGCAAGATCCACCAGCATCACGTGTTCGGCATTCTCCTTGGGATCATTGCGCAAGTATTCCGCTCCCCGACGGTCTGCCTCAGCATCACCCGTACGCTTGGTGGTACCAGCAATGGGGTCGATATAAGCCTTCTTGCCTTCGATACGACAGTGGGTCTCAGGCGAAGAGCCGAAGATGCGGAAACCTCCAAAGTCGAAGTAGAAGAGATAAGGCGAGGGATTGATGCTGCGCAGGGCACGATAGAGCTTGAAATCGTCGCCCTCGTACTTCTGAATGAAACGGCGGCTGAGCACGATCTGGAACACGTCGCCGCGCAGACAGTGCTGGATGCCTTTTCTGATATTCGCCCTGTGCTCATCATCAGTCAGCGTACTCCTGACATCACCCACGGGATGGAAGTCGTAAGCCTGCACATTGGCCTTATTCATCGCCTTCTGAATGGCAGAGATATCTGAGTTCTCAGAGTTCTCGGAGTTCTCAGAGAGAGTAACGATCTTCAGCATATTGTTGTGATGGTCGAACTCAATCACCACCTTATATAATATATAGAGCACATCGGGGGCATCATTCTTCGCCTGTGTCTCATCCTTCACTGGGATATCTTCGAAGTATCTGACGGCGTTGAACGAGGTATATCCGAAGAGTCCGCAGACGGCTGCATCCTCACCCGAAACCTCGATACGGTCGATGAGTTCGTGGATGGCTTTGTCTGAGCGATACTCCTTATTCACCTCGTGTTGGAAGGTAGAACCGTCAGGATAGCTGACGGTGGCAATCCCGTGTCCAATAGCTACGCTGGCAATGGGGTTCAGACCGATAAAGCTTCGCGAGTTGTTCGCATCGTGGTAGTCGGAACTCTCCATCAGCGCACTCTGCGGATAGAGGTCTCTCAGTCGCATATAGACTCCCACCGGCGTATAGAGATCCGCCAATATCGTCTTGCTCTTTGTTTGGAATCTGAATGTATTCATAAATAATTCGTGAAATTCGTGTAATTCGTTGTTTAAAAATTTCCGTACTCTTTCGCCATTGCCTTGTTCTTCAGATACGTCTCGACGTCCTTGTCACCACGACCGCTGACGGTGAGCACCACCACATCATCGGGCTTGAAGGTTAGCTTCGAGAGGGCTGCGATGGCGTGGGCACTCTCGATGGCAGGGATGATGCCCTCCATTCGGGTTAGCTCATAGCCGCCATAGATTGCCTCGTCGTCGTTGATACTCAGTACCTGTGTACGGCCCTGCTTCGCCATATTGCAGTGCATAGGACCTACGCCTGGGTAGTCGAGACCGGCAGAGATGGTAAAGGCCTCCTGTATCTGACCGTCCTCATCCTGCATCACCAACATCTTCGCACCATGCAGGATTCCCGTCGTACCACGATGAATCGTCGCTGCTGTATAATCCGTATCCCATCCGTGACCGCCAGCCTCAGCAAGCACGATCTTCACACGCTCGTCGTCCATATAATGATAGATGGTGCCTGCGGCATTCGATCCTCCACCGATGCAGGCTAACAAATAATCGGGATAGTCGCGGCCAACCTTCTCCTCCAACTGCCATTTGATCTCTTCGGAGATGACGCTCTGCATGCGGGCTACGAGGTCTGGATAAGGATGGGGACCCATCGTAGAACCCACGATATAGAACGTGTCGCTGGGATGACAGCACCAGTCGCGGATGGCCTCTGAACAGGCATCGCTCAGCGTCATATTACCCGTACGGACAGGATGCACCTCGGCACCTAGCATCTTCATACGCTCGACGTTCGTGTGCTGGCGCTCCACATCGGTGGCACCCATAAACACCTCGCACTTCATGTTCATCAGTGCACAGACCGTTGCCGTTGCCACACCATGCTGACCAGCTCCCGTCTCAGCGATGATACGTGTCTTACCCATCTTCTGAGCCAACAGGATCTGACCGATGGTATTGTTGATCTTGTGGGCACCCGTATGGTTCAGGTCCTCACGCTTCAGATACAACTGACAACCATACTGTTCACTCATCCTCTTCGCGAAATACAGCGGTGACGGACGACCCACATAGTCCTTCAACAGTGCATGATACTCTGCCTTGAACTCCGCACTCTCGATAATCGGCAGATAAGCCTCCTGCAGATCATGCACACACTTGTAGAGAATCTCTGGCACGTAAGCACCTCCGAACTCTCCATAGAAACCGTTCTTGTCTACTTGATAATGTCCCATATATTTCAAAGTTTTTGCGTAAATACTCAAATTATGAATTGTGAATTGAAAAAGGCCTGTCGCAAGAACGACAGGCCTTTTCGTATATCTCCACTATAGGTACGCGACTATCTTCTCACGATCTTCCGAATCTTGAGCTGCGCCACCACCAATAGTTTGCAATTCTTGTCATTTTCGTTTCGTTTTATAACTTTCTGGCGGCAAAAGTACACATTTCCTTTCATTCTGCCAAATTTTATCGCAACTTTTTTACTATTTTCTATCAAATTCCCTCTCTACGCAGCAAAATTAAGTATGACGAGGATGTGTTTTTTGGCCTTTTCCTTGCATAATTGGAAATAAAGTCGTACCTTTGCAGCAAGAATGATTATTAACGAAATAACAAACTACGACAATGAGAAAAATTCTGTTTTTAATGCTCTCGGCATTGTTGCCGATATGCACTTCTGCTGCTAGTCTGACACGTGTCAGTGTGCATGACCCAAGCGTTGTGTGGGATCCCGCCTCACAGACCTATTACATCTTCGGTTCTCACCGTGCAAGTGCCAAGACCACTGACATGATGAACTGGACAGCCTTTACCGCTCCCTGGGCTACGGAAACGAGCAACAACGCCAACCCCAACGTGGCCTTTTCCACCCCGCAGGTGACGAAGGTGAAGAAAGGCGGTACTGAATACGACTTCACCTTTGATGCCATCAAGTGGTCTGCCCGTGGTGGCGCACAAGGTCAGACAAAGTACGATGTGACTGGCAACCAGTGGGCACCTGACGTTATATATAATAAGGTGATGAACAAGTGGTGCATGTACCTCAGCGTCAATGGCGATAACTGGTATTCCAGCATCATCCTGCTGACGTCCGACAACATCGAGGGACCCTATCGTTATCAGGCTCCTGTGGTCATCAGTGGATTCCATGTTGGTGATGCCAAGGCATACAAAGATACCGATTTGGAAATAGTGATAGGCACTCAGGATGCTCTTCCAGACCGTTATGCCAAGAAGGCAACATTAAACGAAAGAGGCAACTGGGGTGAATTCTGGCCCAACAATATCGACCCCTGCGTGTTCTACGACGAAGAAGGCAAACTGTGGATGTCATACGGTTCGTGGAGCGGCGGCATCTGGATGCTGGAGCTTGACGAGAACACTGGTCTCAGAGACTACGATGTCAATTACGAACTCACAGGCAGTGGCCAAAGCATCACCGTCGACCCCTATTTCGGCAAGAAGATCGCCGGCGGCTACTATGTCTCTGGTGAGGCTTCATATATCGAACACATTGGCGACTACTACTTCCTCTTTATGTCTTATGGCGGTCTGGCAGCAGGCGGCAATGCCAACGACTACAATAACGGTGGCTACCAGATGCGCGTATTCCGCTCAGACAAACCTGATGGTCCATACAAGGATATGGATGGGAATGAGGCTGTCTATAACTCCTACCAGCTGAATTTCGGCCCCAATGCCAATACAAACCGTGGTATCAACATCTTCGGCGCCTACAAGGACTGGGGCAATCAGGCCAAGGGCAATAACGGCGAGCGTTCACAAGGTCATAACTCTATCATCGCCGCAGAGGACGGACGCACTTATTTGGTCTATCACACCCGTTTCCAGAATCGCCAAGAGACCCATGAGGTACGTGTCCATCAGGTATTCATGAGCAAGAACGGTTGGCTGGTGGCTGCTCCCTTCGAATATACAGGAGAGCAGGTGACCTCTGCTGACATCGCCACCACTCAGCAGATAGCCAACGACCAGATTCCTGGCGACTACAAGCTGCTTATCCACAAATACAAATTAGACCATACGAAGAAAGAGGCTGTCAGCCCTGTGGATATCCAGCTCAATGCCGACGGCACCATCAGCGGTAGCCAGACTGGAACTTGGAAAACTGAAGAAGGTACCTCATACGTCATCATCAAGCTTGGTTCTACCACCTACTACGGCGTGTTCGTGGAACAGACGCTGGAGCCTACCGACGACAAGGCGGTTGCCTTCACAGCCGTCACCAAGAACGGACAGACTATCTGGGGCTATCAGACCGCCGCTGCTACGGGTATCGAACAAATCGTAAATCGTAAATCTGTAAATAGTAAATATCATGATCTCTTGGGACGTCCTGTCACTGAGCCTCAGCGTAAGGGCATCTACATCCAAAATGGTAAGAAGGTCGTGATTAAGTAGTCTCTTCAGACATTACCCAAATAAACATACCTTATCCCCTCCTCCTCTGCGATGCGCTTGGCAGCCTGCAGAGTGTGGAGGGGTGTTGGTTGAATATCCTGCATCTTGTATCTGGGGAAGAACCGGCTGAAGTGCAATGGCGCTTCCGTAAGCTGGTTGTCTGCGAGCCATCGGCACATCTGACGGATCATCTGCATATCGTCGTTGATGCCTGGGATAACAAGATTGGTAATTTCTATCCACACGCCGGCATCCCGCATGGCGAGGATGGTGTCAAGCACAGGCTGGAGATGTCCGCCGCTGACACGCTTATAGATATCATCGCTGAAAGATTTCAGGTCGATATTGGCAGCATCGAGATATGGGAGCAAGTCGGCCAGCGGTTCCTGACAGACATAGCCTGCCGTGACGAGGATGTTCCAAAGACCTGCCTCGTGAGCCAAACGAGCTGTATCGGTGATATATTCTAAATAGGTAAGGGGCTCGGTATAGGTATAGGCAATGCCTGGACAGTGATGCTTCAGACAGAGCGAGACCACTTCTTCAGGAGAGAGGTTATAATGGTCCACCTGCTCTGGCGAAGCCTGAGAGATATCGTGGTTCTGACAGTTCAGACAGCGGAAGTTACAACCTGTGCAGGCAATGGAGAGACAGGTG
>JAFRQC010000185.1 GCA_017428805.1 Prevotella sp. | reverse complement strand
TAATATATTATATATATAAATATATAAATAATAATACTAATTTTTGGGAATGAGATACCCTTCCCAAGAACTGAAACAACTGAAACATTGAAACGCAAGACCATCTTTCCTGTTGTGGCTATCAAAATCTGGCTAAAATTAAACTGTCATCTGTCATAACTGTCACGTTTGTCTTTCCAAGTATCTGTATCATGCAAGCAATATGTAATGAAAATTCATAATTGTCTTCTTGTCATAACCGCACCTGTATCTTCTTGATTTCCTGATAGTTGCAAATCTTAAACTTTAGGCTAAGGAAACTCCGACTTTCCTTAGCCTAAACTCCGACTTTACCCTAACTAAAGTCCTACTTTCCACTATCTAAACTCCGACTTTTTCTGCGTTCCAACAGAATTGTAATATAAATTCACAAGTTGCTTCGCAAAGGGACAAACAGTTGTCACCGCTGTATTACAACATCATTATTGCTTGACTCCATAATATTTTTCTCCTGGGTATTCATTCCAATAGCCTTCAAACTCAGTAGATGTCAATTTCGTCAATATAATTGCGCCATCGACCGCATCTGCATACATAATACCATTACTAATGGTGAAAGTGGAAGTCACATAGATGTGTACAAGATTGCCACTGAATGTCCAAGTCTCTTTCTTTCCTGTAGTCTTGGTCTCGCCATCCTCTGGGCAGTACTGAACGACACTCCATGTCCCCTGTAAAGTAGCTGCTATATCATTGTCTGTCATAGAAGCAAGATCCACAGGAGTGGGAGTCGGTGTTGGAGTGGGAGTCGGTGTTGGAGTGGGAGTCGGTGTTGGAGTGGGAGTCGGTGTTGGAGTGGGAGTCGGTGTTGGAGTTGGAGTCGGTGTCGGAGTTGGATCCTGATTTTGAGTATTGGCTAAATAAGCTTCTGCCTCAGCCTTAGTTTTCAGTGTAACCGTAGTTGTGGCGTCAATTTTATCTGTGGTTTCGTATTCATTGTGATTTACGATGCCTGTGTAATGCTTTAACATTGTGTATATCTTCCCGCTTGTATTGTCTTGGAACACGATATCGTTTATGTTAACATTCCAGCTTGAAGGACAAAGAATGACCAAATACTGGCCTTTTTCAACATTGAAGGATGGCGCATTGGCTAGTGCTTCGGTGATGGATTTGTAAGTGGTGACAATCTCTTCTTTTGGGGGGAAATGGTTGTAAGTGGGTATGTAGGTACCTATCCAAAAGTACCCCATACCAGAATCTAAAGCCTTCATGATTTTGACAATCTCGACAATGTCGGCCGCGTTTACCTTACCCTCACCAGTCACATCACCATTGGGATTGTTAGAAGTGCCCATGATTATCTTGACAACTTCTTCGACGTCGGCCATATCGACTACGCCATTGCCATCTACATCACATTTCTGAAAATCCTCATTTCCTGTTAATATGACATTGTCTGTGGCTCTTGTCCCACCGTCTATCCGTGCGGCTTGCATGAATAGTGAGGTAAGCAGGACACAAGATAATAAAAGATACTTTTTCATTGTTGTATTTGTTTATGGGTTAGTACTAATTATATGATTTCTTTTCCTCTTCTTCTGTCTTGAAGGGGAAAGCAGACGGAGAAAAACCATCTTTGCCTGATTTAATCCAACAGCCTGTACCATGTTATAATGTTTTGACGGGGCAAAGATATGAAATATTTCTGAAACTTGCAAGGTTTTTGTGCAAAATAGTTCATAGATTGAAAAACGGCTCCCCTGCGTCAGCAGAAGAGCCGTAAACTTATGGAATAGGGGTCAAATTATTCCTTATTGATCTCATTCGTGAGTAGCACGATGTCAGCGGCATTCGCCTTGCCGTCTTTGTTCATGTCGGCCTTGGTATAGTATGTGTCGCTCAAGATCAGATCTGCAAGTGCTGTGATGTCTTCTTTATCCACCTGACCGTCATTGTTAGCGTCGCCAAGGTCGGCATCAAGGTCGATGACCTTTATAGACTTGATGGTGCATGTGCCTGGGATGAGGCCGTTCAGGAACAGCACATGACATTTCTCAGAGTTGGCAGGGTATTTATTATATGTGAATTCCAAATCCTGAAACTCCTCGCTGGCTTCAACATAGGTTCCTACGTCTTCATATATATTCTCTTCTTCCGTATCTCCCCAGATGCCCAACTGCACCATAAGTAGGCCATTGGAGGGAATCTTGGCGTTGATAACCACCTTGTATGAGTGATATTTCTTGAGTTTAAAATTATCAAGAACGCTCATCTGGGGAGTCCAGTACTGACTCTGTTCTGCAGGGTTGGTAATGGTAACACCATCGGTCGTCATTCCACAAGTAGCGCCTGTACCTTCATCTTTGAACCATAAGGGGCCGGTCAAGTCCAGTTCTTTAATGATTTTCTCCTCATCTGTTATATCAAAGACTTGTACGTTTTTAACGGTGCAGGTGCCTGTGATGTAACCTGTCTGGAACACCACGTGGCCCTTCTTCGTATCGGCAGGGAAACCGTAAAAAAATACTTCGATTTCTTTGAATTCGCTGCTGGCTTCTACATCGACGTCTTGGTCGTAATAGATGTTGTAGTCTCTGTCATCCTCCCAACTGCCCAGCTGCACATAAAGCACACCGCCGGAAGGAACCTTTGCGGTGATAAGCACTTTATAGGTGTGGCCTTCCTGAAGTGTGATTCCGTCGACAATACACATCTGCGGCGTCCAGTAGTCACTTTGTTCTATAGGGTTGGTAATGGTCACACCCTCAGCAGTCATTCCACATGTGGCATCTGTACCCTCACCATTGAACCAAGAAGGGCCAGTCCAGTCTCTTTCTGCAATTACAGTCTCGTCAGCCCATGCTCCTATCGGCAGCAGAAGGGCCAAGAAAAAGAATAGTTTTTTCATCTTATTATTCGTTTTAATAATAGTTTGTCTGCAAAGATAGGGAAACATTCTGAATCGTGCAAGGATTTCGGAGGATAATTCTTCTCTTGTTAGAATGGTATTTCATCCTCGGGCTTGAAGAAGAGCGTCCAGCGGTAGAGGTTGCAGCCGACGAAGTTGCCGAGGACCTCGCTGAGATAGACGATGAGGACGTCGGACTGGAGGAGCTGGGCGGCTGGGGAGACGAGGAAATAGAAGGCGTCGGCGATGGAGTGGGCGAAGCCACAGAGGATGAAGACGGGCACGCCGAGGATCAGCGGCAGCATCTTACCCTTACGGGCGAACTCGACGGCGGTGGTCATAATGAATCCGCAGCCGATGGCCAGCAGGAAACACGCCCAGGGACCTTTCGCCAGCCGTCCGGCGAGGATCTTTGAGGCGGGTTCGATGCAGTCGGGCTGGGCGTAGGCAATCATCCAGGCGGAGAGCAGACAGCCCACGATGTTGCCCAGGAGTACGACGCAGAGCATAGTCCAGTCACCCTGACGGCGGATGAAGCCTGCTGTGCCTGTATAGAGTTTGAGACCGTAATAGACGACGGTGGTGAGACCGAAGGCGAAGAGAACGGCACCGGCGACGCCGCCTACACGCAGGTTGACCACGCATCCGATGGAGATGCAGATGCCGGCGAGGATGGCCAGCGGGAAGGTTTCACGAAGCATTTTTTGCATATTCGTAGATGATTAATGGTGCAAAGATAGGTAATATTTTTGAAAAGTGCAAGGATTTGAGGGAAGTTCTTTCTTTGAAAGCGGCAAAATAGCCGAGCTGTGACAGTTGTGACAGTTTTTTTGCGGAAATGTTGGTGGTTTGGGAATAAGTTCGTACTTTTGCAGAGACAAATCTTTCAGCGACAAAACGGACAACGATATGACAAACGCGAAGTTGATAGGGCTCAGCAGCGTGCAGCACTTCCTGGTGGATGGGCTGTGCATCTGCAGTATGTTCCTGTTGGCGGAGATTTACGGTGAACGTTTTGGAGCCTACGGCGACCGTGTGAGTATGGGGGCTGTGCTGGTGTATAATGTGCTGGCGTTCGTGTCGCAGCCGCTGACGGGTATGATGGCCGACCGTATGATTGCACGCCACTGGTTGCTGATAGCCTCGTCTCTGTTGCTGACGCTGGCGGTGGCGTGTGCGGCGATGATCCCGACGCTGATGGCAGAGGCTCCGAACCTGATGTGGGAAGGCCTCGGAGAGGGACTGCTGATACTGGTGGCTGTCTTGTTGGGAGCAGGAAACTCGCTTTTTCACGTGTGGGGCGGCAAGCAGACGGTGGTGAAGACGGGCAACGACATACGGGCTTTAGGTGTGTTCGTTTCAACGGGCGTGCTGGGGCTGGCCGTAGGATTGATATGCCGCTCGTGGGCGTTGCTTTATGGACTGCTGCTGGCGTATGTGGCGGTGGGGATTGTTTATTTGAAGAGTGATGTGTTTTCGAGGAATGTTTTTTCGAGGAATGAGGAAGGAGGAACGAGGAATGAGAATAGTCATGTGTCAGATCAGACCACCCCTGGCCCCTCCTACTCAGGAGGGGAAAAAACGCAGTATGGCAATCTCCTTCCTCATTCCTCCTTCCTCGTTCCTCGAACCTGGTTGCTCATCCTGGCGCTGATGCTCTTCGTATGCTGTCGGTCGTTTGTGAGCGAGGTGTTCTCAGGTGGGATGACGAAGACGCAGGAAATGGTTTTGCTGATTGCTGTCGGCTCGATGCTGGGCAAGATGGCTGGTGGATGGATTGCCAGATGGATGGGTGTCTGGAGGTCGCTGGTGGTGATATTGGCAGGCGTGGTGCTGTGCATCTTCTTCAATAGCTACTTTGAGCCGATGCTTCTTGTGGGCATCTTCCTGATGAACTGCACGATGCCCATCACACTCTATCTGGCGAACGTTCTGCTGCCTCGTCGTGAAGGCTTGGCTTTCGGACTGCTGGCTGCGGCATTGATACCTGGTTATCTGTTGGCGGTGTATTGGTAAGAGATGATGATGAGACTGCTATGGCCGTTGTTGGCGACGATTGTGATAGAGCTGGGCGTGCTGCTCTTCTTGGGCGAAAGACGCGGGAAGGTGCTCTATGGTTCGGTGGTGATGAACGTGCTGACGAACGTGCCGCTGAATCTCTATGCCATCTATGTCAGCGACGGATGGAGTACGCTGATTGTTGGCGAGGCATTGGTGGTTCTGACTGAGACGCTCTGTTACAGATGGCTGTTGGGCGAGTGGCGGCAGGCCTGGATATACAGCCTGCTCTGCAATGCCATCAGTTTCCTCACGGGCGAGTTGTTTTTGTTGATCAATTTGTTATTCACATATTAAAATTTAAGAATTATGATTCTATTAGATGTTTTACCCATTACCCCAGAAGAGCGGCTTCGGCGGCTTGAGCGGATTAGGCAACACAGGTCTGTGGTGACTGACACCATTAATAATGTGCGCGATTCGGTCAGCGACACGATCGATGCCACCAAGGATGCTATTGCCGACAGCGTGGCCCAGTCGCAGTTGATTCTCGACAATGCGGGTGGTGCCTCAAGTGAAGCCTCGTTGCTGCTGCCTATCGCCATCGTTGCTTTGGCGTTGGCGGGATGCGTGTATCTGGCTCACCTCTATCGCAAGCGCAGAGCAGTAGTGTGACAGTTGTGACAGTTATTTCGGAGCCAAAGCCTGCCAGAGGTTATCGTTGGGGACGGGTGCCTCGACGACAATGGGGGCTTTGGAAACGGGATGGATGAACTCCACACGACGGGCCATCAGAGAGATCGATCCGTCTGGGTTGGAGCGTGGGGCACCGTATTTCAGATCACCCTTGATGGGACAGCCCATTGCTGCCAATTGGCAACGGATCTGATGGTGGCGGCCTGTCATCAGGTTGACTTCGAGGAGGGTGTAGTTGTCGGAGTGGGAGAGTGTGCGGTATTTCAGGATGGCCTTCTTGGCGTTGGGGCGTTCGTGGTCGTAGGCATAACTCTTGTTCTGCTTCTCGTTGCGCACGAGCCAGTGTTCTAATGTCCCCTCGCTGGTGCGAGGGGCATTTTTTACAATTGCCCAATACGTCTTATGCACCTCGCCTTCGGCAAACATCTTGTTCAGTCGGGCGAGAGCTTTTGAGGTGCGTGCGAAAACCACCAGCCCACTGACTGGCCTGTCCAGCCGATGGGCGACACCAAGGAAAACAGCACCAGGCTTCTGATACTTCTCCTTGATATAATCCTTCACAATATCAGAGAGGGGACGATCGCCAGTCTTATCACCCTGCACGATCTCCCCACTCTGTTTGTTAACAATGATGATGTGATTATCCTCGTAGACAACATTCATCATTCATCATTTATCATTTAGGGCGAAGCCCGCCTTACATATTCATTCCGCCATCGACCTGAATCACCTGGCCACTGACATAGCTCGACATGTCTGAGGCGAGGAATGTAGCCACGTTGGCGATATCCTCCACCTGTCCGCCGCGACGCAGAGGAATCTTGTTGATCCACTCTTTGCGGATATCGTCGGGGAGCGCCTGAGTCATAGCCGTATCGATGAAGCCTGGGGCGATAGCGTTGGCACGAATGCCCTTGGGACCCATTTCCTGACCAATCGATTTTGCGAGGGCAATCAGACCTGCCTTCGAGGCAGCGTAGTTGGCCTGTCCGGCATTACCGTGCACACCTACGACAGAGGCCATATTGATGATTGAACCGCCACGCTGACGCATCAT
>JAFRQC010000184.1 GCA_017428805.1 Prevotella sp. | reverse complement strand
GTCTCTTCCATCGATGTCAAATTTTACCGCATGCCCACACTTAGGCCTGCTTTTCGGTGCAAATTTACATATATTTTTCTAATTACCAAATATTTTTTAGGAAAAATTCGCTTTTTAACGAAAAAAAGTTGATTAAAGGGGCCACAGATTACACAGATAGACAAGAATTATTCAGAAAAACACAGAAATTTAACAGAAGAATACAACCACTAATTATAAGATCTATGTGCCCAACGATCTGGGTGCCAAGCGTCCGCTGCTGATCTCCTGTCACGGTATGAATCAGGACGCTGCCTACCAGATGAACATGCTCGACATCAAGTCGGTAGCCGATACGGCCAAGTTCGTCACCGTCTTCCCTGAGGGCATCAACAAGAGCTGGGACATCAGCGGCAACCGCGACATCAACTTCGTACTGGCCATCATCGACGAGATGGTGGATAAATACGACATCGACCGGGGGCGCGTCTACCTGTCGGGATTCTCAATGGGCGGCATGTTCACCTATCATGCCATGAACAAGATCGCCGACCGTATCGCAGCCTTCGCCCCCATCAGCGGCTATCCCATGGGCGGAGCGACGGCCAGTCCCAATGTGAGACCGATACCCATCATCCACACCCACGGCACCAGCGACGACGTGGTGACCTTCTCGAATGTGCAGAAGAACCTGAATGTGTGGATCAAGCACAACGGCTGTCCGGAGACGGCTGAGGTGCTGTTTCATCCTCGGACTGACCAATGGCAACGGCGAGGACTTTGAGAACGGTGCCGTATGGAATATCGACTATGCGGACGGCAAGGGATTCACCCTGAAGAACGTTGGCACGGGTAAATATCTGAAAGATGCAGGGAATGCGAACTACGACGAGCCCACCTATTTCTCTTTCTGCACCCTCGCTACCACTACTGGCATCAGCCACACTTCCATTGACAGAATCCCCACCGATGCCATCTATGACCTTATGGGTCGTCGTGTCGACGAAAGCGCCCTTTGCCCTGGAATATATATCAAGAATGGGCGTAAGGTCTACTTCTCCGTCGGCCGATAGACTAAGGCAAAAGGCTTGTGAAACTCAATCAGATTGCCATCCAGCAGATGCAGGTGCTGGATGGCAATGAGGGCCGGAATCTGCTGAATGCTCTTCAAAATCCTCAAGCTGGCCCAGGGTACTGTCACTATGACTATTAATAAGAAGAAAAATTCTAAATAATAGAAATTTTTATCATTATTCTTTTGAAATTCAAAACTTTTATGTAACTTTGCAACCGAAATGAGAATAGTATCACATAGACGATTAGTTGAGTTCTATAGTTCGGAAGGACATGGAGACGCTCAGGCTGCACTTGAACGATGGTATGACATCGCAGAAAAGGCAGAGTGGAAGAACCTGTCGGATATAAAGGCAGATTTCCCCACAACAGACTACGTTGGAAGCCAACACTATGTCTTTGACATCAGGGGCAACAAATATCGACTTGTGGTGGTTGTAAAGTTCACAATCGGGCATATTTTCATCCGATTTGTGGGTACTCATAGTGAATACGATAAGATAGACGTTTCAACGATATAATATAAGGAGGTACGAATATGGCAAAGATTACTAAAGAGCAATACAAGTTCGCATTGGCACGAATTGAGGAACTGTTGCCAATGGTAGATGACAACACACCTGCCAACGACCGCAATGCTGTGGAGTTGACAATGATGTCGGATGTTGTCATTGATTATGAGAAGGAGCACTATCCCATGGGCAAACCTACCGTAGCGCAGTTGATACAGCTTTCGTTGGACGAGAAGAATATGAGTCAGAAACAGTTGGCTGCAGAGATTGGAGTTAGTCCTTCACGCATAAGCGACTATGTCTCAGGTAGGGCAGAGCCTACGCTGAAAATTGCCCGTCTGCTTTGTGTCACTTTAGGAATAACGCCAGCTGCTATGTTGGGCTATTAATTGTCTTGCTGGCCAGGATCTCTTCATATTCATTCAGAATCTCAGTATTGACACACAACTGAATTTGGCCATTTAGTATATCCGTCCATATCTTATGATACGGACTGGAAGAAGGCAGTGACTGTAGAAGACAGTTTGTGTCAAGGACGATTCGCCTCATAGTGGTAAGGAGTACGCATGTGTTCTTCACCCCATTGTTCAATGGTGTCATTGTTAATGACACCTTCATCCCACAAAGCATCAATTGCCCTTTGTGCTTTTTGGGCAAAATAATGTGACAGCATATTCCTGAAATCGTTAAGTTCTGATTCGGAATTGATGCTATTAATGGCGTTCATGAACTCCAGTTGCGCTAATTGACTGTACGACATAATTGTTCCTTTCATCATAATTTGTTGGCAAAGATAAGAATAATTTGGCAAACGGCGAATATTGTGAGCAGGAAAATATCATTTTTTATAATTATTGCCGTTTGTTCGCATCTTGTTAAAGACGTAAGTGACAAGCTAAAGTCGATAAACCATGAAATTTTATCAATTTTACTATAAACCTCCATAATATTAAATAAATAATTGAAAACCAATATGTTATATTATGGAGGCTTACTATTTAAGCCTCCATATAACCTCCATAATTACTGTATTATGATGAAAGATATGGACAAAAGTGAGGCTAAATATTCTATAATCTATTGATAATAAGGTAGTTAAATAATCACATAAGCAGCTTGGACTGTTAGTTTATCCAGTCTAAACTGGTAGTTTACACTGCTTAAACTTATAGTTTACCCTATCTAAACTATCATGAACTAATATCGTTATTCAGACTCAGAAGGTACTAAAATGTGACTTTTAACCCTCTTAATGGAGGCTATATGGAGGCTAAAACCATAAGCCTCCATAGCGTAAAGTATTGAATATCAATACGATAAATATATTTATGGAGGCTTATGTCAATATTACAAAAAAAAGTAATCTGTCAAAATATAAAGATAATCCCGAAACTTGTAACGCTTCGGGATTATACTATTGGGAGATTAGTAAGAGATGTCTATAACGGGGCGGAGAAACACAAAGCTGACAAAGCCAGAAAGAGACATTAGAGAGAAAGTGATATTTCCATCGGACGACTTCTCTGCTTGGCATCTATTTAGAGCCCCTTCATTATAGCAATAGTAATATTCTTTATCACTGTCACCAAATATGCCAGGGGTAGATGGGGCTGAAAGGAAGGTTTGACACTCTGTCACTGTTGGGATTCGCCAATTACCTGTTGCTCCCTGAGGTTTTGTAATGTTTGACAGGATGTCTTCATAGGTATTATCTTTTGCATCTGTTATCTTGCTTTTATTTAGCAAAACGGCGTTATTATTAATTGCATCAACAGAGACTACATAGTAACCATTGTATAGCTGACCTACTACAGGAACTTCAGAAGTAGAAGAACTATTACCACCTGAATTGTTGCCAGCATTGGTTTCGTCAAATTCAAAATCGATGGCAACAGGATCGGCAGGCCATTCCTGGGAGGTGATGCCACCTGAGAGGGTGACGCCGAGGGGTTCGGTGTAGGTGCCTGCGATGTTATACTTGTTGTTGGCAGAAAAGGCGGATTCTGTTTCGTAAGTGTAGATGCCGGGATCCCCGTTGTCACGAGTAAAGGTGACGGTGATAGTGGGTTTGCCAACGGACGGGAAGACGAACTGCTCAGGTGCAACTTGCCAGACGCCATCGGTGGCAGTCGCAGTAAGAGTGAAGGTGACTGTTGCGGGGTCTGTCGCTATGTATTCACCATTGAACTGGATGGCGGAATAGAATGGCGCGATGGAGACTGTGACGCCTGTAACGCCGTCAGGCACCTGACTGATGGTAATGGACGAGAGTTCAAGCACCTTGCGCTGGAGTTCCAAATCAACCTCCCCGTTTTCGCCATCAGAGAGCGTAGTAGTTGCTGAGCCGATCAGGAGGTCGCTCATCGCCTGGCCTTCCGCAAGGGTGATGGCTGATGTGGGCGTCAGCGTCTCAGGAATCTGGAAATGAGAGAGGTCGTTAGGGCTGAGGGCACAAAGGGTATAGGTGCCTTCAGGCAGTTTTACTGATGCGGAGGCTGAGCTGTAGTCGCCTGCGGCATCCGTCTGGAGGGTGCGGACAAACGCGTTGTTGGCATTGAAGAGGTAAACGGAGGCGATAGGCGTCTCGCCCTCCCTGGTGTGGGTGACGATACTGAGCTGATTGTTGGACGACTGGTTGGCGGACAAGAGGTCTGACTCCTGTTCGGTACAACTGACAAGACACACGAAGCTACTCATAATAGCTGCGGCTGAATGAATGAAATGTTTCATAACTTTGTGGTTTTTATTAGTAAAAAAGTTAATGTTAACTAAAGGTGGGCGCTGACGGATTCGAACCGCCGACCCTCTGCTTGTAAGGCAGATGCTCTAAACCAGCTGAGCTAAGCGCCCGTGTTTTCAATTGCGGGTGCAAAGGTACAAAGAATAATTGAGAATTGAGAATTGAGAATTGAGAATTATGATTACATTAACAGCTTTTAACCCTTTTAGGCAAAAAGGCGTTCGATATCTGTCTGCGGAAGGATGGAGAGGATGGCCTTGCCGTTGGGCGTGTAGTTGACATTGGAACAGGCAAAGAGCTCGTTGACCAGCTGTTCCATTTCATCGTTGGAAAGGACCTGGCCGTAGGGAACGGCAACGCTCTGAGCGAGGGAGAGGGCTACTTTTGAGTTTACAGTTGACAGTTTACAGTTTACAGATGATTTGCTGGCAAGCCCTTCTGAGTCGTCGCAGAAAGAGTCATCTTGGGCATCGGCAACGATTTGCTGGAGGAGGGTGACAGGATCGATGCCCTCGAGGCCGGCAGGAATGCCGTTGATGGCGAAGGTGTTGCCGCCGAGGTCGGAGAGATCGAAACCGATGGCTGCGAGGCTGGGGAGTATCTGCTGAAGAATGACACACTCAGCTGGTGAGAAACGGACGGACTCTGGGAAGAGCATCTGCTGGGTGGCGGCAGCGTGGTTTTCGAACTGTTGCAGATAGCGCTCGTAACGGATACGCACATCGGCACGATGCTGATCGATGATCATAAGGCCTGACTTGACGGCGGTCATAATGTAACAGCCCTTGTATTGGTAGTGGAGAGGGGAGGGATCGAATTGAGAATTGAGAGTTTGGAATTGAGAATTGAGAGTTGAGAGTTGAGAATTATGATTACCTGAGGAGGCAGAATTATCCGTGGGAAAGAGGGATTGGTCTTCCTCATGGGAGGGAGAGGTATTGGCAATGTCGTAGAGCTGTTCCCAGTCGGAGGGGACATTATTCTTGTTTATAGTTGATTGTTTATAGTTTATAGATGATATGTCTGAGCCAGAGTGAGATTCACTATGGGAACGGAAGGGGTTGTAGTCCGGATTGTAGTTCACCTTTGGCGCAGCGATGGAATCGCGGGAGGGGTCGAAGATAGGAATCTCAGGCTTTCCCTGCACATCGAAGTCGATAGCCGGTACGTCGCAGAAACGCCCCAAGGCATCGCGGACGGTGGCTGTGAGCACCTGCCAGATGGCTTGTTCGTTCTCAAACTTGATCTCCGTCTTCGTGGGATGGATATTCACATCGACCGCAGCGGGATCGACATCGATATAGAGGAAATAAGGCACCTGCATGCCCTCAGGTATCATACGGTCGTAGGCTGTGACAACGGCCTTGTGGAAATACGGATGACGCATATATCGCCCATTGACGAAGAAGAAATCGTGACCGCTCTTCTTACGGGCCGTCTCAGGCTTGCCCACAAAGCCCGTGATGTTGCAGAGCGTGGTCTGAACCTCAACAGGCAGAAGGTCCTGCGAATACTGTCGGCCATAGACATCTGTAATACGCTGACGCAGGCTGGCAGGCTTGAGGTTCTGGAGCTCAGCCCCGTTATGGTGGAGGATGAAATGGATGTCAGGATAGACGAGCACGATGCGCTCGAAAGCCTGAAGGATGTTGCTGAGTTCGGTGGCGTTGGACTTGAGGAACTTCCGTCGGGCTGGAACATTATAGAAGAGGTTGTCCACCTTAAAGCTGCTCCCAACAGGAGCAGCAGCGGGTTCCTGCGACACCACCTTCGAGGCTGCTATCTGGATGCGCGTACCTATTTCATCGTCAGCCATTCGGGTAAGCAGCTCCACCTGTGCTACAGCAGCGATGGAGGCGAGGGCCTCACCACGGAAGCCCATCGTATGGAGGGCAAAGAGGTCGTCGGCCTTGCGGATCTTCGACGTAGCATGACGCTCGAATGACAGACGAGCATCGGTCTCAGACATTCCCTTTCCGTCGTCGATAACCTGGATAGAGGTGCGCCCTGCATCAACGATGATGACATGGATGGTCTTGGCCCCTGCGTCGACAGCATTCTCCACCAGCTCCTTCACAACGGAAGCCGGACGCTGAATCACCTCACCAGCGGCTATCTGGTTGGCAACGCTATCAGGGAGAAGGGAAATGATATCCGACATTGAACTTTGAGCTTTGAACTTTGAACTTTCTTTTAGTCGGCAGTCGCCTTTGTAAAAGCGGCAAAGCCGAGCGATGATTACTCTGTGGCGGGAGCAGATTCTTGAGGCTCTTCTGCAACAGGTTCCTGAGGCTCTTCGAGAACAGGTTCCTGCGTTTCTTCGGTAGAGATCGGCATAGCCGAGTCTTCACTTATCTCTTTTTTGTCATTTCCCTTTTTGTCATTCTTGCCACGCCAGTTGAAGATGTCGTAACGGTTGAGAGGACGGATGTAGTCATACCAGGCGAAACCGGGCAGGCGCTTACGTTCGGCAGGAATCTGGTTGAGCGGATACATCGTGCCGGTGGTCTTCGGTGTCCACACGCTCTCGAGTTTCTGGTTCTTGAGGAACATGCGGAGCTCGGAGGTCTCCTGATAGTTGTAGATGATGGGCAACGTGTCGCCCTCCTCGAAGTAATAGCCGATAAGCACATTGTCCTTCGCCTGAGCCTCGCGGATTTTGCCCTCGACGAAATAGGTGAACATCTCACGGGAGGACACCTGATTGAAGCAGGCGGTATCTGACTTCAGTTGTTGGATGGAGAAACAGTTACCGATGATGTGAGTATGATCGATGACGGAGTCACGCAGATAGACATTGACGAGATCGCCCACCAGCTGCTGGCCGTTGTTCCACATGATAGGATCGTGGTATAGCGTCATGCAAGAGTCCTTTGAGATGTAGACGAGCGAGTCGCAGACGGCCTGCACGTCCTGACGGAAAGTACGGACATGATGATACGCATGGATCTTGCGATAGACAGAGTCTGTCTCGATGTTGAAGGTGACGACTTTGAACGTATCGGCATGCATGAAGAGGGAGTCGCCCTGCGAGTAGTCGATGGCTACCGCGCTGTCCGTACACATCGCATAGCCCGTATTCTCGTAGTACTCTCCATAGTTGCCCGTGAGTTTGTTGCGATTGACAGAGTCGACATAGACCACATCATAGAACGCCTGACTGAAGCCCATCTTACTATCGTAGTAGACGCTGTCGCCCACAAGCATCCTACCATTGTTGGTAAGTACGGAGCGGTTCATGAGACGGGCACGTTCAAGCTTCGTATCATAATAGCCCTGCTCGGAATAGATATGGTTGTCGCCGGAGGTGATATCGGACGGTCCGACGATATGGGCCATCGAGTTGTGAGTGTCGTAATAGAGTGTGTCCGTCGTGAGGAAGAAGTCGGGGTTCTTCATCTTCACATCGTAGTTGAAGACCGACATCTTCGTCTGGGTGTTGTACTCGCCCCAGTCGGAGGTGAGCGTGGTTTTGCCGTCAATCAGCTTACCGCCCTCGAAGAAATAGGCGTTGTCGTAGATACGGTCGAAGTCGAGACTGTCCGTATAGAGGACGGTCTTGCGATGTTTGAGTACGACATTGTAACGGGCACGGGCTATCTGCTCATTGCCGTCGTAGTAGGCATAGTCGCTGAAGAGTGAGAGCGTGTCACCCTGGTACATCTTCACATTTCCGAAGGCCTCAAAGGAGTTGGAGGCCTCGTAGAAATAGGCACTGTCGCAATAGAGTCGTGCCCCTTCATGGGTAAAGTGTACTTTTCCGTTGAGGATGGTGGCATCGGCATTGATCTGCTGGTCGTAGTGGAGCACGTCGGCGTGGACAAGATAGATGCGGGAGTCCTGGACCTTCGCCTTGCGGGCTGGGCGCTTCGTCTTTCCTTTCTGGGCCTGCGCTTCGCTAAATGATAAATGAAAAATGATAAATGATAAAGTTATCACCATCAGCCATAAAGATCCTCTTCTTTGCATCAGTATCCTCCTTTATTTATCATTCATCATTTATCATTTAGCGCAAGCGCTATTTGATCCAGCCTTCGTATTCGAACTTGCAGTCCCGATAGTCTTCGTTCAGACGGGTGTAGACACTCTTGATCTTGTCGACAACCCACTGATGGATGCGGTCGTTCTGGCGACGCTGCAGCACCACATCTTTCAAGGTCTGGAAATCCTCAGAGATAGATGCCTTATGGCCCTCCACACGGTTCTTCAGCTTGGCGATGACACAGACAGTCTTACCTCGCTGGTTGATCAGCTGGAAGGCGTGAGACACCTGTCCCACCTGCATCGTATCTACCACCTTGGCCACCTCTGGCGGCAGGTCCTGCATCTTGAAGCGGGAGGTGATACGGCCTGTCTGAGGATCGTTGTTCGACATCAGACCTTTGTTATTACGGGTGTCCTTATCGTCGGAGAGCATCGAGGCAGCATCCTCGAAAGTGAACTTCTCTGCACGGATATCATCAGCGATAGAGTCGAGTCGGGCCAATGCTTTCTCGATAGCCTCTTCGGAAACGACAGGCTTACGGAGAATATGGCGCACATTGACCTTGTCGCCACGCTTCTCGATGAGCTGGATGATATGGAAGCCAAACTCTGACTCCACAATCTTCGACACCTTTTTGGGGTCGGTGAGGTTGAAGGCCACCGAGGCGAAGGCGGGGTCGAGCATACCACGGCCAGAGAGACCTAACTCACCACCGCGACGGGCTGTTCCAGGGTCTTCAGAATAGAGACGGGCCAGCGTGGAGAACGTGGCATCGCCACGATTCACACGATCCGTATATTCACGGAGTTCATCCTTCACACGGTTCAACTCCTCAACAGGAATCTTCGGCGTCATCTGCACGATCTCCACCTCCACCTCGGTGGGGATGAAGGGCAGACTGTCCTGTGGCAGGTCCTTGAAATAACGGCGTACCTCGGCAGGTGTTACAGCAATATCCTCAACGAGCTTACGCTTCATCTTCTGAACCATCTGACGGTCTTTCAGTTCCTCACGCAGGTCGTTACGGATCTGCGAAAGGGGCTTGTGGCGGTACTCTTCGAGGCGCTCGCGAGAGCCGTCGACCATTTCGAGCCAGTAGTTGATATGCTGCTCTACCTCTGGAGCCACGTCAGCGTCGGTCACCTCAATACTGTCGATCTGTGCCTGGTGCTTGAACAGCTTCTGTACAGCAATCTGCTCAGGGATCATACAGTCAGGATCGCCATTCCACTTCATGCCTTCCATCGCAGCCTGCATACGGAATGTCTCAACGTCTGACTTCAGGATGGCCTCGTCGCCAATGACCCAGATGACCTCGTCAATGACGGTGCCCATGTGGACGGAGTCGCTGTCGGCGGTGATGCTATCAGCAGGGAGCCTGGAAGTTCCGGAGATTCCGGATAACCCGGATAAGACGGGATTGCCGGCAAAGGCAGCCCCGATGAACGGAAGACCTACGAGCAGGGTTACTATCAGATTCCTTATTGTCTTCATCAGTGTTTATTTACTGTTTTCAATACATCATCATATATCTTCACAGGATAGCGCTGGCGGAGGTCAGCCACCCACTGCTGTTCAAGTGCCTGCTGGTAATCTTCAACCACCTGACTGCGCACATCGGTATAATCTTCGGGCTTCTTCAGCTTCTTGCCATAAACAGCGTCGATGGGATAGTCCTTGTTGACTTCAACGGGCTGGTCAAGTGCTGTACGGAAGATCTTATGATCGACCAGGCGGCTGTCGCCAGGCTTGAAGAGTCCCTGTTCCACACGGATGCGAATGATGGAGTCAGGATTGAAATTCTGGCGCAGGACATCGGCCCACTGACCAAACGGCAGTCCTTTGACACAACGCTTCACGGCCTTCACATCAGCCTGATCCTTCACATGGTAGGCGATACCCTTGAAACGGGGCTCCGTAAAAGCATAGTCCTTCTTATGGGCACGGAACCAATTGTCGAGGGCAGCCTCATCCTTCGAAGCCTTCTCCCACACCTGACGGTTGCTGATCTCATAGACCAACAGTCCATCGTGATATTCCTGAATGAGGTATTTCATATCTGAGTCAACAGCACCTAAAGAGTCGGTACGACGAGTAATATACTCTTCTTCCGTCATCTGACCGCTGTTCACGACACTCTGGACTTTATGACGGCCGATAGCCTCACGGATACCCTGCTGCTCGAACGAACGCATAATCTGATCCTTGAGCTCCTCGAAAGGCTCGAGTTGCTTGCGGCCTTTCATCAAGATGATGTGGTAACCGTCTGGTGCCAGCACCGGACGGCTTAATTCTCCAGTCTGGAGGGCAAAAGCGGCCTCTTCGAACTCCGGATACACCTGACCAGGACCTATCCATGCCAGTTCACCACCATTGGCAGCACTGCGACGGTCCTGAGACACTTTCTTACAGAGCTCGGCGAAGTCTGCACCCTGCTTGAGGGCCTGCCAGATGGAGTCTGCGCGCTGAGCGACTTTCGTCTGTTCCTCAGGCTTAGCCTTGGTGGAGACACGGAGGAAGATGTGTGCAGGAAGGACCAACCCCTTCTCGCCAATACGTTCCTTCGCACGGTCGTAGGCCTTGCGGGCCTCTGCTTCCACCTCTGCATCGCTCGTCATCGTAGGCAGCACCTGCATATCCCGATAGACGACAAACTCATTCTTGAATGACTTGAGCGTGTCAAGCTTGGCATCAAGAGCTGCAGCCACCTTCATCTTATAGATAGCATAAAGGTCGGCATATTCCTCGATACCTTTCTTATCGATCACGCCGTCGCTGTTATTCTTATTAAATGAGTACTCAAACTCAGAACGGGTTACATTCACTCCGTTGACAGTCATTACCACAGGATCTGTCTGTGCCATGACGGCTGTGCTCATCAGACAGGCCGCCAGTATCATCTTTAACTTCATCTGTTTAATTCGTGAAATTCGTTTAATTCGTTGTTTTATAAAATCAATCGTTTGGTCTTGAATAGTTAGGAGCCTCACTGGTGATGGTGATATCGTGCGGATGGCTCTCGTTGACACCGGCATTGGTGATACGGGTGAACTTCGCTTCGTGGAGCTGTTCGATGGTTGCGGCACCACAGTAGCCCATACCTGAGCGCAAACCACCCACCATCTGATAGATTACCTCCTGTACCGTTCCCTTGTAAGGCACACGTCCTGCGATGCCCTCGGGCACAAGTTTCTTCACCTCCTTCGTGTCACCCTGGAAGTAGCGGTCCTTAGAACCGTGCTTCTGCTCCATGGCTTCGAGGGAGCCCATGCCACGATAGCTCTTGAACTTACGACCGTTGTAGATGATCGTGTCGCCAGGACTCTCTTCCGTACCAGCGACGAGAGAACCCATCATCACGCAGCTGCCACCAGCGGCAAGGGCCTTCACGATATCACCGGAGTAGCGCAGACCACCATCAGCGATGAGGGGAACACCTGTTCCTTTCAACACGCTATAGACATCATAGATGGCGCTGAGCTGGGGCACACCCACACCAGCCACCACACGGGTGGTACAGATGGAACCTGGGCCGATACCCACCTTGATGGCGTCGGCACCATTGTCAATCAGCATCTTAGCAGCCTCACCCGTAGCAACATTACCTACGACGATGTCGATATTGGGGAACATCTTCTTAGCCTCGACGAGTTTCTCGATCACAGACTTCGAATGACCATGGGCCGTGTCGATGACGATGGCATCAGCGCCGGCATCGACAAGAGCCTGCATACGGTCGAGGGTATCGGCTGTCACACCCACACCAGCTGCCACACGCAGACGTCCTTTCTCGTCCTTGCAGGCCATAGGCTTATCCTTGGCCTTGGTGATATCCTTATAGGTGATAAGTCCGATGAGACGGTTATCCTTGTCAACAACGGGCAGTTTCTCAATCTTATTCTTCTGCAGAATCTCTGCTGCTGCCATCAGGTCAGTCTGCTGATGGGTTGTCACGAGATGGTCTTTCGACATAATCTCCTCCACAGGACGATCCAGACGACGCTCGAATCGAAGGTCACGGTTGGTGACGATGCCTACGAGGTGCTTCTCATCATCGACCACGGGGATACCGCCGATATGATACTCTGACATAATGTCGAGTGCCTGTGCCACCGTCGAACCCAGAGGAATGGTCACGGGATCATAGATCATACCATTCTCGGCACGCTTTACGATAGCCACCTGACGGGCCTGGTCCTCAATGGACATATTCTTGTGAATCACACCGATACCGCCTTCACGGGCAATGGCGATGGCCATCTGCGACTCTGTCACCGTATCCATGGCAGCCGTCACAAAGGGCACGTTCAACTCAATGTTACGTGAAAAACGGGTTTTCAACTCTACTGTCTTAGGCAGTACCTCCGAATAAGCTGGAATCAACAGGACGTCGTCGAATGTGAGGCCGTCCATCACGATCTTGTCTGCAATAAATGAAGCCATAATTTATACCTTTCTTAAAATATTGCGTGCAAAGGTACTCATTTTTATCAAAAATGAAGAATTAAGAATTAAGAAATTCATTGTCGCCCGACAATTTTTCTTAATTCTTAACTCTTAACTCTTTATTCTTAACACTTAATTCGCCATTTCCGAGAGGAACTTAATCCTCACGAGACGGATCTCGTCTTCCGAGTATTCATCGCCCAATTCCTTCTGGGCCACACTCAGGCGGTCGGTATCCGACTCACAGAAATAGTCGTAGATATCATCGACATGATCCTCGTCCATCACTTCGTCGAGGAAGTAGTCGATATTCAGTTTCGTACCACTATAGACGATGGCCTCCACCTCGTCGAGCAACTCTTCAAACTCGATACCCTGGGCCGTGGCGATGTCGTCGAGGGCGATCTGACGGTCGATGCTCTGGATGATCTTCACCTTCAGCATCGACTTTTTCGCCACCGTACGGACGCGCATATCCACCTGACGCTCAATCTCGTTCTCCTCGCAGTAGTTCTTGATCAGATCCACGAACTCCTTGGCATAAGGCTGTTTCACCTTACCCTCGCCCACGCCCTGAATATTTTTCAGTTCTTCGAGCGTGACGGGATAATCGGTGGCCATCTGTTCAAGTGACACATCCTGGAAGATGACATACGGCGGACGTTCCAGCCGTTTCGAAACCTTCTTGCGCAACTCACGCAGCATCGCACTCAACGTGGGGTCGAGAGCACTGATGCCTCCCTCGTGGTCAGGGATATCCTCGTCGCCAGTGAACTCTGCATCCTTCACGATCATAAACGACTTGGGCGACTTCAGGAACTTCTTACCTGCAGCCGTCACCTTCAGCAGTCCGTAGTTCTCCACCTCTTTCAGCAAATAGCCTGCGATGAGGGCCTGACGGATAACGGGATTCCATATCTTTTCATCGTCATCAGCACCAGCACCGAAGTTCTCAAAGTCCTCATGGTGGTGGGCGAGGATCTCGTCGGTCTCCTTACCCGTGATGAAGTCGATGACATAGTCGGCACGGAAATTCTCCTTGATCTCGAGGATGGCCTTCAGGGCGATGACCAGCTGATCCTTCGCCTCAATCTCCGTCTTGGGATGCAGACAGTTGTCGCAGTTGCCGCAGTTATCCTTAGGATAGGTCTCACCGAAATAGTGCAGCAGCATCTTCCTGCGGCAGATAGAAGTCTCAGCATAGGCTGCCGTCTCCACAAGCAACTGGCGCCCGATATCCTGTTCGGCCACGGGCTTACCCTCCATGAACTTATCCAGTTTCTGCAGGTCTTTGTTCGAATAGAACGCGATGCAAAGGCCTTCGCCGCCGTCACGACCTGCACGTCCCGTCTCCTGGTAGTAACCTTCCAGCGACTTGGGGATGTCGTAATGGATCACAAAGCGCACATCAGGTTTGTCGATGCCCATACCGAAGGCGATGGTGGCCACGATCACGTCGATGTTCTCCATCAGGAAATCATCCTGTGTCTGTGTTCGTGTGGCAGAGTCGAGGCCGGCGTGATAGGCAGCCGCCTTGATCTCGTTGGCCTGTAACACGGCAGCGAGTTCCTCGACTTTCTTGCGCGACAAACAGTAAATGATGCCGCTCTTGCCTGGGTGCTGCTTGATGAACTTGATGATATCCTTGTCCACATCCTTCGTCTTCGGACGTACCTCATAATAGAGGTTCGGACGGTTGAAGGAACTCTTGAACTCCTTCGCATCGACCATACCCAGGTTCTTCTTGATATCGGAACGTACCTTATCCGTGGCTGTCGCCGTCAGGGCGATGATGGGTGCCTTGCCGATCTCATTGACGATAGGACGGATACGACGGTACTCAGGGCGGAAGTCGTGTCCCCACTCTGAGATACAGTGGGCCTCATCGACGGCGTAGAAGGAGATCTTCACCGTCTTCAGGAACTCCACGTTCTCTTCCTTCGTCAGCGACTCGGGTGCCACATAGAGCAGTTTGGTAATCCCAGCCTGGATGTCGTTCTTCACCTGATCAATGGCGGCTTTGTTCAGCGACGAGTTCAGATAGTGGGCCGTCCCCTCATGTTCGCTGAGGTTCGTGATGACGTCCACCTGGTTCTTCATCAGGGCTATCAAAGGCGAGATGACAATGGCCGTGCCTTCCATCAGCAGGGATGGCAACTGATAACACAGCGACTTACCACCACCCGTCGGCATCAGCACAAATGTGTCGTTACCGTCCAGCAGGTTCTGGATGATCTGCTCCTGGTCTCCCTTGAACTTGTCGAAACCAAAGTACTTCTTCAGGGCTTCTGTCAGATTTCTTTTTTCACTCATATCTGTTTAGTCATTAGGCTTTTCTTTTTCTATTGCATACGCGACTGTGCCAGCTGTTCACGGACATACTCTGGCGTCACGCTAAAATTCTTTACTTTCTGCGATGGCAGATTGTACATAGATTCCATCATCACATTCTCCACGATCGAGCGCAGTCCACGGGCACCAAGCTTGAATTCAATAGCTTTCTCAACGATCACGTCAAGGGCTTCCTTTGTGAACTCCAGCTTCACACCGTCCAACTCGAAGAGCTTCTTATATTGTTTTACAATCGAGTTCTTCGGTTCTGTCAGGATTTTCTGGAGAGCCTCCTTGTCGAGCGGGTTCAGATAAGTGAGCACAGGCAGACGGCCGATGATCTCAGGAATCATACCGAAAGCCTTCAGATCTTGTGGCTGCACATACTTCATCAGGTCCTTCTTGTCAATCTTCTGCACATTCTGCACAGAGTTGTATCCCACCACGTGGGTGTTCAGGCGCTGGGCGATCTTCCGCTCGATGCCGTCGAAGGCACCTCCGCAGATGAACAGGATATTCCTCGTGTCCACGTGGATATAATCCTGATCGGGATGCTTACGCCCACCCTTTGGAGGCACGTTGACAATCGTTCCCTCCAACAACTTCAACAGTCCCTGCTGGACACCTTCGCCACTGACGTCACGTGTGATAGAAGGATTGTCGGACTTGCGTGCGATCTTGTCGATCTCGTCGATAAACACAATTCCCTGCTGGGCCTTCTCCACATTGTAGTCGGCCACCTGTAGAAGACGAGTGAGGATGCTCTCCACGTCTTCGCCCACATAGCCGGCCTCCGTGAGTACCGTCGCATCGACGATAGTGAAAGGCACATCGAGCAGCTTAGCGATGGTGCGAGCCAACAGCGTCTTTCCCGTTCCAGTCGAACCTACCATAATGATGTTCGATTTCTCGATCTCCACGCCGTCCTTGTCAGGTGCCTGACCGAGACGCTTATAGTGGTTGTATACCGCCACCGAGAGGTATCTCTTCGCCTCATCCTGTCCGATGACATATTCGTCGAGGTAGGCCTTGATCTCCTTCGGTTTCGGCACCTTGTTCTTCTTATCTTCTGCGGGAGCGGCACTACTGCTGTTCAATCTCGGCATATTCTCCTGCACGATGCGATAGGCCTGCTGGGCACAGTCCTCGCAGATATAAGCGTTGAGTCCTGTGATCAGCAGTTTGACCTCGCGTTCGGTCCGTCCGCAGAAACTACATTCTTTTCTTAACTTTGCCATGTATTCTTACTGCTTCCTGCTCAGCACTGTGTCAATCATGCCGTAGGCCTTCGCCTCCTCGGCAGTCATCCAGTAGTTACGGTCTGAGTCGGCATACACCTTGTCGTAAGGCGTATGCGAGTGTTCTGAAATGATGGTGTAGAGTTCCTTCTTGAATTTCAGGATCTCCTTCGCCTCAATCTCGATATCCGAGGCCTGTCCCTGCACGCCTCCGAGGGGCTGGTGGATCATCACACGGCTGTGGGGCAGTGCCGAGCGCTTGCCCTCCTTGCCTGCCACGAGCAGCACGGCACCCATCGAGGCGGCCATACCCGTACAGATCGTTGCCACATCCGAGGAGATGAACTGCATCGTGTCGTAGATGCCCAGTCCTGCCGTCACACTGCCGCCAGGTGAGTTGATATAGATCGAGATGTCCTTACCTGAGTCCACGGAGTCGAGGTAGAGCAACTGTGCCTGCAGCGTGTTGGCAGTGTAATCGTCAATCTGCGTGCCGAGGAAGATGATACGGTCCATCATCAGTCGGGAGAACACATCCATCTGCGTCACGTTCAACTGACGCTCCTCGAGGATATAGGGATTCAGATACTGTGCCTGAGCCTTCATCACTTCGTCTACGGTCAGTCCGTCCATACCTAAATGGCGGACTGCATACTTTCTAAAATCGTTTCTATCATTCATAATTCTAATACCTTTTTCAATATAAAAGAGCGGTTACCGACTTCTTTCACTTGTGTTTGGGACACAAAGTTACATAAAAAAGTCGATAACCGCTCTAATAAAGTGGTTATTTTTTCCTAAAAATACTTATTTTTCTTGCATCGTCTTGTTAAAGTCCTCCAAACTGACGGATTTCTTGGTCAGTTTGACGACAGTTTTGAGCTTTTCGACGAGTTTCTGATCAACGGCGCGATCCACAAATCCATCGACGTTTTCACGCTTCTTCAACTGCTCGGCGGCATAGTTCTCCAAAACGTCATCGGGAACGTTCGACATACCATACTGAGCGAACTGCTGACGGATGGCATCCTTGGCGACGGCCTTCAGGTCGGCCTCTTCCACCTTGATCTCGTTGGCAGCCACGAGCTGCTCCTTGATCAGGTGCCACTTCAGCTCCTTGATGCTACCCTCGAAGTTCTTCTCCACATAGTCAGCACCCTTGTCCTGGTTGTTCTGGATCATCACGCGCTTCAGCAGAGCCTCAGGGAACTTCACTTCGCCCACCTTATTCTCCATATAGGCACGCAGGTCGAGCAGGAACTTATAGTCGCTGTTAGCCTGCAGCTGAGGCTTAATCGTCTCGGCGATCTTCTCGCGGAAGGCCTTCTCGTCCTTCACCGTTCCCTCACCGAACACACGGTCGAACAGCTGCTGATTGATTTCTGCGGGCTGGAAGTGACGGATCTCGTTGATCTGGTAGCTGAAGTCGCTGTCCAGATCCTTCACATCGTCCTTCTGCACCTTCAGCAGGGCAGCCACCTCTGCATCATTGTCGGGATAAGCCTTCTTCGGATTGAAGGTGATGACGTCACCCTTCTTCGCACCGTCGAAGATCTTGCGCTGCTTCTCTTCCTTGATATAGGCTGGCATAATCATAGCTGCCTCGTTGGTGAGGCCGCCCTCCTTGGTATTTCCCTTCTTGTCGAGCTCACGCAGCTCACCAGTCAGTGTGTCGTTGCCGCTGAAGGTCTCTGCCTCCTTGAACTCGCCCCCCTGAGAGGCGTACATCTGCACCTGGTCGTCAACGAGCTTGTCGTCAACCTTGATATCATAATACGTGATCTTGTCCTTGTCCGTCAGCTCAGCCTTCATCTCAGGAGCCACGGCAATGTCGAATACGAACTCCAAATCACCTTCCTTCTCGAAATCCTGAGGTTTCTGCTTCTCCTGATTCGGCAGAGGCTCACCCAGCATCTGGATCTTGTTCTCCTGGATATAGCCATAAAGCTTCTCGCTGATCAGGCGGTTCACTTCCTCCACCTTCACGGCGGTGCCATACTGACGCTTGACCATTCCCATAGGCACCTGACCCGGACGGAAACCGGGAACCTGAGCCTTCTTACGATAGTCTTTCAGTGTCTTCTCAACCTTCTCCTGATAGTCGGCGGGCTCGATGACCATAGTCATGACGCCATTGATTTTATCAGGGCAATCAAATGTAATTTTCATCTTTCTTTATACCTTATTATATTATACGTGCAAATTTTAGGGTGCAAAGGTAGTTATTTTTTGGTTTACAGTTTACGGTTTACGGTTTACAGATGATTACTTTTATAGATAATTAACTAAACAGGAGCCTTTAGAACATTTCATCTGTAAACTGTAAACCGTAAACTGTAAACTACATATCCGCTTCTTCCTTGGCTTTACGTTCCTCTTCGAGCAGCTGGAAGTCCTTTTGGCGGAGTACGAACGAATCGGTGAGGTATTTCTCACGCACGATCTTGTTCTGCGCCAGTTCCTCGGGTGAGCCCTGAAAGAGGATACGGCCCTCGAAGAGCAGATAGGCACGGTTCGTGATACAGAGCGTATCCTCCACGTTGTGGTCGGTGATGAGGATGCCGATATTGCGGTCCTTCAGTTTCCACACAATGAATTGGATATCCTCCACGGCAATGGGGTCGACGCCTGCGAACGGCTCGTCAAGCATGATAAACTTCGGTTCGATGGCCAGGCAACGGGCAATCTCCGTCCTTCGGCGCTCACCACCCGACAACTGATCACCCTTATTCTTACGCACCTTGCCAAGACGGAACTCCTTGATCAGTTCCTCAAGCTTATTCAACTGGTAGTCGCGCGGCTTGCCCGTCATCTCTAGCACCGACAGGATATTATCCTCGACGCTCATCTTGCGGAACACACTCGCCTCCTGCGCCAGATAGCCGATGCCGGCACGGGCACGCTTGTAAACAGGATACTTCGTCACCTCCTCGTCGCCCAGGTAGATATGTCCGCCGTTGGGCACAATCAGGCCCGTGGTCATATAGAACGAGGTGGTCTTGCCGGCACCGTTGGGACCCAGCAGACCTACGATTTCACCCTGCTTCACGTCGAAGCTCACATCGTTCACAACGGTACGCTTACCATACCGTTTGATGAGTCCTTCCGTGCGCAAGACCAACTTCTCCTGTGGCTGCTCTTGTGGCTGTTCCTGTGGCTGAATATCTTCCATATCGGCTGCAAAGTTACGAAAAAGAAGTGAAAAGTGAATAGTGAAAAGTGAAAAATTTGCTGCCACCGTGCAAAAAATCGTAAATCGTAAATCATAAATCGTAAATAATTGCTATCTTTGCACCAACAAAGCAACACCAATATGAACAATAAAGACCACGAAGCCCGGATTCAGGAACTGGAGGCGCAAGTGAAAGTGCTTCAGGAGGCCAACGTGAACCTCATCAACCGCAATATGCAACTCGGCCAGATGGTCGACGCCTACTATGACGTCCGCCGTCGCATCGAAATGCTCAAAGACCTCGTCATACGTCACAAGGAACTACTCAAGGAAGCCGACCTGCGCGACGACGACGAGCTGATGGCCGTCATTGAGACGCATCTTGAAGAAAGCCAGTGTTACACCAACCCCGACTTCGGGCTCAAGGAAATGGCAGACCTCGTCGGCACCACCCAGACGCGTATCGTGGAACTCTTCCGACGCTCCACCCTCCACAAGTCACTCGACGACTACCTCGACTATCTCCGCCTGCTGCGTTCGATGTTCTTCCTGCAGACAGAATCCTCGTGGAGCATCGCCGCCTGCGCCCAGGAGGCCGGCTTTACCGTCATCCGTTCCTTCAACCGCAAATTTCAGGACGCCATCGGTATGACACCCCACGAATTCCGCCTCCTCTGCGAAAATAACAAGATAGATTAGTTTTACTCACTCATCACTTTATAGAACAGTCCGAGTAAATTTTTCGCGTCGTTCTTGTCCAGCGGCACGTCATCGGCACTATTGCCAGTCTGTTCGAAGCAATTGCCCTGCTGGTCGTAATAGCGTCGCCACTCCCATTGTCCGTCCTCTTCTGCGCACTTGCAGTAGTAGAACAGCAGATCCTGGCTGTACGTGTCAAACAGATACTCAACATAACTGTCGAATCCCATCCGCTGGCGATGCTCCGAGATGAAATAACAGTAGTTGTCGTGCCGCCTCTGATCCGGCAGTTCCACCACCCTCGTGTCAAAATAGAACTTGTATTCCGTGGTCATCGGCGGCCACAGTATGCCCAGGTCGTGCAGCACGATATGGACATCCCGCTTCTGATACTCATGCGCCTCCTGTGCCACCTTCTTCTTCGACTGGGAGTACAGACTGCGGATATAGGCCTTCTGCTGCTCGTTCGTGCGTTGCGCCACCTGCCTGGCAGCACTCTCCGGACCGCTGGGTGCATCAGTCATCGTACCGTCACGGGTGATCAGCACGCCCTGCGTCACCGTTTTGAACAGGCCGATATACCGTTTGGCTTCCTCCTGTTCTCCCTCAGCTGAACTCCACGTGTTTGACGTATTGTGCTTCTCTTCGATGAGCTGTCCCTCCGTGTCGTAATAATAGCGTGACTCCACCACGAAACCCGCGTCCGTCTCGCCACGCCTGTAGCAGAACATCAGCGTGCTGTCCTTCGGGTTGATCAGCATCTCGCGATACCGTGTGTGCTGGTGGGCTGTCCAGTTCTCCACGATGAAGTAGGGACGGTTCACCTCTCTGCCGTCCACGGTGTCCGATTCGAAATAAATGGTCGTTCCTTCCCACTCCGTGACGTCTGCTGCCTTGTCGATCACGTCGTTGCGCTCAATCCAAAGATCCCTCGGCGACTGGCCGTCCTTGCCATTCTTCGACATCTTTGCTTTCGCATTCGCATACGCGCTGCGGATCTCCTGAATACGCGCATCCTTCTGGGCATATCCCGTTGCTGACACCATTGCCAGCACCAAACCAAGAAACGTTTTCTTCATTGCTGTCAATATTTTTAGTCTTTAATCTCTTTCTGCAGGTTCACCCACTCACCCTTCTTGCCTTTCTGCACCAACAGGGCCCTCTCCACCCGCATCACTTCAGGCAGCTCATTCAGTTTGCCATGCTTCGACGAGGCGTCGAGGAAGGCCTTGCTGCCACCTGGCAGGACGACTGCCACGAGGAACGTCGAGAACTTGCTGATCGAGGGGAAATTATAAGGCAACAGTCCCAAATCGCGCGTCCTGAGCATCACGGGAGCAGCCGTGAGACCCACATCGTGGAGCGACTGGATGAGCAACAGATTGATGTCGGCATTCGAACCGCTGCCGTTCTTCAACGTCTCAGCCGTCGATGCAGGGCTGAGCGCATACCTGCCGTTCCACTTCACCTTGCTCATCACCAACTGACACACCGCTGCAGCACGTACACGCAGGTCGGCGACCTCTTCGATCTTGGCTTCCTTCAGTTCGTCGGCCAACGGACTGTGGTCGTTCAGGTGTATGCCCAGATCGTCAGAGTCGAGGATCATCGCCTCTATCTGATCCCACGTCTTGGCATAGTCCATCTGTCCCATTCCACGCAGGCGGTACGTCCTCAGTTCAGCTGTGATGCCTGCCCACAGGTCTTGCACGTTCCACGTATAGCCGTCGTTCGGCATACCTTTCAGGCTGCTCCCCACATAGACATAGTGGTTGGTGGTGACCGTCATAGGCTTGGCCAGCGGGTCGCTCTCCACCTTATAGTTCATCGAACCGGCAGTGCACGTGTACGTCAGGCGCTGGATGCCGTGATCCTCGATATTGAAGATCAGGAAGGTGGGGATGTTCATGTCCAGCTTGGCAAAGGCCACGGGAATCTCGCACTGGCCGTACCAGTCGTGCAGTTCCCAGAAGATCTGACTGTGGATCGTGTACTCATATTCAATCACCGTACCCTCCTTCACGTTCGGCACGGTGAACTCCACCTGATAGTTATGGTCGTCGATCTTCGTGGTCTTGATGTCGCTTTTTTTCAGGGATGTCTTCACCGTCTTGCCGCCTTCCAGGTTGAAGGCCGTCGCCTTGATGCTCTCCACGCTCTCGTCGCCATCAGTGCCGAAGACGCCTTCCGACATCGAACCAGCCTCTTCGCCGAAATACGAATCGCCGCTGGCCCTGTTCATCGGGATCGTTGCAAACGAGGCTCTCAGACCAGTGATATTATTGCCTACCGACATATTCACCTGATACGGCACGACCACCTTCGCAAACCGCACGCCGCTGGGTTTCAGCACCTTGATGCGGCACTTCTCGTGATAGTCCACCAGATAACTGGTCATCTGCACGGTGTATTCCACATCGGTCAGCCGGCACAGCACCACGGCCTCGGCATCAGGCTCCGGCTCATAGACCGTCATCTGCAACTCCTCCTTCGTCGGCTTGCCGAACTTCATATTCACCTGGCTCTGTGCCGACACCACCACAAAGGGCCACGCCAGCAAAGCTATCAGACTAAAAATCAATCCTTTTCTCATAATTCTGGTAGGTTTATCATTTTCGCTGCAAAGATACAACAAATTCCTGAGTTAAACTCATCAAATGCAAGAAAAGTACGTTTTTCATGTGTTTTCCGTAAAAATACGTTAATTTGCACTATCATAGTGCATTTTTCTTTTATTTTATGCACTATTTTAGTGCAATTTTGTTATCTTTGCATCAGTGTTTTGCTTATGACGCTGTGTAGCTGCGTAGCTGTGTCACTGCGTCAATGATGTGTAAGAGAATATTAGAAGTAAATAAAAAGTCTTTACAGAATTTAAATCAGAGAACAAGACACTGAGAGTGCCTTGGGGAAACGGGGAGTTTCGTTAGGGGAAAGTGGGAGTTTCGTTAGGGGAAAGTCCAAGTTTCCCCTGGGGAAAGTCCTAGAGGCTGAAATAGGCCTAAAAACGGGGATTTTGGGAAGAAAGTGACAGTTTTGAAATTGTTTTACATTATACTTTGTATTCACACAGCAATCACAGAAATAATTTGGAACAAATCTGTGTTTTTTGTTGGAGTGTCAGAAAAAAGTTGTACCTTTGCATCGTCAAAAATAAATAAGGTATGAAACAGCTTACATCAAGGATACATCTCATGTGGACGGCGGCCGTGGCACTGGCGTGCCTGACATTGCTGTCGGCCTGCAGCAAGGACGACGACGAGAAGAAGACGCCGCAGACGCGAACGGTGCTCGTCTATATGTCGGCTGAGAACTCGCTGTCGAACTATGCAGATGCAGACCTCAAAGAGATCAAGGACGCCTCGATCACGCTGACGGAGGACGACCAGCTGTTGGTGTGGTTCGACCGTGCGAAACAGAATGAGCTGCCCTGGCTGGCACGTATCGTGAACGGACAGCTGAAGGATTCGGTGTCGATTGCCGATATGCAGATCAGCGACAAGGACGACTATTCGAGCGACCCGCACGTGTTTGAGAAGGTGCTGACGTATGCCTATGGCCATTACCCCGCCGTCGAGGGATACGGCCTGGTGCTGTGGAGCCACGCCTCGGGCTGGCTGAAAGCAGACTCCATCGCCTATTCGAGAGCCTATGGTGTTGACAACGGTACCAACAGTCCGTATTCAAACAGCGGCCCCTTCCTGAACATCCCCACCATCCGCCACATTCTGGAGGGGCAGCCGCATCTGGATTTTATCTTCGCAGACTGCTGTAACTTCATGTGTCTGGAGTCGATCTACGAGCTGCGGAACGTGACGGACTATATCGTCGGCTCGCCAGCAGAAATCCCAGACCCCGGAGCACCTTATGCCACGGTGGTGCCTGAAATGTTCAAGCGCCAGGACGCTGCCAGGGGCATCATGCAGAAGTATGCCGATTGCTATGAGGGCAGTCTGCCGCTATCGGTGACGAAGACGAGCGAGATGGTAGCCCTGGCTGAGGCGACGAGCGACGTGCTGAAGGCCATCTACAGCCGTCTGGACACAGAGTATCCGGACATGACAGGGCTGATACATTATTACAATGAGTCGTCCAGAAGCTTCTCTCCTTATTATAACATCTTCTACGATGCTGGTGACTTCGTGAAGCGGTATGCCACCGACGCGGAGTACAAACAGTGGAAGGCGGCGTTCGACCGCGTGGTCATCGACAAGGCGTTCGCCAAGAGTTGGACGGTAAACAAGACGTGGTACACCCACTACTCGGACTTCGAGATGACGGAGGAGAAATTCCACGGCGTGTCGTTGTTCGTGCCGCAGGATCCGAATTACGGCTATTATAATCGGTATAACAAGGACATCAAGATGATGGCTTGGTGGTGGAAGGTTTGGGAATAAAAGGAGAGAAGGAGTAAGGAGAGAAGGAGTAAGGAGTCATGATACTATTGAAATATTTAGCTATACTGGGTCGCTACCTGATTGTGATGGGACGGACGTTCTCTGTGCCCGAACGGATGCGCATGTTCTTCAAGTCGTATGTGAAGGAGATGGCGCAGCTGGGCGTGAACTCCATCGGTATCGTGCTGCTTATCTCGTTCTTCATCGGAGCGGTGATCTGTATCCAGATGAAGTTGAACATCCAAAGCCCGTGGATGCCACGATGGGTGTCGGGCTATACCACGCGTGAGATCCTGCTGCTGGAGTTCTCGAGTTCGATCATGTGTCTGATCCTTGCCGGTAAGGTGGGGTCGAACATTGCCTCTGAGCTTGGCACGATGCGCGTGACACAGCAGATCGACGCCCTGGAGATCATGGGTGTGAACTCAGCCTCATACCTCATCCTGCCGAAGATCATGGGCATGCTGACGATCATGCCGTTCCTCGTGATCTTCTCTTCGGCAACAGGTATCCTTGGTGCCTACGCCACGGCGTATGTCGGCCATGTGCTGCCGCCTGACGACCTGACGCTGGGACTGCAACACTCGTTCAAGCCCTGGTTTATGTGGATGTCGATCATCAAGAGCCAGTTCTTCGCCTTTATCATCTCGAGCGTGCCGGCCTTCTGTGGCTATACCGTGGAGGGCGGATCGGTGAACGTGGGCAAGGCCTCGACGGATGCCGTCGTCACCTCGAGCGTTCTCATATTGTTTAGTGATGTCTTCCTAACCCAGCTGCTGTCATGATCGAGACGAAGAATCTTTGCAAGAGCTTTGAGGGCCGCGAGGTGCTGAAGGACATCTCGACCGTGTTTGAGGACGGCAAGACGAACCTCATCATCGGCCAAAGCGGATCGGGAAAGACGGTGCTGATGAAGAACCTCGTGGGACTGTTCGACCCGACGAGCGGACAGGTGCTCTACGACGGGCGCGACTTTGTGGCGATGTCGAAGAGTGAGAAAGTACACATGCGCCGCGAGATGGGTATGATCTTCCAGAGTGCTGCGCTGTTCGACTCGATGACGGTACTGGAGAACGTGATGTTCCCGCTGGATATGTTCTCGACGATGAACCTGCGCGAACGCAGGAAACGGGCGATGGACTGCTTGGATCGCGTGAATCTCGTGGGAGCGGAGGAGAAGTTCCCAGGGGAGATATCTGGTGGTATGCAGAAGCGCGTGGCCATTGCACGTGCCATCGCGCTGAATCCGAAGTACCTTTTCTGCGACGAGCCGAACTCTGGTCTCGACCCTAAGACGAGTCTCGTGATTGACGATCTGCTGCAGGGCATCACGAAGGAGTTTAACATTACGACGATCATCAATACCCACGATATGAATTCGGTGATGGGTATTGGCGAGAATATCATCTTTATCTACGAGGGCCACAAGGAGTGGCAGGGGAAGAGCGACGAGATTATGCACTCGACGAACACGCGCCTGACGGACTTCATCTTCGCCAGCGACCTCCTCAAGAACATGCGCCAGCTGGTCATCGAGAAAGAGAACACCAAATAATTTTTTTTCGAACACGAATTACACTAATTTCACGAATTTGAAGTCCCGCAGAAATAGAGGAAATAAAAGAAATTTAGGCTCACCAGTAAATTCCTGTGTTTATCCGTATATCATTGACAGCCTATAGAGAAAGAAGTCCACATCGATTACTCCCCTAAGCTGTGCACGGAATTGCTTGATCTTTGAGTTTAGGGACTCTGCAGAAGCATTGGT
>JAFRQC010000183.1 GCA_017428805.1 Prevotella sp. | reverse complement strand
CTCCGAACAACAAGCGGGGTTATGCCAAGAAAGGTTAGTCCAAAGTCCAAGAAAGGTGCCTAGTTTCTATGAGAAAGGTGGCACCTTTCTCTGAAATTCTCTCGAGAATTTGGAGGTTTCCCCTAAGGAAAGTGGGAGTTTACCCTAAGGAAAGTCCCAGTTTAGTCTAAGGAAAGTCCCAGCGTACCAAAAACAAAAAATCAGGATCTACTGTGTCCTGATAAATGAGGTACAAGCAGAAAAACCGTCAGACCTCCCGTCTATTATGGAAAATCCTTTGTTTATCGGGGTTTCAGCACGGGAGGTCTTGTTTAGAGACCTCCCTCAGACCTCCCATAGACCTCCCGTCTGACCTCCCCTGCCGTCAGCTATGAAGCGGAACCATTTTGTAGTAGGCCACATGCGATTGCACAAAATTTACAATAGTGGCTATCCTAAAAGAGAAATCATGGGAGGGGTGACGGGAGGTCTAGGGGAGATGTAGGGGAGGTCTTATTTGGAGACCTCCTGTCTCGAAACCCCTGTAAACACAGGTGTTTCCAAAGGAAACGGGAGGTCTTGGCACAAAATTTGACTTCGTCGAAGTACTTCTGTTCTTGCGTCCCTATGGTAGCAAGCGCTTCGCGATTACGAAAATTCTCAAATAAAATTTGGTATTTTGCTCACTTATTCGTAACTTTGCAACGAAATTGCGAGAACGAGGCTGCACCTCGGCAATTCGAGCGAGCTCGATTGCACTCGGTTTGCACCGTTCTTGCAGCGTGATTCTGAAAAGAGTCGCCCGTAAAGGTGCACTTAGCTGTGCTTAATTGGGAACTGGGGTGTGAATCCCCGACTGTCCCGCAGCAGTGAACTCCGTTATGGCTCCTAAGCATAAACGCCATTGCCCGTTTGGGTGAGAAGGCGCTTGGGAGTGGAGGAAAGTCTGAAGACCAGCCTTTTTCGGTAAAATGCTAAACGACCCTCGATGTAAGGGCGCGAGGCGAAAGCAATATTTTATGGGATTAACCGTAAGAAGGACTATCAACCGTGAGGTCTCTTTTTGGCTCAGCGCATCAGTGCGCGTACGTGTATTTATGAAACATGAATCGATCATTGTCGTTTACGACAGCTGCCTGGCTATGGCAGAAAAGATAGCCGACAAGTTGGGGGCTGAGACCGTCAGCGTCCAGAGTATGAACATCCGACAGGTGGAGAACTGCCAGAGTTTTGTTCTTGCCGTCGAGTTTATGGCCAATGGACAGATGGCGCCACATTGGCAATATGCTTTTCTGACCTTTCGCGAAGTCAGTCTCAAAGGGAAGAACTTCGCCGTGTTTGTTGCTTTGGGGAACAAGCATGACAATGGTCGTGTCGCCAAGGAGTTCTGCGACGGGCTGAAAGAGAACGGAGCTCACATCGTTGGCGATCAGCTCTATGTCAACACCCCCAACCAGAGCCTCGACAACTGGATATGCGCCATCTCACCTAACTTATAAAACCATTACCATTATGCAGTACATCTTCATCGTCGCCCTCGAATTTGTCATAGCTTTCACGGGCGTCGCCCTCCTCGTCAGGTACTACAACCACAAAGCGTAGGCCTATTTATGCTTTTGTCGCGATAGCCTCATGTGTCTTCTTCCGGCCGATGGCAATGAGCTTCTCCGACTTGTCGTAGTCGAAACTGCCGTAGCGGCTCATCTGGATGTCGACAAGGATATCGGGGTTCGTCAGCTGGGCCATCAACAGAGAGTTCTGACGAATCATGATAGAACTGACACGCGAGAGCATCGTATAGTAGTTGAAGTCGAGGTTGTCGGGAATCAGGTGGTTGAGCAGCTGCTGTGACAACGATTTGCTGCGCTTGCGACGCTCGGCGAGCTCATGCTGCTTCTCCCACTGGGCCTTGTAGTCGTGACCGCTCACGTCGATGCCCACCAGGATGTCGCCCTCATGGCGCACCACGCGGTTCATCGGGATGGGGTTGGTCACACCACCATCGATGAGAATCATGCCGTCGCGCTGCACAGGTTCGTAGAACGACGGGAGCGAGATGGAGGCACGGATGGCCTCGAACAGACTTCCCTCGCGGAACACCACCTCGCGTCCGGACTTCCAGTCGGTGGCGACAGCGCAATAGGGTATCGGCAGATCCTCAATGGCCACGTCGGGCACAAACTCCATGATGGCCCCGATGATGCGGGTGCCCTTGGCCACGTGGTTCAGACTGAACGAGAAGTCTGTCAGTTCCATCATCTTCTTCCTGTCGATGGTCTTCATCCACTCACGGAACTCCGCAAGCTTTCCTGTCGCATAGACACCGCCGATGAGTGCCCCCATCGAACAGCCTGCAACGGAGGTAATCCGGAAGCCCTGTGCTTCCAGTTCCTCAATGGCACCGATATGGGCAAGGCCCCTGGCACCACCGCTCGATAATACTAATGCAACATCCTTTGCCATAATTTCGCTGCAAAGGTACGACAAATTATCCGAAATTCGGTAGCAAAGGCTTCTTTTTTAACAAAATCCCGATGCAAAGCTTATTTGCCTCAGGATGTATCAAGGCTTTGTGCTCCGAACAACAAGCGGGGTTTTGACAAGAAAGGTCAGCCCAAAGTCCAAGAAAGGTGGCTGGTGACTATGAGAAAGGTGGCATGTTTTGTGTGATCCGTGGCGGACAGGGAGAAACATGCTATGAAAGTCAGACTTTCATCCTTGGAATCTCAGACTTTCATCCCAGGCCGAAGGCTTCGAAAATTTCAAAAAGGTGGAAGTAAAGTGGAAGTAAAACGTTTTACTTCCACCTCCCAAAAGCCTATTAAATACTAATGTTTCGAAAGTTCTAGTGGAAGTGGATGTGAAATTGCAATACAATTTGTATTGTTAAGCAGACACTTAATATTGCTATCTAAACATTGCAAAATCGGGAGTACGTTTACAACGATGCTTACTAAGGGTTGTTCTGATATCTTCCACGACTGTAAGGGATGCTTAGTACGACTGTAAGAGATGCCTACTATACACCCATAGAAGGCATCTCCAACACTGTGACTTGGCATCTTAATGACCCTTAGTTGGCGGCTCTTCCTTTGAATGTATATCCGATACCTTCGACCGCCGCACGGATGGCTTCTTCGGTAGCGGGACCTTTGATGGTGAGGGTGTTGGCAGAGGCACTGGCCTTGGCTTTCTCTACACCAGGGAGATCCTCGACGGCACGGACTACGGCTGCCTCGCAATGACTACAATGCATGTCCTCAACTCGGTAAACGGTCACATCAGGATCTAATGGCTTTTTGTCTGTAAATCTGCTGAAAAGTTTCATCATAAGAGCAAATACTATTAATAGGGTTAATACTGTGGCACAAACAATCTTAAACGGACTTGGCAGAGTGGATGTACTCATGCAACAAGCATCCTGAGCGGCAATAGTGAAGTCGATTCCCGTAGCATTGAGCAGCAGGCCGAATAGAACAGCGAAACCCACGATGGTCATCAGATAGATAGAGGTGAAACGACGCCCCATTGACTTATGAACCACCAAAATGGAAGCGAGATTAACCGCAGGCCCCGCCATCAACATCACCAATGCTGCTCCTGGCGAGAGACCTTTCATCATTAATGCCGCTGCCACAGGAATGCTACCCGTAGAGCAGATATACATCGGCACGGCGATGATGAGTATAACCAGCATCTGCAACAGTGGCTGACTGCCGAAGCTGAGGAAGGACTCGTCAGGTACAGCCACCTGAATCAATGCCGCTACGACAAGTCCGATGAGCAGGCGAAGGCCGATGTCGCGAAGCATGTCATAGTAGGCATACTTCAGAACGCACCAGATCCTATTTCCGCTCTCTACTTGGCATGAAGCGGACACATCTTCCTTAACGTCATCCTCACGAACCAGACGGTTTACTAACAGTCCTCCGCAAACGCCCGTAATAAGTGCTGCTGTTGGACGGATAATCGCAAATCCCAGTCCCATCAGCGAGAATGTGGCCAGAATAGAATCGATACCCGTCTGCGGCGTGGCGATAAGAAACGAGGCAATGGCTCCCTTCGAAGCCTTCTCGTTCCTGAGTCCGATAGCCGTTGGGATCACACCGCATGAACACAGCGGTAGGGGTACACCCAACAGCGCCGCCCATAGCACGGACAGTTTGTTGTTCCTCGAAAGATAATTGGCATAGAACTTCTGCGGCACGAATACGTGCAACATGCCTGCGATGAAGAATCCCAGCAACAGATAGGGAGCCATCTCGCAGACTACGTTCAGAAGCGATATGAAGAAACTCTGTATGTCCATCGGCTGCAAAGGTACAACAATTTCTCCGCAACTCAGTTGCAAAAAAACTATTTTTATGCTTTTACGCCAATGATAGTTGCATTCGATGGCTTCATGCGATGAATCTCTGTTTGGGTGAAGCCGGCATCGTCAAGCAGCATTTTCACTTCCTCTGGCGAATAGGCAGTCATGCCCTCTACCACGTTTGTCCACATGGAATCGCCGTCAACGACCTCCACCATGATGGCAAACTTGCCACCCTGTTTGAGTACACGGCTTACCTCTTTCAGACAGTCAGGCAGATTGGGCCAGAAATACACCGTCTCAACTGCTGTTACAAGGTCGAACTTACCATCCTCATAGGGAAGTTTCTCGGCAGAGCCCTGACAGACGAACACCTGCTTGTCGAGCACGTCGGCATTCACCTTCTTGGCTTTTGCCACACTCTCCTCAGAGATGTCGATGCCATAGACATTAGCATCCTTACTCCGTTTCAACAATCGCTGCAAGGTTGCCCCTCCGCCACAGCCGATGTCAAGCATCGTCCAGCCGTCTTGAATCTTGACGAGTTTCAGACCCCAGTTCGTCAGCGGCGCATGGCAGAGGTTCATGAACTTCAGCATCGCACGTCCCATCCGTCCTTGCGGACAGGCACAATTTGTGAAAAGTTTCTTTAAAAGTCCCATCATCCTAATCTTTAAAAAGAGGTGGCTTATCGTCGCCGACTAACCACCTCACTACTAAACAAATACTTATATGAATGTTATACCTGTGATTACAATTGGGGTGTGATGGCGGCGAGCCAGGCCTCAATACGGGTGTCGGTCTTGTCGTCCTCGTTGACATCGTCGAGGGGCAGGCCGATGAACTTGCCATCGATGATTGCCTCGGAGTCATCGAAGGTGTAGCCGTCAGTCTCGACGGCACCGATGAATTTGGCACCGCTATCCTTGATACCATTGTAAAGTTCGCCTATGCCGCCTACAAAGGTGTCACTGTACGACGAGCAGTCGCCACAGCCGAAGAGGGCGATGGTCTTCCCGCTGAGGTCGGCACCCTGGAGTGTCTTCAGGCCGTCGTACCAGTCGTCCTGCAATTCCCCTGCGCCCCAGGTTGAAGTTCCAAGAATCAGGTTCTGGTTGGCGGCCACGACATCGGCTGTCAAGTCCTGTACGTTCAGGGCCTCACAGCCCAGTTTCGAGGCGATCTTCTCTGCGATAGCCTCGCAGGTTCCCGTCGAGGAACCATAGATTACAATTGTTGCGTTCATTACTTAAATATAATTATGTGGTTAATTACGGTTGATACACTTGCCATCACACTTGCCATCGCATTCGCACTTGCCCTGCTTACGTTTGCAATACCTTTCGCATTGTGCGCAGAGGTCGTAGCCGAGCATCGCCCCAAGGATAAAATCCTCTTCGGGTGTGAGTTGGTTCAACGGACGGGTGACGATGAGCCGGATGGCTTCCAGACACTCTCGCCGTCCGAAATACACATTCAGGTTCTGCTGTCCTGCGGGCTGTAGCACATAAGGGATGCCCTGGCTCTCCAGCCGCTCTACGGCCAGCTGACCATATTTCTTGTTGCAGGTGAACAGCACCATCTGGCGCACACCCTTGTTAAGCTCGTAGATGTGGTTCATCAGTACCTTAATTTCCGTTGGGATCGTCTTTGTTGTTGTCATTTTTATCATTCTTGATTCCGGGTGCAAAGGTACGGCAAATAAATAAGGTGCGCAATACCCAAAAACGAGGTTTTTAAGCGTTGCACACCTTTGACTACCTGCAAAAGTGATTAATCAAAAGTAGGTATTACCCCATCACCACATCGAGTACCATCATCAGGACGAAACCAATAGCAAAGCCGATGGTGCTGAGATTAGAGTGCTGACCGCTGGAGGCTTCAGGGATCAGTTCCTCTACCACGACATAGAACATGGCTCCGGCGGCAAAAGCAAGCATATAAGGAAGGACGGGCATGAGGAAAGAAGCAAGTAATAGGACGGCAATTGCCCCTACTGGTTCCACGGCCCCACTCAGGGAACCAAGAAGAAATGAGCGCCAACGGCTGTTGCCTGCCGCACGCATCGGCATAGAGATAATGGCTCCTTCAGGGACATTCTGAATGGCGATACCCACAGCGACAGCCAAAGCACTGGCAAGGGAAATATTCGTTGCGCCGCTATCAGCTCCAGCAAACACCACACCGACGGCCATTCCTTCAGGCAGATTATGAATGGTGACGGCAAGGGCAAGCATCGCAGTCTTCGACAGATGAGAACGCATACCCTCTGGCTTATCCGTACCGATATGCAGGTGAGGCGTCAATTCGTCAATCAGCAACAGGAAACCCATTCCCAACAGGAATCCTATAGCCGCCGGCATCACCGCCCATTTGCCGCTTTCCACTCCCATTTCCATTGCAGGAATCAGTAGCGACCATACCGATGCTGCCACCATCACACCCGATGCAAAGCCCAACAATGCTTTCTGCAAGCTCACAGACATTTCATCCTTCATGAAAAACACGAAGGCCGAGCCAAGCATCGTGCCCAACAGCGGAATCAGCAGTCCTATGATCAATGTCGTTGTCATATCTTATTTCCTTATATCGCTGCAAAGGTACGAATAATTATTTGCACTTCGGTTGCATAATTGCCTTTTTTAACAAAAGAACCAGGATGGCGATGGCTGCAGCTATCGACAAAAGGATAGCCCAAAGCGGTGTAACATTCCAAAGGATTTCTGCCTCAACGCGCCATAAGGGCAAGGGAGGCATATCATTGGGACGTGGTTGGAAGAGTTGGCCTTTTGTCAGAAGGATGATGTCGCCCACCTTCTCATCAAGACTGACGACGGCAGGAGTTTCACGGACCAAAGGCCGCATTCTCTCAGGGAGGTCGGAACCCAGAGCGTTCAGTTTATAACCGAGTGTATCGTCAAAAAGTTCGGAGAATTTGGCATATTCGCCTTCGATATTCAGTTGACGCCGAAGGTCTGCATCGGGGATATGGATCATCGGCTCGTCTTTCCATACTTCTGGACGGAGCAGCCAGCCATAGACCACTTGTTCAGGGGAGAGTCCTTTGTAGGTGCTTTTTCCATAAACGGACTGCAGGAAATCCAAAGCGAAGGTGGAGAAGGGGCAGAGTCGGCCATTCCATACGACCTGCTCGCGAGCCACTTCTTTGGCCTTGTCGCCATTGATGGTCTGGATGGAGCGGGCAGAAGAAGAAGTGAGAATTGAGAGTTGAGAATTGAGAATTATGATGACCAGGCAAGCCCGGATTCTGCCTTTAGAAGTAATCATAATTCTCAACTCTCAATTATCAATTGTCAATTATCAGAACTTCGGCATCGTAGGAAGATCGACAGCCTTCACGGCCATACACTCCATCTCGATAAGCCAGCCTGGACGGCAGACGGGAGCGTGGACGATGACGTAAGGTTTACCTGCAAAGCGCTCCTCATAGAGTTCGCGCACCAGCTCATAGTCGGCTGTGTCACGCAGATAGACCACCATCTCAGCCACATCGTTGAAATTGCAGTCGGCCTCAGCCAACAAGGCCTCGACATTCTCCCACATACGGTGTGTCTGCCTGATGATATCCTTGGGATACATCACCTCACCTTTATTATTAATAGAAGCGGTGCCGGAGATAAAGACGTGGCGACGGTCGGCATAGTTGACCTGGGTGCCACGCTCAAAGCTCACACCATAGTCGCTGGTGCGGTTCAGATGGGTGGAGGCATAGAGATAGTGTATCTGCTCCTTCCTGACGCCGGCGATGGCATAGTTATCCATCTGCGAGAGCACATTGGGATCCTGCTGACGACCTCCGATGCCTGTAGAGGCGATAAAATGCGTGTTCACTGTCAGTCCCTGTGTAAAGAAGAACTGATTGCGGGCTCTTACTACCCCACCATAGTTCAGATCGACATCATTGACAAAGAACCAGGTGCGGATGCAGTTAGCCTCCAACGTACAGCCTTCCTGAATCAACTGCATGTTATACTCATTGAAGAGCAGCCGTGTCTGGTATTCCGAGTTGGCAGCCATATTGTGGGCTGAGCCGTTCCAGAGATGACGGAAGCCGCCGTGACACACCTCGTACAAGCCACTCTTGCTGACACCTGTCTGCACATTCGTCATCAGATAAACCCAAAGGGCGATCTTTGTGCCGTCGAGGGGTGCCTGCTGAATGATGCTCTTGGCACAGTCCGTGACATCTGAAGCGATGACCTCATCAGCCTGATTGGCAGCATCGCTGAGGAAATAGCGCTTAAATACTGCCCGAGCGCCGTTGAGCGGTCCTTCTATCAGCTGGTTGTAGGCTCCTAAGACTGCCTCCAACTGCTGAGCATAGGACAACCGCGACGAACTGGCGTGAATCATGGCATGATACTCACGTACTTCCGTCCCATTATCGAATTGGAACACATCGGCAAATGCGTTCTCAAACTTATAATTCTGTAGCTTCTTATCCATTATTTCACTTTTTTACCTTTTCACCTTTCCTTTGCTCCGTTATTGATCCAACTGTCGATGAGCGGCAGGATGGTCATCTCGTTCTTCTCTGACACCAGGTCGCGATGATCCATCGAGATGCCTTCCACCTTCTGCTGGTTCAGCACCATGTGAAGCACACTGTTGTTGGCGTTATTGGTCTCAACCAATTTCTTTCCCTCCACTTTCTTGGAATCAACATCCACGAGGGCCTCATAACTCTTGCCTTCTGTGAGATAAAGACCTGCGGCAGCACGGTTGCTGGCTCCGTGGCAGTTCGCACAAGTGGTATTGAAGAAGGCCTGCTGGATGGCATTGAACATACTGATATTGATGGTTCCCACATCCATCTTGACCACTTCCGTAGCCTTGGATACATCCACCTCACTAAACGTGACGATATGCTTCCTCAGACGGTCAAGGATGCAGAGGCGTACCAATGTGACGTTCTCCTTGATACCCGATAGTTCGACATTGACCTTGCCATTTACGACATCACTGGCAGAAATCACCTTCGATACATCGGCATACTCATCATCAGCGCCTTCGAAGCCTGCAATGGACACCCGGTAGGAACTGGTCCAACTATCAAGTCCGTCAAGCACGCCCTCGAGTATGACAGTCTTTCCTTCCGACGAGACGACAGTCTCCGGATAGATACGCCCGTCGTCGCAGGAGACGAGTGCTGCACTAAATGATAAAGCTACCAGCAGCTTTCTATATTTCTTCATCTCAGAACGCATATTGAAGCATGATTTGAGCCATATGGGTACAGATACCGAGGTCGTCCATATCACGGTCGAGCTGCGTCTCGTGACCTGTGCGGCCGATGTACTGATACATAGCCGAGAGTTTGATGTTAGTCTTCGGAACGAAATAGTTGACGGTGGCGGCAGGCATATTGAGGATACCGTCCTTGGTGGTGCCGTTACGGTCAAAGAAATCATAGCGCAGGCCAAGCTGCATCTGCGGATGGACGAAATAGCCCACCTGAGCATATCCGCCCCAATAATTATAGGTGTCGTCAATCTTCTGACGATCTGTGAAACCTATATGCATATAATAGGCTTCTGCGCCGATGTACCATTTGTTCTTCAGCATGGCGAACTCCACACCAGCTCGGAAATCATTAGTCGATTCGTTTTCTGACTCCACGTTGTAGTTGGCGCTGACACCAATGAGCATCTTGTCCTCATGCTGCAACTTGGGGTTACCCTGTGTCAGGGGCATGGCACCCTTGGGCTGGTAGGTCAGACGTCCGGCATAGAGCAGAGAGGGGATATGGATATCATCGCTGATGGTCTTGGTGGCACCGTTCTGGGCAGAGCCGGTTCCATTCCAGAGACCTACCTCATAGCCAAACTTATTAGCCAAAAGTCCATGCACCTCCACACCAAGGTCGAAACCGGTGCCAATGCCAGGAGTGACCGCATTCAGCGAGTAAGGCAAGATGGCCACAGCCGTAAGCGATGTGGGCAGCGAAGAGAAGAGCGTCTCGCCAAGCGTGGTGAGGTAGGCATGAGTGAACGGTGTCTTGAACTTGCCGGCACGGAAACGGAGTTCCGGGCTGACGGCATAGTCGATCCAAGCCTGCTGAAGCACGTTGCCTCCGGAGGCTGCCGCATTGATACAGACGTTATAGTCGATCTTTCCGAAGGCCTTGCCCGTGAAACCGATGATGGCATAGGGCATGGCAAAGCCGGAGTTGGCGACATTGTCCTGATTGTAGGCCTTGTCGAGACCTTCATCATCGTAGTATTTAAAGTTGAGGGTACTCTGCAGATAGAGATAGGGCTTGAATACGAAGCTCCCGTCATTACTCTGGAGTGTGAAGCCGCGGTCGTCGGCTATAGGAATCACGCCGTTGTCCATATTCAACTCGGACTGCGCCCATGCTGGGCTAAATGATGAATGACAAATGATAAATGATAAAGCAATCAGCGTCCTTCTGCTTATTCTACTAATGGAAATCATCTTATTGGTAATCATAATTTTCAATTCTCAATTCTCAATTTTCTATAGTGACCCGAGGAACTGCACCAGCTGGTCACGCTGTTTCTTACTCATATTCTTGAACTTGTTCTTTGAGGCTTCACCCTCACCGCCATGCCACATGATGGCCTCGACAAAGTTACGGGCCCGGCCGTCGTGAAGGAAATAGGTATGTCCGTTCACTTTCTTCTGCAAGCCCACACCCCAGAGCGGTGTGGTACGCCACTCATTGCCGCGTGCCAGACCGCTGACGAAGTTGTCGTTCAGTCCGACACCCATGATCTCCGACCCCATGTCGTGAAGCAGGAAGTCGGAATAGGGATGGATGGTCTGTCCTCCGAGCCAGGGGAGTGCCGTACCGGCAAGGAGCACGGATCCACGGGTCTTAGTATGGAGTGTCGTGACGTGGCAGAGATGGCATCCTGCGTCATAGAAGAGTTGCTCGCCTGCCTTCACATCAGCATCGTTGACATTGCGACGGGCGGGAACGGCCAGTCCCTGCATATAGAGGTCTACGCACTCCATATCTTCTGTCGGCACGTCGAGCATGTCGTAGGAGAGTCCCATCATCGAACCTTCATCCATCTGGCGCTGTCCTTCACATATCTCTTCGGGATAGCGGCTGTTGGTCATACCCATATCGCTCGAGAATCCCAGTTCCACGGTCAGGTCTGCATGCTGTGCCTTGTTGCCGGAGAGTCCGAGCTGTAGCTTGCCGCGTTCGTTGATGTAGTTGGCCCTTCCGCTGATGCCCCACTCGGGATAGTTGCTCTTGCGGGCCAGAGCCTCGATCTCATTTTGGTCGAGGGCCATGATTTGTCCCATGCCGACATGCCGGAGCGGCACACGTACGGTACAGAAGAGGTCATCGGGACTGATACTGTCGGCATACCATTCCGTGATATGCCATTTCGGCACACAGAGCGTGTATTTCTCACCATCGGGGAAACTGAATTCCATAGAGTCGATCTTCACTTTCAGTTTGCCTTCTGGCCTTACGCCATAGATAGCCTGATCATGGATCACACGGCCATAGTTGGGGAAGAAGGTACCGTTTTTACGGGTGATATAGATGAGCGAGGCAGTAAACCCGTAAGGGCCGGAACCGTCATCGCTGCCATTCTTAAAACTGGTCCAGTAGGTAGGCTCCGTGCGTCCCGCATTGCGGTGACAGCTGCCGCAGCTGTAGCCGGCATAGACGGGGCCGAGACCTCCTCCGTGACCATTCTCGTTGGCCACCTTCACGTTGTCATACAGACGGTCGCCGGTATTAAAACGAGAGGCGTATGACCCCGAGAGCCACCGTGCAGCCTGGTCGTAAGCCACCGACGAGTTGTAGAAGCCTGTAGATGTGCCGGCAGAGAGTGCATAGCCTCTGGGAATGCTGATGTCATCCACGTCCAGCTGGTCACTTTCGTCACAGGCGGTCAACCCCCAAACGGCCGAAAATAATATAAATGCATATAAGTATTTATTCATATCACGTGCATCGTTTCCTATTTTATCTCTTTTAGACCACAATAGCGAAGACGGAAAATCTCGTTCCGTCTCCGCTTAGCGGAATCTGTTAGATTCCTCTGCGCTTACTTTGTAGCGTTCACCAAGAAGGGCTTCAGCTCGTTCTCCAGCACATCAGACAGTTCAGCACATGCATCCATAGCTTCGGCAGCCTCAGCAGAGTTGATGTTGTTGCGGAAAGGCTGGGGAATGGCCTGGATGGCATTGGCAGCAGCGTTGATGCTTGCCTTCACCCTGACGTCGAGTTCCGGATTATACTTGGCAACGAGTTTCGATAGCGAGTTGGTGTTGATGCTGCCGTCGCGGGATCCAAAGTAGGCGTTGCGGATAGAGAGGATGTTGTTCGTATAGTCGTCGCGGGAGTGCCAGCTGTACCATGACTCTACGGCATAGAGAGCCTCGGTGGTCTTACCGGAGACATAGAGGTCGTACGGCTCACCGATCTTAGCCTCTCCTACCTCGCCTGCGATATCTACGCAGCCGTCGATGATCTGTTCGATACAGCTGAGTCCGCTGGTGAAGTCTCCGCTGTTATGGTTCTTGAAGGCTGCGGCATAGCCGTTGTTCCAGGTGTCGACCAGGAGCGTCACATCATCCACGAGCAGCTGAGCCGTGTTTCTCATATACTGAGCCCACGCGTTGGCATTGGCCTCGCTGTACACGGTGTTGGCTGGATCATCGTCGGTAGCAGCATCGTTCAGCGTACGAGCCTTGCCGTCGCGGAAAGCCAGGAACTCGAGGGTGTGGAAACCACGGATGTTCTGGGCAGCGGCTATCGCATCGTCATCCTCGTCGTAGTCGCCAGTCCACTCCATCTCGTTCCACTGCTGCGACATCAGGGTGTTCACGATAGCCTCCTGATCGAGCGGCCAGGAGTCCATGTTAGGATCAAGACCGTAGTCGGCCACAGGGCCGAAGAGGAAAGCCTCTGACGACTCCCAAGGCTCACGGGCTGTCAGCCAGGCCTCACAGATCTTCGAGAAACCAGCGTTTGAGGGATTGTTACCGAAGGCGACCACAGCGTCGTAAAGGGCGCTGTTCTTCGTCTTCAGGTCTGAGTAGGTCGGAAGCACGACGGCATCAACATACTGGTTGATGATGGCATCATACTCCGAGTCCTGAATGCTGACCGTTTCACTACCCTTCTTGTCGTCATCACTGCTGCAAGCGGTGAATGCACAGAGTCCCATCATGGCGAGACTCATCATCATAAGATTCTTTTTCATGCTTAATAATTTATAATGTTCAATGTTCAATCATCAATGGTCAATGTTTCGTAAACCATCCGATATAGGCAATGCCGATGCCAAACTCGTTCTCGCTGTTATAGGCCCCCTTGCCAAACACCTTGGCGGTGCCGATCTGGCGGGTGGTGTAGTCGGCCTTGACCACGAGGTTGGGCAGAGCCTTCCAGTTGATGCCGAAGTTCCACTTGCTCACCTGGCAACGTGCATCCATCACGTCCATACCCTCTCCTTTCTCCTGGGAGTTATAGTATTCATATTGTACAAAGGGATAGATCACCGGGAAGCGACGGTCACCGCCGCAGATGGTCTTCAGATTGACGCCTACCTCAGCATTGTATGAGACGGCACGCTTGGCGATAGGCGTCAGTCGGCTGTAACCCGACTTATTCGACAGCCTGCCGTTCTTGGCGCCTACCTGGTCTGCATGGGCGATATTGCCCGACAGATAGTTGGCACGGGCGGTCACATACTTATTAGTATATTGTGCATCCATCGACCAGATCGTCACGGGAATCTTGCCGATCTCATCATACGTGATCAGCTTGTCGGCATTGGCACCTGTATTGGGGCAGTAATAGATGGAGCCTCCCACGCGCAGCCCCGGAACACCTGTATAGTTCAGACGAGCCACGTAGGCCGGACTGGTGAAATTGTCACCCTCAAAGAGACCCTGTTTGCCGCCTCTTACCCACTTATTGCGGTCGAAGCCGTTGGCATTCAGACCTGTCACAATCATCGCCTCATAGTCGAAGGTGGCGTAACCCTTGCCAAACTTTCCGAGGAACTCAATACCGGTCTCGTGCCAGGTGCAGGGAATGATCGTCATCTCGCCCTCAGGACGTGAAGAACCAAAGAAGTTAATGGGCTCATGGTGCTCATTCGTAAGGCCTACAGGCACAATCAGATGACCTGCCCGGACATTGAATTCCGGAATGATCATCCTCGTGATGTGGAACTGTTCCAATGCCACTTCACCGCCTTTCTCCACTTCTGTCTCGTATTCACCGTTCTCGGTATTCTCCAGTTCGTAGGCCGTGCCAGTACCTCCATATTCAAATTCTATCTCAGCACCGAGGATCCACTTCGGTGTGAACTTATAGTCGAATGCCAATACAAACCTGGGAATCGAAATGGTATTATGATTCTGCTTGGCATTACCTTCGCTATGACCATAGAAACGGTTAATACCATAGTCCTTGAAATTCGCAACCATCTCTCCATAGCCGCCAAAGCGGAACTTGTTATAACCAAGCGTATCGGGTTCTGCAGCGCTCGCAACGCCCATCATGGCACTCACAATCAGCAAACTGATAATCCTTTTCATCTTAATATAAATATGTATAATATCTGTTCCTTCGTCATTTTTGGACTGCAAAGGTACGGCAGTTTATCGGCTTCACCAATACCTAAAAATAGTGAAATCGCCCTAAAACAGGCATTTGGCGCGATTGGCAAGGAGGAAAATACCTAATTATGATTATTGCACAT
>JAFRQC010000031.1 GCA_017428805.1 Prevotella sp. | reverse complement strand
GACTGACGGCTTGGGATCAGGGGTATAGGCATTGCTGCCACCGTGTAACTTGGTGGTGAGGGCCTTCGTCTGGGCATCGACAAGCTCGAGGTGCATTGTGGCATAGTCCTGACAGGCAGCCTCGTGGATGTTGATATAGAGACCGTCGTCGCTCTTCATCTGCAATGAGGTCTGCACGCCCGTCTCAGAGAAGACGGCCACGCTGGAGTTGTCCCAGTTCACAGCCTCCTTCATACGGCTGCGGATCTCTGAGAGCTTCGTCTGCTGTGTCATCTGCTCCTGTGTGTCGTAGTCGCCAGGCAGCCACCATGCTGTATGGTCACCCGCCATCGCAAACTCACTGCGCTCCTCCTTGATGAGGAAGTAGTTCAGATTCTTCTGCTGGGGGAACTCATAACGGAACCCGATGCCGTCGTCATAGACGCGGAAACGGATAAGTATCTCCCTCTGTTGCTTCTGTTGCTGTAAGACGGCAGCGTACTCCACATAGTGGTTCCTGATGTCCTTGGTCTCACCCCATACGGGCTGCCAGGTCTCATCGAACTCCTTGGTCTCTTCCTTGGCGATCGTGAAGCCGTCCATCAGGTCGGTCTCCTGCATGCCTTTTGAGGCGTGCTTGTCCTTGGCCAGTTCCAGACCCAAGAATGAGGGCTTGATGACAGCCTTGCCCTTGTAGGTCATCTCATAGACGGGACGGCCCGTGTTGTCTACTGAAAACTTTAACTCAATGTTGCCGTTCGGCGACTTGATGCTGCCTGCCAGTGCAGGCAAAGGTAAAAGGGTAAAAAGGTAAAAAGGTAAAACACCCATTACCACACCCATTACCTTGTTAAACAATCTCTTTTCCATCTTTTACTTTTTTACCTTTTTACTTTTTTACCTTTAGCTATTTTCTTCCGCTTTGTATAATTAATGTGCTGATTTCGTTGTTCAGGTCATCTGCTGCCAACAGCTGCTCGATGGTCAGGTGCATACGGTAACGCCAGTAGTGACGGGGATTGGCTGGGATGTTGATGCGCTCGCCATTCTCATCTGGCAGGCGCAGCTTCTCGTCGATGCTCATCCAGTCCTGGAAGGAGATGAGACAGAGCATCGAGGGCGATGTCAGGTGACGGCTCACGATATCCTTGGCCAGCCAGCCGGGCAACGGACGGGGTGCAGGACCGCCACGACGCAACGTCGTGTTGTAGTAGGCCTGCGAACGCTCTTCGTCCTCGTCCCACCACTGACGCAGGGTTGGCATGTCGTGGGTAGAGATGGTATCCACGCTGCGATAGGGATTATGCGACAGCTTGCCAAAACGTGTTGTCGGGTCCTTGGGCATCGCCTGAATCTCTAAGGAGAGGATACGCAATTCGTTCATCACCCAGGGCACGCAGTCGGGCACCATACCCAGGTCTTCTGCACAAACGAGCATACGGGTGGCCTGCGTCAGCTTGGGCAGTTTCTTCATCGCCTCCGTGTACCAGAACTGGTTGTTGCGATGATAGAAGTAGTCATTGTAGAGACGGTTGAAGCAGTACTTCTCACCATCGTTCAACTGGTTGTAGCCTTCCTGGTACTGTACGGCGATACGCGGATGCCAGCGGTCATTGCGCTTGTGGTCTACAAGGAACAGGTTGTCCCTGAACGGCACACCGTAAGCCTCGATCTCCTCCTTGCTCATGCCGAGGGCTGGTGCGAACTGTCCCATCAGTCCTGACTTCTCAGGCACAGGAATCTCCCAGATGCGGAAGAATCCCAGCACGTGGTCGATACGATAGGCATCGAAATACTCGGCCATCTTACGGAAACGGCGCACCCACCACGAACAGTCGTCCTTCAGCATCTCGTCCCAGTTGTAGGTGGGGAATCCCCAGTTCTGCCCGTCTGCAGAGAAGGCATCAGGTGGCGCACCGGCCTGACCGTTCAGGTTGAAGTACTTGGGCTCCACCCAGGCTTCCACACCGTCTCGGCTGATGCCGATGGGGATGTCACCCTTCAGGATCACACGGTTCTTACGGGCATGGACATGGGCTTCATGCATCTGGGCATCGAGGTTATACTGCACGAAATACCAGAAGTTGAGTTCCGTCTTTTTCTTGAAACTCGATTTCTGCGTGTTCTGCAGGGTTGCCTCCTTGGGCCATGACGGGAACTCGGCCGTGCCGTAGAGGTCACGATAATAGCAGAAAGCAGCATAGGGTACCAGCCATGCCTTGTTCTGTTCGAAGAACTTCTTGTAGCTCTCACGACGCTGTACCGTGGCCCATTCCTGTGCAAAGATCTCACGCAGATAGTCCATCTTGGCTGTGAACATCCGTTCGTAGTCAATCTGTGGCAGGGCGTTCAGTTCCTGACGCAGGGCCTCGAAAGCCTGACGCTTGGCCTCGTCCTTGATGGGGGGCAGCTGACGGAAGTCCGTGTATTGTGGATGCAGGGCATAGATGCTGATACTGTTATACGGATAGGAGTCCTGCCAGGTCTTTGTCATGTTCGTATCGTTGATGGGCAGCACCTGCAACACGCGCTGCTTTGTCTTGGCACACCAATCGACCATTTGTTTCAGGTCGCCGAAGTCACCCACGCCGAAACTGCCCTCACTGCGCAGCGAGAAGACGGTAATCACCGTACCTGCGCCCTTCCAGGGATAGATGGGGAAGTCGGCTTGCTGTAACTCATAGACCACGACCTCGCCCTGTTCCATTGGGGGCAGGGTGACTTTGCGGTTCTCGCCGTTCTCCCAGAGAGGTGTCACGTCTTCTTCATCGTCGAGGCCTACGAACTTGAACTCGAAGGTCTGGGGCAGGGCATCGGCATTGAGGCTGACCACCCACTCGTTGTTCTCGTGCTCTGCCATCTCGATGGCTTTCAGGGCTTCCCAGTTGCCCAAGGTGTCACCAGCACCCATGATGGCCAGTCGCTCGTTGTTGCGCAGTTGTGGGGCACGCACCTTCAGGCGTACCGTCTTGGCATACGATGTCCGCGGACTCATGTTCAGTTTCCTGGCTGCCACACACTCCGTAAAGGCTGTCGAGTAGAGGAAGGAGTCTTCCGGGATGTCGAGCCAATGGTCGTACACCGTATAGCGGACTCCCTTCTCGGCGGCAAATTCCAGACGGTGGGGCTCCACGAGCCACTCCGAACGTTCCTGTTTGTCACCACGCATCACGCTGTAATAATAGTCTATGTGACCAGCGTTCTTGACGTTTTTGCTGATCTCTGTTGACCAATGGAGACCGTCGAGGGTTCCCATCTTGTGTTCTTCGGGCTTGCCGTCCGTCAGAATGTTCACCATCAGCTCCTCGCCGAAAGTGGTCTGATACTCCAGATGAAAGTTGATTCTCATATTAATTGGTTTTTGTTAGACATTTGATGGTAGCTTTCGCTTATATATTAATAAGGTGAAGTTGACTGCGTCGAACTTTCAGGTACAAAATTACGAAGAATTTCCCCCCGTTGTTCTCCATAGGCGGAGATATTGCCTAAAGAAACATGCAAACGATTGCATGAAGGCAGGAATAAGTGTAAGTTTGACACACATCAAGAAGAGGCCTGAATATGGATATTTTTGGCTCAAAAACTTGTATGTGTGCGGACACAGTTGTACCTTTGCACCGGATTTAAGAAACAAAGGAAATATTTAGGGTAACAATTTAAAATTTAGAAAGGGTTTAATTATGATTATCTTCAATTTTGTAGTTTTGTCGCTCGCTTCAGTGGTTAAGACCAAGGCAACCAAGGCCGTCTCACTGATGAGCAAATAAAAAAGGATTCGTTTGTATTTTAGAGTATATGAGAGAGAGGGACTGTCCTGAACTGGGCAGTTCCTCTCTTCCCGTTTGTAGTTAATATAAACACAAAATAAGTGCTGCGAAGATAAATCTTGCAGCACTTTCGCTTCGAAACCTGTACCCAGAGCCGGGGTCGAACCGGCACGGGTTGCCCCACTGGTGTTTGAGACCAGCGCGTCTACCGATTCCGCCATCTGGGCCTCTTAGCGGGTGCAAAGGTAATACAAAAATCTGAAATGACAAAAGATTCTGATAAAAAATATAAAAATAGTTGCATATATCGATTATATTTCGTATCTTCGCACCGAATATGTTACTAAATCTATTTCATGGACATAAAAGACAATAGAACTTTCTGCGTGATTCTCGCGGGAGGAAGGGGTCGGCGCCTGTGGCCAGCCAGTAGGAATGCCTATCCGAAACAGTTTATGGATTTCTTTGGTACTGGGAGAACCATGCTCCAGACCACGGTCGACCGTTTCAGCAAAATCCTCCCCAAAGAGAATATATATATATGTACGTGTAAGGAATACCTGCCGTTGGTGAAAGAGCAGCTGCCCTGTCTGACGGACGAGAATATTCTCGTAGAACCCATCCACAGGAACACGGCTCCGAGTGTGGCCTGGGCGAATATGCGCATTTTGAAACGGAATCCTGATGCCAACATCATCGTCTCTCCTTCCGATCAGATGGTGATCGACGAAGAGCGCTTTATCCAGAGTATGAACGTCGGCATTGGCTACGTATCGGAGAACGATGTGCTGCTGGCGATAGGTGTGAAGCCGACGCGACCAGAACCCGGCTATGGCTATATCCAGCTGGGTGACATGAGTTGCAAGCCTGACGTCTATAAGGTGAAGTCGTTCACGGAGAAGCCGGAGCGCGATTTTGCGACGATGTTCATGGAGAGTGGTGAGTTCTATTGGAACACAGGCATCTTCATTTCTAACGCTCGCCATCTGATCCATAGCTTCGAGGACGTCTTCCCCATTGTGCTGCGTAATCTGAAATTTGAGAATCCTGACTATACTTATGAGGAGGAGATGAGGTATGTGGAAGAGAACTACCCCCGCTATCCGAACTTGGCGCTCGACTATGCCATTTTGGAACAGAGGCGTGATGTTTTTGTGATGAAATGTGATTTCGGCTGGGCCGACTTAGGTACATGGCATGCCATCTATGAGGCGATGAGTAAGGTGGAGGATGATAATGTGATCCTCGACTCTCAGGTGGAGATGGAGGATTGCCATAACAATATCATTTGTCTGCCGAAGGGACGACTGGGTGTCATCAGCGGTCTGGAAGGCTATATCGTGGTGGAAAAAGACAATGTGCTGTTTATCTGTAAGAAGGGGGATTCCTCTTCGTTGGTGCGGAAGTACGCCAGTGAGGTGCAGATGAAATATGGAGATGAGTTTGTCTGATCAGACAAACTCATCTCTTATCTTAGCGGCGATTTCCTGGAATTCCTCTGGCGTGAGTTTGAGTTTCTCACGA
>JAFRQC010000182.1 GCA_017428805.1 Prevotella sp. | reverse complement strand
TGGTGCATTGGCAGCAGCGCTGGTTGTAGGTGCTATCGTACTGATGCGCTTCATCCTGCTGACACGTAAGCAGAAGAAGACCATCAAACTGGCCAACGACAGCAATGCCCTGAAGGCTAAGTTCATCAGCAACATCTCTGCCCAGCTCGAGCCAACCCTTCAGAAGCTCGACAGCAGCATACCTGAGGTTAAGGCATTGCTCGACTTCTCGCATCACGTTCAGACATTGTCAGAACTGGAGAACACCTCTAACGATACTCTTGAGTATGAGGATATTCATATTCCAGAGTTCTGCGAGAGTCTGATGAATGAGATTCGCGACAAGGTCAAGAAGGACGTCAACCTGACTGTGAATGCACCCAAGATGTCTGCCAAGATCAGTCAGGAATACGTTTCTCACATCCTGCTTCATCTGCTGAACAATGCCGCAGAATATACCCCGGAAGGTGGCACCATCTGGCTGGAGTACAAGAAACGTGGTCCAAAGGCCCACCAGTTCCTCGTTTCCGACACTGGTGAGGGCATTCCTGAGGAGAAGCGCGAGGACATCTTCAAGCCCTTCCTCGAAATCAGGGATCTCACTACGGGCGACGGTCTCGGCCTCCCCACATGCAAGCAGATGGCCCTGAAGATGAACGGTGACCTTGACATCGATCCCAACTTCACCAAAGGCACCCGCTTCGTCCTCGACCTGCATTCATAGTTTGTGAACAAAATAATGGTGTTAGAGAGGATATGCCCAAATAGGGACACATCCTCTTTCTTTATTTCATCTCCCACGCTTCGAATGAGGCGTGAATCCAACCGTCGGGCAGGTAGCCGGTCTCGAAGCGGGCGATGGCGAGCATCAGCGGTACGATGTCGGCAGGCGTGTACCGCAGCTTCTGGTTCCTTGGAATCTTCGACTGGTCGCTCACGAACCGGATGTAAGCCTCCGTGTCATTGTGGTCCTGGGGCGGTGCCCATCGGGTGATGATCTTCTCGATCGTGTCCAACCCGTGGTTGTAGAGGTAGGTCTTCAACACGCGTTTCATGGCACGGAAACCGTACCTCACACTCACAAACTCCTTGAACGCCGACTGGCTGCCGTGGTTGATCTCACCACTGAAGCACTGGCGCGACTGACGGATATTGCCGGGGTTGTTCAGTCTGACCGACTGCGGTGGTCGTCTATTTCCAGAATTCGCCATGGTCGTCGGTTTTAAAGTAAGTCTCTCCCGTATGATCAGCAGCCACCCTGCCGTCGGTCTCTATCTGTCGGATGTTCAGATACTGGATCATGGCGGCCAACTGACGGAACTCGTTCATCGTCACCACCACGTACAGCTGCGCCCCGAAGTCCTGCCAGCTCGTCGACATCAGCGGTTCGATACGCAGCTTACAGTTTGTGCTCACGTAGACCTGCGGGGTCTCGTAGCTGAACGAGGTCGCCACCGTCCTCAGCGGCAGCATGATGCCCTTGGGCAGTCGGCGCATACTCGGCATCCGGAGATCGCTCAGCCACAGGGCGTCGTATCTCTTCTGATGACCCTCTCCGTCACAAAGTTCCAGTGTTCCCGTCTCCACATCGTCGTAATGGATGATGTCGGTCAGACGGAGTCCTTTATTCTTTTCTTCCATTGTCTTCTTGTTTTTTTACCTTATTAATATTTATACGCGCGCGTTATCGTGCACGAAGGTACAAGAAGAAAATCGGAACCGCCAAACTTTTCAGCCACTTTCTTCAATCGCCCCGTCATTTTGTGCAGAATCTGCACGGTTTTCCTCCACCAACAAGTCTTTTGGACTGACTCCAAGGGCATCAGCAAAGAGATACAGATGCAGAACCGTCAATGTCATCCTGCCGGAAATCAGGCGGCTGACAGTCGATCTCGACACCCCCATCCGCCTGGCTAACTCTGAATTACTCATCTTTTTTTGTCTACGAGCCTTAGCAGCAACTGCTGCGTTTGTTCTACTTTCTTTTCCATTATATGTTCTTCTGTCTAAAAAATCTGTTAATCTGTTACTCTGTCTTTAATTATCTGTTCTTCTGTCTAATAAAAAAGCCCCCGGAACCTTCGCGGCGGCGGGAGCCTGAAAAAAAATTTGATCTTTTACCGTAGAAACCGTCTGACCTCGCAGTCAGACTGCATCTCACTTTTAACGAACATGCAGACGTCATCACGACGGCTTAACTGCATGAAGAAAATGTTACAATAAAATAGTATTTGATGACAATTTATGCCTGTATTTTGATCGAGAAGACGGCGGTGACGCCGGTGCCTTCGGTGGAGTCGATATAGAAGGTGCCGCCGAGGAGCCGGGCCATGATCTTGCAGGTGCGGACGCGGAGGGTCATCAGCATCTGATGCAAATTGCCCTTGGGCATCCATTTGAAGATCTGGTCCTGCAACTCCGCTGGGATGGCAGGTGCCGTATCGTGAACGGCGAACTGCAACAGTCCTTTCTTGTCGTCCTCATAAACCGACAGCGTGATGCTCCCCTCGCTGGTGTTCGACATTGAGTTGACCAGCAGGTTCCGAACGAGCCGTTTGAGCGTCTCTTTGTTCGTATGGACGATATAATCATCCTCGAGCGAAGTCTCAAAACGGACATCAACTCCCTCCTGCACCAGATTCAGGCAGTGGTCGAAGACATTATGACAAAACCCGTTCACCGCCACCTGGTCGTTCTGGTCGAGCGACTTCAGTTTCTCGTAGAACTGCAGTTCGAGTGTCACGGTCAGGATATCGCCGAGCAGCCGTGACTTCTCCTTGATCATCTTGTGCGCGATGTTCCACTCCTTCTGTCCGGGTGAGAGGTCAGGGATGGTCAGCAGCACCAGGAGGTTGTCGATACCCTCCTGCAAGGACTGCACCTCACTGAGCACGGCGGTCATCACCTCTTGACTGTTCCGGGCCTGGGCAGCCGCCTGCCGTCTGGCCAGGTCGGCCTTGATCAGCTCCGCCGACAGGCGGGCATTGTCTTCTTTCAGTAGTTCTAAATCCATTTTTCCTTTTTCAGTTTATATTCGAACGAATTCTCACAGACACAAAAACAAAACGGCCCGACATCGTTTCGATGTCAGACCGCCGCAAGGGGAAATAATGCTATTAAATGTCTTGATTACTCAGTTTATCCAAGACAGTAGAATCATCTAAGCGTGCATTCTTGACGTACTCAATAAACAAGGTATCACCAACGATAGTGTATAGCAGACTGATTTCGCTAATAACTACCACACATCTGTACTCCACTCCAAACTCCATAGTACACTCTTCGTCGAGTGTACCTGTCATTGGAAATTGAGAAATTCTGCGTGTAACCTTGTAAATTTGGCTAGTCAACTTACGAACCTGTCGCTCGCCAAACTCTTCGAAGGTATATTCAAAAACTTCAGACAGGCTCTGCAACGCTACAGGTGTCCATTCTATGTTTAAGTTCATACAACTTATCACTCATAAAGTGTTCTACATAGTCCATTGAGTACGTCTGGCCTGCAAGTACCTGTTCATGGCTTTTCCTAAGAATAGCCATCAGCGCCTCTTTATTCTTTTCTTTCACTTTTGCCTCCATAATATAGTTTTTTTATCATTTCAGCTGCAAAGATACAACATTTTTCTGAATCCACCAAGAGATTGGCAGATTTTTTCCGCTTGCGGCGTATTCTGTGTCAGTAAGTCAAAGATCACTTGAGCCGAAAGCAGAGCCATGCTCGCATGAGCTATGCCGAGGCGATGGTGATTTTCGAGGCAAAGCCTCAGATATCGCTTTTTTTATTTATACTCGGCGGGCCGGTTGCGGGCC
>JAFRQC010000030.1 GCA_017428805.1 Prevotella sp. | reverse complement strand
ACAGCCAAAGTGGAAGGAATCAACAATAAAATCAAGGTACTTAAAAGAGAGGCCTATGGATTCAGGGATGAACAATACTTTAAACTCAGACTATATGACCTTCATAACAAGGGCATCACGTCATTTCTCGGATGAACCTTTAAAGTTCGGGGAAATAAAAAAGAACACTCAAAAACAAAACCTTCCGCGTAAAGATTTCACTATCAATAAGTTGCAAAAAGTGCCTCAAAACTCGCACATTTGCCGCCAAAATCCCGTTTGCTGACTTCCGCGCAAGTCTCACCGCATGAAAATTCAGAAATTTCTTTACGTCTCGCCAATTGGACAAAAATCTACAAAAATCTCACAAAACAACAACAACGATTTTTTCGTGTTTTCTCCCCTCGGGAGAGGTTGGGGTGGGTTCCTCCTCCCCCCTTCGGGAGGGGGCAGAGATGTTAGGGGTAAGCCTTATGGCTGGGTTCTACAAAGATAACACCCCACCGCCAAGTGAGTTTGGACGGAAAAGGGGCAAAGGGGGGAGAATCCGTAATTTGGGTAAAAGAAACCGTAATTCGTATAACGGCAATATCACAGAAAATGTGTAATTTTGCAGCAAAATTAGTGAACAATGAAGAAAATAGTATTAGCAATAGCGGCACTCTTGACAATCAGCCTGAGTGCATGCTCACAGAGTAACAAACAAAAGGAAAACAAACAGATGAAAGTATTGGTAGCTTATTTCTCGGCCTCTGGAGTAACGAAGGGAGCCGCAGAGCAACTGGCAGCAGTGGCAGGTGCCGACCTGCACGAAATCAAGCCCGCACAGCCCTACACAGATGCAGACCTCGACTGGCGTGACAAGCAGAGTCGTTCAACTATTGAGATGAAGGACAAAAACTCACGTCCAGCCATCACGGACAAGTTGGCGAACATGCAGGACTATGATGTGATATATGTGGGATTCCCCATTTGGTGGTACACCTGTCCGACTATCATCAACACCTTCATGGAGTCCTACGACTTCAAGGGCAAAACCGTCATCCCCTTCGCCACCTCCGGCGGCAGCAGTATCAAGAAAGCCTGCGAAGACTTGAAAACTGCTTATCCAGATGTGAACTGGAAGGAAGGCAAACTTCTAAACGATACCTCGAAGAAAGAACTTGAAAATTGGATAAAGTCATATCAGTAGAATTCAAGACTTCAAACATATATCAGGCTTACTCATCTGATAATTGCAATAATGAAAATTGGGGTAAACCTTTAATTATAAAAGGCTTACCCCAATTTGTCAAAGTGTAATTTTAGCTTATCTTATTCAACGGTAGCCTGCGCGGCGGCTAGGCGATGCTGAGTATCAGTTACTTACAGAGTTAGTGTAAAGTACTGGCACTTCTTTTAAATCTCAATCTGCCTATTCTGCTTGTTTTCAGCAAACAGGCATTAAGCCATTACCACATCAAGTACCATCATAAGCACGAAACCGATGGCAAAACCAATAGTGCTGAGATTGGAGTGCTGACCGTTAGAGGCCTCGGGAATGAGTTCCTCGACCACAACGTAGAACATGGCTCCTGCAGCAAAGGCGAGCATGTAGGGCATGAATGGCATCAACAGCGAGGCCAACAATAGGACTGCAATGGCTCCGACAGGTTCGACAGCACCACTCAGACTGCCAATGAGGAACGAGCGCCACTTGCTGTTACCTTCTGCCCGCATTGGCATAGAGATAATAGCTCCCTCAGGAATATTCTGAATGGCAATGCCCAGTGAGATAGCCACAGCTGATGCTACGGACAGTCCAGCAGCGCCCTGCTCTGCTCCGGCAAATACCACTCCGACAGCCATTCCTTCAGGCAGATTGTGGAGGGTAACTGCTAATGCCAGCATGGCTGTGCGCGACAAGCGTGAACGGGGCCTTCCGGTGTGTCTGAACCGACATGGAGGTGCGGGGTAAGCTCATCGAGTGCTAACAGGAAGAAGATACCCAACAGAAATCCAGCTACAGCCGGTATGACGTTCCATTTGCCACTATCTGCCTCCATCTCCATAGCGGGGATGAGTAGTGACCATACTGAGGCAGCCACCATCACACCGGAGGCAAACCTCAATAGTGTCTTTTGCACTCGGGGCGACATTTCATCCTTCATCAAAAAGACAAATGCTGAGCCAAACATCGTACCCAGCAGCGGTATCAATAGTCCTATGATCAACGTTGTAGTCATCTTTGTTATGATTCTATTTCTTGCAAAAGTTAAATGAGGAACTTGGATGTTCCCTGAAGCACGTCGAATCGTTTTATTCTAATTGGGGCATATTATTCAAGCAATGTAACGTCAGGCGTTGTTTGACTTCGTCTGGGTTCAACGATGTGCGTACAAAGCACTTGGTGGGTTCATCTGGCAACAGGTCGAAGTAGTTGTTGCTGAACCAGCAGTCTTCCGCTCCATCGATGGCGAGGGCAAGGGCGCGAACGAACTTGTCAGCCTTGACGGTAATCTGGCAACCGCCCTCTGTGGCTTCAACACTCACCTCGGGCTTGACGGGTGACAGCCGCAGGTCTTTCTGCAGGCAGAGGAAGCAATCGGCCTCATAGCTCACACCTGAAAATACAGAAAGCTGCATGTTGATCACCACTTCCTCACGCTGCCGCCCTTTCAGCAATGCTGCTAAAGGCTGCTCCAGAACCAAAGTGGATGTGTTGGCTGGAATGCTGACAGTCTTGGTGAACGAGTTTACCGTTTGTCCGCTGAGGGAATAGACGGTCAGTTTCAACTTGCCCTGCTGACGGCACAACTGGTCGCTGACAGCATAGACGAGCAAACTGTCACCTTCAGCGATGGCCGAGCATATCAAAGGCTCAAATGCGTGGCGTACCATATAGTGTGCTGCCTTCCAACGACCATAATAGTCGCGTGTGGCCCACGATGCTACAGGCCAACAGTCGTTATGTTGCCACAATAGCGACCCCATACAATGGGGCATGTTGCGGCGATGGGCCTCGATGGCTGTACGCATCGCATCGCCCTGCAAGAGTTGCGAGGCATACAGAAACTGGCGGAAATCCTTTGTTTCACCATATTCGCTGTTGACATACCACTCAATCACCTTGTTGGCCTCCACACCGCCACGCTGATGCCACATCATCAGCGGACTGCTGATGTTATGCGTTATTGTGTCAGGTGCATAGCGAAGTACTGTGCTATATTCAGGGAACGACTGCATGCCATATTCGCTGAAGAAGTGGGCTTTCTCTTGGTTATAACTGCTCACAGGCATACGGCGATGGCCCACACCGTAGAAATGACGGTCGCCATTGATGCCGTCGCTGCCGCGACCTCTGACAGAGAAGGGTGAACCGACGGTGTAGATGTCGTCTGGGATCTGCTGGTTGGCAATCTCTTGCAGTACATCGTAATAGAGGTGCTCCTGTTGGTCACCTACCAATCGGGCTCCCTCGGGATTGCTCTTCTCCATCTTAGCCTTCCATCCCCAGTTGTACCATGCATCCGTACACTCATTCCCACCGCACCATATCACAATGCTTGGGTGATTACGCAGACGGCGCACATTGTCGATGGCTTCCTGACGCACACTCTCCAACCATTCGCCCTCAGCAGGATAGGTGCTGCAGGCAAACATGAAGTCCTGCCACACCATCAGTCCCATCTCGTCGCAGAAGTCATAGAACAGGTCGTCCTCATAGATGCCACCGCCCCACACGCGAATCATGTTCATATTGGCCAATACGGCATCCTGCAGAGTCTGGCGATAGCGGTCGGGAGTGACATTCGTTAGGAAATTATCCTGAGGAATATAATTGGTGCCCTTGGCAAACACAGGCACACCATTGAGCATGAAATAGAACTGGCGGTTGCCGTCAGCATCAGTATCCATCACTAATTTCACAGAGCGCAAGCCTATGCGTTTCTCTTGATGGGCCAACTGTCGACCAGCGGCAGTAACCTTTGTAGATATGGTATATAACTCAGGCTTGCCTAAGCCATTGCACCACCATAGGCGTGGGTTCTTGATGGAGAATTCCACAGGGATCGTGTTGATGCCTTTGTGCAGCGAGCATTTCCTGGTAGCCACTGTGTGACCATTGTTCTTATCGGTGACGGTAATAACAACATTCTCAATATCCTCAGCAGCTTCCACTTCCACGACTTTAGAGAGTAATGCCTTCTTGGCAGTCACTTCTTTCTGACGCAGATGAACGTCGGTAATCCTCGCCTTGCTCCACGACTCCAGATATACACCACGCCAGATGCCGGAGGTGACCAATCGTGGTCCCCAGTCCCAACCATAGTGATAGCCAGCCTTACGGGCAAACACGCTGAGCTTACGATCCAGCAGTCCGCCATTCTCCGATTGGTCGTTGGCAGCCTGATATAGGTAAGGATGGTTCGCCCATTTTGTCAAATCCACCTTGACGGGAGAATGGAAATAGACGCGCAGCACATTATCACCTGCTTTCAACAAAGATTTCACGCTGATGCGCCAGCGGCGGAACATATTATCTGCCTCCAATATCTTTGAGTCGTTCAAGAATACATCAGCATAAGTGTCCAGTCCGTCGAAACACAGGTCGATATGCTCGTCGTCAAGAATTGTCTCATCAGCACAGAATGTCGTCTCATAGACCCAGTCCTCCTTGTCCACCCATTGCACCTTTCGTTCGTTCAACCCGATATAAGGGTCGTCGATGAGTCCCTGACGCAGCAAATCGGTATGCACTACACCTGGCACCTGGGCAGGATAGCGGTTAGGAAAACGCGCCTCGCCAAATGTCCATCCTTCATGCAGATACTGTCGGCTCTGAGCGAACAACTGCAGGGCAGATGCAAAAAAGAGCGTGATGACTATAGCAAAAAAGAATCTTTTCTCCATGAGTTCTTATTTCTGAGCATGAACCAATACTTCCTGTAGCACTATGCCCGGGTCGAGTAACCAGATGCGCAACCGCTGATGACCAGTCTCTGAGACAGGGATGGTGCGCGAGGCATAGCCGCGAAGCACATTCCAGCGCCACTCGGCAGTGAAGTCGCCCTCGTGGATGGAGAAGATAGCGGGAGCCGAATCGCCTAACTGTACGGCATAGCGGATGTCTCTGCCGTCATACACATGCAGCGTAGGCAGCGTACGAATCTCTATGGTGGCATCGCCAGCCTGCAAGTCGAGTTCGTATTCTGCGTATGGAGCTGCCTTTATGTTCTCCTGCTGATACGAAGGCGTGTCGAATGGCTGAACCAGTACACCGTCGGTATAGCCCAAGCCTTCTATGCGCTGAATGCCACCTTGCTTACTCTGATAATGTGAAGCAGGGATGCGCAGACGAGGCTCCTTGACGAACGGTGGATAGAGTCCGAGGAAAATCTGGTCGATGCGGGCATCGGCCTTGAGGTCGGTGATACAAAGATGATTGTCGCCCTTCTTAAGGTGTAACGTTCCTACGCGGCTCCACATCGGTCCGACATAGGGTGCATGCCATACATTATTAATAGGTGTAGCTGAGGCCACAAAACTGTCATTCTCTGTCTTTACCTGGCAGAACTCGTTGTCCTTGGCTTCCTTCGAGAAATTGCGGATGGGTGTCAGCGCCTCTATCCATAAAGGCATCTCGACATCGGCATCACTGATAATGATGGAACCCTTGCTTGACAAAGCTTCTCTGACAGAGAGGAAACGGGCCTGAGGACTGTTTTTCGCCTGCATTATCAGTTCGGGTGTGGCCATGGGCTGCTCTATCTTCTCAGAGCGGAACCAGTGGTAGGGTTGCCAGCTGAAGAATTGCTGCCATTTACCATCAAGGATATCCTCATTGTAATGACGCGTCGACTCATTCAGAATGTCGAACATCTGCCTGACACGGTTGGCATCTGCCATCGCTCCGATACTGTCGCCTGTCGTTGCCCTTACCATACTGCGGCGAGCCAAGAGCTGATACTCGTTGATCATCGCCGCACCACAGACGGGATAGCTGACGAGTTCGAAGTAGGCATTTTTCAGTGATTCCGGGATGCGGGAGGCCAGTTCTGTGGCATGTGCCGTCAGGGCCCGCCACTCGGCGATGCGCTGTTCTATCTGCTCTGCGCTGTAATTGACGAACCACACGTGAGCATCCTTGCCTGCTGCCTGCAGGCGATAGTAGCCGGCCTGAATGTCGGCTATCTCTTGTGCCGCCTCGTTGCCGAAGGTCTTCGCGGCCCAGTACTTGATATAGTTGTGAGCCTCGGAGGGCTTCCAGCGATTGATATCCCAAGCCATATCCATCACAAACGAGATCTCTTTCTCGGCAGGCTTGATGTCACCCACATTGAACACCCAGATCTTGCGGGCACCATAGGTATAGGCCTTCGTAAGTTCTGCCGAAAGGAAGGTGGTCGATAGTGGACTGAGCCAAATCCAACTGGCGGGGTCGCCATGATAGGAGAGGTGATAGTAGATACCAGCACCGCCCTTGCGCTTCATCTCTTCCGGGTTGCAGAGGTTGCGGCAGTAACCGTGCTTGTCGTCGCTCCAGAGCAGGGTCACATCCTCCGGCACTTTCAGTCCGTTATGATAGGCATCAAGCACCTCTTCATAAGTGCAGAGCACCTGCGGAATCTCCTTGATGGGTTTCTTGATGTTGCGGCGCAGCATATCCCGCTGGTCATCGATGGCCTGTTGCATAAGCGCCACGCGTTCGGCTGTTGAGTTAGCACCCTCCATCGGATAGTCGTGGATGCCTCGCAGTCCGAGGGTATAGGTGTTCTCATAGCGTCCGTTGGTCTTGACACGCGTCTCCCAATAGTTCTGCATCGTCTGGCGGTTGGTGATGTAGTTGAAGTCGCCGAATGTACCAGGGTGTCTCTGCTCCACAGCTTTCCATTCACCTTCGTTGTTCCGCAGCATCTGCTCGCAGTGTGAAGATCCCATCACGATGGCATAGTCATCAGCGAGTCGGGCATTCTCCGGATTATCATTGAAAGCCTGTGTTCCAGGATGCATAGCGGGCCAGAGATAGTTGGCCTTCAGGCGCAAGAGCAACTCAAATACTCGTTTGTAAGTCTCGGGCCCCACCTTGCCGTGTTTCAGCTCTGCCCATCGCGCCCAACCGCCAAAACGCTCATCGTTGATAAAGATGCCTCGGTATTGCACAGAAGGTTCCCCTTGAACGAATGTGCCCGGCTCTACATATATTGTTTTTTTGTGTTGAGGGGTCACGTCAGCCCACCAGTACCAGGGTGACACGCCGATGGTCTCGCTCAGTGTCATCAGCCCGAAAGCTGTTCCTCGTCGGTCGCTGCCTGCAATGACAAGAAGTTGCCCTTGTCCGGGACGGTTGACGGTGGTGACGATATACGACTCCCATTTGCCTTTGACGGCTGACACATCGATAGCCTTCTGACGGACCAACTCATCGATGATGCGGCTGTGGCCTACGGTGCCGGCAACAACCGTTGCTCCATGAGGCAGTTTCTTGAGGGAGGTTGCCGATACTATAGTGGAACGGGCTGACGTAACCCGTTCCACATCGTCTGCCAGCATCTGGGCGGCAATGTTCACCACTTTATAATCACCCGCATCGGTGCAGATCGTGGCCTCACCTAACGGGAACCAATCGGTCTGGGCCTTTTCTGAAACTTTTGGATAGTCTGCCACGCTGTTACCACGCATCGGCAGCATCACCAACAGACAGCAAAATAGAAAGACAGCTTTCTTCATCTCTTTTTCCTGTGACGGCTTACCAGACTTGTCCGAGCATCATCAGCGGACCACAGGTAGTGGTGGGGAAGGCATAGATGTAATGGGCGAACTGGTCGCGAGTCATCTTGTTGAAGATGACAAGTGAAAGAACATCAATCCATGCCCCTGCATCCGAACCGATGGCGGCAGCACCCACAAGCAGGTTGCTCTCTTTGTCGAAGATAAATGCCATTTTGGCTTCTGCCTCATTGTGTGTATTGAAGAGGAAGAACTGTCCGTAGGCCACATCTGCTACGCGATACTTGTCATTTTTACGGGCTTCGTCGAGGCTGACTCCTACCTGAGCAATACGTGGGAAGGTGAACACGAGGTTTGGCACGGCAGGATAGCAGATGGGGGAGGTGGTCTTGCCTAACAGTAGGTCGGCTATATACTGGCTCTCGAAAAAGGCCGTAGGTGTCAGTTTGGGGATGCGTTTGTCGACGGCATCGCCTGTGGCGAAGATGTTCTTCACCGAGGTACGCATATGGTCGTCCACCTTGATACCTCGTGGACCGGCCTCGATACCAAGAGCTTCGAGACCCATGTCCTCGTAGTTCACAGGGCGACCCGTGGCTTGCAGCACATAGTCGGCCTCCACCTCAAACCCCTTCTGT
>JAFRQC010000181.1 GCA_017428805.1 Prevotella sp. | reverse complement strand
ATGAAGGTTAGTCTGATAGAGCTATTTGAGGAGACTGTCGGGAAGTACCCTGAGAAGACGGCCGTTATCGACAAGGACAGGACCATCAGTTTCTCAGACCTGCGCGGTCTCGCTTTGCAGACGGCGACTACAATCGTCGGGTTGGGCATCTCGCAGAATAAGCCCATCGGTGTGTTCCTCGACAAATCGATAGAGAGCGTCTATGCCGACCTCGGCATCCTCTATGCGGGCGACTTCTACATGAACCTCGACATCAAGACACCTGCCGAGCGCATCAAGAACATCATCCAGTTGGTAGAGCCTGCCGCCATCATCTCGACACAGGCACAGATCAAGAGCATCGCCGCCGTCATCCCCGACAGCGTCAAGCTGATTCTGCTCGACGAGATGGGGAAGGAGAGAAGGAGTCAGGAGTCAGGAGACAGGAGTCTGGAGTTAGGGGAGCGTCGTAACACCATCATCGACACCGATCCTTCATGCATCATCAACACATCGGGTTCGACGGGTACGCCCAAGGGTGTGGTGCTCAACCATAAGAGTTTCTTCGACTTCATCGACTGGTCGTTGGAGACCTTCGGCTTCGGCGATGACCTCGTGATGGGTTCGCTCTCGCCGATCGTGTTCGACATCTACAGCTTCGAGCTCTGCATGCTCATGGCGAAGGCCAGCACGCTCGTGGTGCTGCCAGCCCATCTGGCTGCCTTCCCAGCCAAGATCCTCGAAGTGTTGGAGAAGCATCAGGTGAATTTCCTCTTCTGGGTGCCGACGATCATGGTGAACATCGCCAATATGGACCTGCTCTCTGCCTTCAAGCTCGAGAGTCTCCGTACGGTGTGGTTCGCCGGAGAGGTGTTCCCCACCAAACAGTTCAACTACTGGCATCACCATCTGCCTCAGGTGACCTTCGCCAACCTCTATGGTCCCATCGAGATCACTCTCGACTGCACCTATTATATTATTAATAAGGAGATTCCCGACGAAGAGCCGCTGCCCATCGGCTATCCCTGCCACAATACCGACATCCTGATCCTCGACGATGACGACAAGGCCGTCAGCGAGCCGGGTGTCGAAGGTGAACTCTGCGTCAGAGGTACTTCACTGGCTATGGGTTATTACAACAACCCGGAGAAGACCGCAGCCGCCTTCGTACAGAACCCCTTGAACAAGGCCTATCCCGAACTGATCTACCGCACGGGAGACATCGTCTGTTTGAACGACGAGGGCCTCATCATGTTCAAGGGCCGCAAGGACAACATCGTGAAGCACATGGGCTACCGTACCGACCTGGGCGAGATAGAGCACGTGATCATCAACACGCTGAAGCTCGTGAAGAACGGTTGCATCGTCTATAACCAGGCCGAGAAGCAGATCACCCTCTTCTACGAGGCTGCCGAGGAGATTCCCGTGCCGCAGATCCGCTTGGAGATCGGCAAGGTGCTGCCCAAGTATATGATTCCCACGGTCTACCACCGTCTGGAACAGTTGCAGCGCAACACCAACGGGAAGATAGATAGGCTGTATTATAAAAAAGAGGTAAACAAATGAAAGAAAAGATAATTGAGATTCTGAAGACCATCCGCCCGGAGTATGATTTCAGCGGTGATGAGGACTTCATCGAGGCCGGCATGCTCGACTCGTACGACATCGTGACACTCGTCACCAACATGGAGATCACCTTCAACTTCCGCATCGACGGCACGGACGTCGTTCCTGAGAACTTCGGCTCCGTCGACAGCATCGTAGCCCTCCTGGAGAAGTATGGCGTACATTAGTTATCTCGACCTCCCCAAGCACTGGGGACTGGAGAAGGGCGACAGCGTGCTGCTCTCGTCTGACATCATGCAGCTCACCTTTACCAGCATGCGTAACGGTGAGCGTTTCGATCGTGACAAGTTCCTCGAGGCCATCCTCGACACCATCGGTCCCGATGGCACCCTGCTCATCCCGACATTCAACTGGGAATTCTGTCACGGCGTCGCCTTCGACTATTACAAGACTCCCTGTAAGACGGGTTCGTTGGGCACTGTGGCCCTGCGCCATCCCGCCTTCCGTCGCACGCAGCACCCACTCTATTCCTTTGCCGTCGCCGGCAAGGACCAGCAGCTGCTCTGCGAGATGGAGAACGTCTCGTCGTTTGGTACAGACTCCCCCTTCGGCTATCTGGAGCGTCAGCAGGGCAAGAACGTGCTCATTAACCTGCACTACACCGACTGCTTCACCTTCGTCCACCATTGCGAGGAAGTCTGTGGTGTGAACAGTTACCGCTTCCCCAAGACCTTCACTGGCCAGTATATCGATGCCGAGGGCCGTGAGACCACCCGCAGCTACTCGATGCTCGTCCGTTCCTACGAACTCTACCTCGAGACCGACCTCACACTGATTGGTGAGAAGATGGAAGCAGCAGGCGCTGCCCGCCTCATCACCCTCAACGATATCCCCTATCGCATCGTCGATCTCGCAGCTGCTGCACCCGTCATCAAAGACGACATCATTAACAACGCCAGTCGCGGACTCTGCAAGCATAAGAACCAATAGAAGGTTAAAAAAACATAAAAATCACTCTTTTCGGACTGCAAAGGCGCACGCGTATAAATAAAAAGGTGTACCTTTGCAGTCCGATTATTGGGGAGAGACTTAGAATCCCCGTGGTCTGAGGTGTGAATAGCGGCGTCTTTGGCCGGGCGCAGTGGTTCGTGAATCGTCAGTCCAGAAAGCCTGGAGGGAGTAATCCCGAAGGGGACGTTCGTTAGACTTGCAGCCGGGTTTAGACTCTCGGATGTGGGTTTATGTGCGTACAACAATTAAGTAAAACTGTTTATTAGTAGTAAAATTAAAAGAAATGAACACTTTAAGTTACAAGACGCTTTCCGTGAACAAGGAAACAGCAAAGAAGGAGTGGGTGGTAATCGATGCCACAGACCAGGTTGTTGGTCGTCTCGCTTCTAAGGTAGCCAAGCTCATTCGCGGAAAGTACAAGCCAACTTTCACGCCGCACGTTGACTGCGGTGACAACGTCATCCTTATCAATGCCGATAAGGTGGTATTCACTGGTAAGAAAGAGACCGACAAGGTCTACACCCGTTATACGGGCTATCCTGGTGGCCAGCGCTTCCAGACACCTGCCGAGCTGCGCAAGCGCAACGGTGGTGTGGAGAAGTTCCTCCGCCATGCCGTGAAGGGTATGCTGCCGAAGGGTCCCCTCGGACGCAGCCTGCTGAACAACCTCTACATCTACGAGGGTACCGAGCATCCCCATGCCGCTCAGCAGCCGAAGACGATTGACATCAACCAGTATAAGTAAAGGTGAAAAGGTAAAAAAGTAAAAAAGTAAAAAGATGGAAGTAATCAACGCAATAGGTCGTCGCAAGAGCTCTGTAGCCCGTGTATATGTTTCTGAGGGTACAGGCAAGATCACGATCAACAAGAAGGAATTAGAGACTTATTTCCCCTCAGCCATCCTGCAGTATGTGGTGAAGCAGCCGCTGAACCTGCTGTCTGTCGCTGAGAAGTACGACATCAAGGCCAACCTCGACGGTGGTGGCTTCACTGGCCAGAGCCAGGCTCTGCGCCTCGCCATTGCCCGCGCCCTGGTGAAGATCAATGAGGAAGACAAGAAGCAGCTGAAGGACGCCGGATTCCTGACACGCGACAGCCGTGAGGTAGAGCGTAAGAAGCCGGGACAGCCGAAGGCACGTCGTCGCTTCCAGTTCAGTAAGCGTTAACTTTTGGAACAGCGAGAGCAAACAAGCTTGCTTGATTTGCCGAGTCGCGACAAAAGTCAACAACGTTAATCCAACTGAACACCGTTTAGTATCTAAACCCGTTGGATTCCGAAGGACTACCATCGGGCTGATTCTGGACAAAAGAATTAAAAAGAAAGTAAACAACAAAAAAGAATTAAGAAAATGTCAAGAACAAATTTTGATCAGTTGCTGCAGGCTGGCTGTCATTTCGGTCACCTGAAGCGTAAGTGGAACCCCGCCATGGCTCCCTACATCTACACCGAGCGCAATGGTATCCACATCATCGACCTGCACAAGACGGCTGCCAAGATCGACGAGGCTGCCGACGCCCTGAAGCAGATTGCCAAGAGTGGCAAGAAAGTGCTGTTCGTCGCTACTAAGAAACAGACTAAGGAAGTGATCGCCGAGAAGGCCACCAGCGTAGGCATGCCTTACGTCATCGAGCGCTGGCCCGGTGGTATGCTCACCAACTTCCCCACCATCCGTAAAGCTGTGAAGAAGATGGCCAACATCGACCGTCTGATGGCTGATGGTACATACTCAAACCTCTCTAAGCGCGAGTTGCTGCAGATCACCCGTCAGCGCGCCAAGCTCGAGAAGAACCTCGGTTCTATCGCTGACCTGACCCGTCTGCCCAGCGCCCTCTTCGTTGTCGACGTGCTGAAGGAACAGATTGCCGTCCGTGAGGCTAACCGTCTGGGTATCCCCGTGTTCGGTATCGTTGACACCAACTCTGACCCCAACAACATCGACTTCGTCATTCCCGCCAACGACGATGCCAAGGACAGCGTAGAGATCATTCTCAACGCCTGCTGCGCCGCTATCGCCGAGGGTATCGAGGAGCGCAAGGCTGAGAAGGCCGACGAGAAGGCTGCCGACGCTCAGACTGACGTGGAGAGTGCAGAGGACGTGAAGCCCAAGCGTGCTGCCCGCAAGCCCCGCAAGGCTGCTGAAGCTCCCGCCGAGGAGGCTGCTGCCCCCGCTGCCGAGGAAGAGGCTCCCGCCGCAGAGTAATCATAAAGTTTAAAGTTCAAAGTTTAAAGTTCAAAGTTAATATGGCAATTTCAATTGACGATATCAAGAAGCTTCGCGCTATGACTGGCGCAGGTCTGGCTGACGTGAAGAAGGCTCTGACCGAGGCCGAGGGCGACTTCGACAAGGCCAAGGAACTGCTCCGTGAGCGTGGCCTGGCTATCGCTGCCAAGCGTAGCGACCGTGAGACTTCCAATGGTTGTGTGCTCGTAAAGGCTGTTGACGGCTTTGCCGCCATGCTCGCCCTGAAGTGCGAGACGGACTTCGTGGCCAACGGTGCCGACTTCATCGCTCTGACTCAGAGCATCCTCGACGCTGCCATCGCCGCCAAGGCTGCTGACCTCGAGGCTGTGAAGGCTCTCGACATCAACGGTCAGAGTGCTCAGGAAGCTGTGACACAGCGTTCTGGTATCACCGGTGAGAAAATGGAGCTCGACGGCTACCTGACACTCGAGGGTGACAACATCGAAGTGTACGACCACATGGGCAAGCACACCCTGTGCACCATGGTTCAGACCAACAAGCCTGCCGCTGAGCAGGGTCACCTTGTGGCCATGCAGGTGGCTGCCATGAAGCCCGTTGCACTCGACGCTCAGAGCGTTGACCAGAAGATCCTCGACGAGGAGTACAAGACCTCTTTCGAGAAGACCAAGCTGGAGCAGGTGGAGAAGTTCGTGGAGATGAAGATCAAGAAGGCTGGCATCAACCCCAACCTCGTTGACTCTGAGGATCACATCGAGAGCAATATGGCCAAGGGTTGGCTCACCAAGGAGCAGGCTGACGAGGCCCGTAAGATCATTGCCGAGGCAAAGGTCGAGGGTGAGGCTCAGCTAAAGATGCCTATGATCGAGAACATCGCCAAGGGTCGTGTTCAGAAGTTCCTGAAGGAGAGCTGCCTGGTTGACCAGGAGTTCCAGTTCGGTGACGGCGACAAGGCTACTGTTGCTCAGTGGCTCGCCAAGCAGGACAAGGATCTGAAGATCGTTGCCTTCAAGCGTTTCACGCTCGTTGCAGATTAATATAGTAAACGAAAAAAAGAAGGCTCCACAAGATGTGGAGCCTTCTTTTTTTCGTTTACTTAAATAGTTTCTGGGCGAACATGGTCAGATAGATGCGCCAGTTGCGCCAGATGTGACCGCCATCGGTCTCGACATACTCGTACTTGTAGCCTTTGCTGTCCCAGAAAGCACGCAGGTCAACGGTACTCTGATAGAGGAAGTCGGTCTTACCCATACCCATCCAGTAGAGTTTGGGCTTGCTGCCGAAGAGCTTAGCACTCTGATCTGCGAACTCGGGATTGGCCTTGATCTGCTCGGCAAAGGAATCCTGGTAACCGCCTTTGGCCAAGTGCAGACCTGCAGAGAAGAGGCCAAAATAGTCGAACTTGTTAGGATAGAGCAGACTCACGTGGAAAGTGTGACCGCCACCCATAGAGAGACCACAAATGGCACGTCCCTCACGCTTCTTGATGGTGCGATAGTTGGCGTCAATATAGTTCACGATGTCCATAAAGCTCTCAGGAATGGTAGAGACAGCGGGGTCTTTTGGACCTGTACCGCCATCGCGGAAGCCGGGAGTGTACATACCCCAAGACCACTCACCAGGGGCAGCCTGACAGTTGGGGTTGCCGTTGGGCATCACGACGATCATGGGCTTAGCCTTACCCGTAGCAATCAGGTTATCGAGGATCTGGGCAGCACGTCCGAGTTCACTCCAGGCGTTCTCGTCGCCACCGGCACCGTGCAACAGATAGAGCACGGGATACTTACCACCCTTGTCATAGCCGGCGGGAGTATAGACAGTCATACGACGATTCATCTTCAGGGTAGGGCTGGGATACCAGACCTTGCTCAGATTGCCGTGAGGCACCTCGTTGACGCGATAGAGATCACCCTTGTCACCCTTCTCGTCGCTGACGATGAAGATGTTGGTGAAGCTGACGATGTCGCGGTTCACGTAGATGTTGGCAGGGTCCTTCACACCAGTCATACCGTCGATGTTGAAGGTGTAGCTGTACATCTCAGGGGCGAGCTTGTCGGTGGTGTAGCTCCACACGCCGTTCTTGCCTTCCACGAGCTGGGCCACGCCCGGGGCATCATACTTGCCATAGCCGGGGATGTCGACCTGTTGGGTGGGCAGGAAGTCACCTGTCACCTCGACCTTCACGGCCTTTGGGGCGAAGAGGTTGAATGTCACTGTGCCGTCCTTGTTGACGACGGGAGATTGAACACTGGCACTGTTGAAGAGCTTCTCCTGTGCCGAGGCACCCAGACAGCACATAGCTGCGAGCGCCATACATACGATTGATTTTCTCATACTATAATGATTGATTGACAAATTGATATTTCCTTTTCTACCACGAATTACACACGCTCGGCTTTGCCGCTTACTACCGCAGGGACGCAAGAATTATAATTTTAACCACAGATTGCACAGATTACACAGATTCTATCTGCGGAGCAGGTTTAATTTCACGTTGGGCTGCATCACGTTGTGGACCTTCTGGGTCCAAGCCTTCACTTTGGCAGTGGCCTTGGCCTCGACGGTGTTGGCAGAAGAGCAGATCATAAAGGTATAGACACCTACATCGGTCTTCCAGGCAGAAGCCTTCTCGTTGAAGGAGGCGAGGTCGGAGGTCTTGACGGTCATCGTGACGGTCTCCTCCTCACCAGGCTGCAGGAGCCTGGTCTTGGCATAGTTGCGCAGTTCCTTCTCGGGCTTGTTCAGCTTCTTGCTGTTGGGGGCAGCCACGAAGAGCTCCACGACGTTGCGGCCAGCACGCTTACCCGTATTCTTTACATCGACCTTAATGGTATAGACACCATTCTCTTCCTCAACCTCCAGATCGTCGTATTCGAAGGTGGTATAAGAGAGACCGAAGCCGAAGGGATAAGCCACGGGCTTGCCGAAGCTGTCGAAGTAACGATAGCCCACGTAGATGTCCTCCTCGTAGTTCGTGAAGTCGATATTAGCCTGGGGCGTGCGCTCCTTCGGTGCCTGATCCTTGTTGTAGCCCCACATAAACATCGCACCCAGCGTCTTATCATCGACATTGGCGGGGAAGTTCTTGTCAGCGTAGGCATCGCCATAGTTGATCTGGAAGGTCATCGGCAGCTTGCCAGAGGGGTTCACACGACCGCTGAGCACGTCAGCCACAGAGAAACCGCTCTCCTGACCACCCTGCCAAGTGCAGACGAGGGCGTCAATCTGATCCTGCCAAGAAGCGACATCGATAGGACTGCAGATGTCGAGCAGCACCACGACCTTCTTGCCTTTAGCGTGATAAGCCTCGCTGACGGCCTTGATGAGCTGCTTCTCACCGTCCTTCAGGTAGAAGTCGCTCTCGCTACGGTCAGCAGCCTCACCGCTCTTACGACCCAGTGAGATGATAGCCACGTCGCTACCCTCGATGGCAGCATTCAGTTCCTCAGCCGTGAACTGCTTCTCGTCAGCACGTGCGGGAGGCATCAGCGAGAAGGGAGGACGGCCATTGGGGAAGAGTCTCTTCTCCTCGGCAGCAAGATGCTGGGTATAAACACCGATCAGCGGCTTATAGACCTCATAACCCACGCTGCGCAGACCCTCAATCAGAGAAACGGTATAGTGACCTACGCTCGTGCCTCCGAAACCGGAACCACCAGAGATCCAGTCATAGCTCGTGCAGCCAAACAAAGCGACGCGTTTGCCAGTCAACGGCAGGACATTTCTACCAGCTCCTGACTCCTGACTCCCGACTCCTCCATTCTTCAACAGCACGATACCATCGGCACCGACCTCGCGAACCGTCTTGGCATGAGCTTTCAGGTTAGGCTCGTTGCTATATTTGTAACCCTTGAAGTTATGTGTCTTAATCACATATTCTAATATACGCTTCACGTTGGCGTCGAGCACCTCCATCGGTAGTTTGCCGTTCTTGGCGGCCTCGAGGATGGCCTGATACTGCTTGTCCTGTCCGGGCTGCAGCATATCGTTACCTGCCAGCATGGCGGCAACGGCATCATCGCCGGCATTCCAGTCTGACACGTACATACCCTTCCAACCCCACTCGTCGCGGACGATGGTGGTCAGCAGGTCGTAGTTCTGTACGGCATACGGGCCGTTCAGTTTATTATAAGAGGTCATAATGGTCCAGGGATCGCTCTCCTTCACCATGATCTCAAATGCCTTCAGGTAGATCTCACGCAGAGCACGCTGCGACACCTGGGATATGTTGTTGTTTCTGTTGGTTTCCTGGTTGTTGGCCACGAAATGCTTCGGACAGGCAGCCGTACCCTCGCTCTGCACGCCACGCACATAACCTGCGCCGATGGTGCCGGAGAGGTAGGGATCCTCAGAGTAATACTCGTGGTTACGTCCGCACAGCGGATTGCGGATGAGGTTCATCGCAGGTGAGAGAATCCAGTCGAGACCGAACTCGCGCACCTCGTTGCCAATGCCCTGTCCCACCTTGAAGGCTGCCTCACGATCCCATGTCGAGGCCAGTGTCATCGAGGCCACGAAATCGGTGGGGTAATAATCATTATGATCCCACGCACGAGTGGCATTCATGCGGAGACCCTGCTGAGAGTCAGCACAATAAGTCTCGGGGATACCCAGACGGGCCACGGAGAACGTGCTGCCTGCAGTTCCAGGGAACTTCGCGTCGTCGTTGAAGTGCATACCACGGCCGAGCACCATGTGGCACTTCTCCTCCAGCGTCATCGCCTTCACAATCTCGTCGATGTTTGTCGCCGTCAGTGTCTGGGCGGACATACGAAGGCTGTAGCCGCACAAGGCGACCACAACCAAAACTACCTTACTCATCTCATGAATCAAAAAATTTCTTATCATATCTTACTGAATTAATTGTTAGTCGATGCAAATTTACGAAATCTTTTTCATTTTGCCGGTGCAAAGGTCGTTATTATTTTATAAAGGTGTTGTCTGTTGCGTTCTTTTGATTGTCCGACGTGTTCAAAAACGCCTTCCTGTTTTCCGATTTGTTCAAATCCGTTCCGATTCGTTCAAAACAGTCTATCCCGACACGTCTTTCCTCCGACAGTTTGCGTTTATCTCCCATTATTGACACTATTCTGTCAAACAAATAAAAAAGTCTCTTCGTTTTCATACAGGTTTGAAACTTTTTGCCTATCTTTGCAACATCAATCAAAAAGACAATGACTAATATGAGACTAAAAACAATGCTTGTGGCGACCGTCGCCTGCCTGTTTACCATCACCCTGAGTGCGCAATCCCAGCGCGAGACCATCCGCCTCGACAAGGGCTGGAAGTTTGCCTTTGGCCACGCTGCTGATCCCCAAAAGGACTTCGGCTGCGGCACAGAGTATTTCAACTACCTGACGAAGGCCAACTCCATCCACAACGAAGGACCCTACTCCCGCAAATTCAACGATTCCACCTGGCAGGAGGTGCAGATTCCCCACGACTGGGTGCCTACCCTGCCCTACGCCCGTGAGGCAAGCCACTCCCACGGCTATAAGACCGTCGGCTGGAAATACCCTGCTACCAGCGTGGGCTGGTACCGTAAGGTCTTCACTATCGGCGAGGAGGACTTCGGCAAGCACCTCCAACTGCGCTTCGACGGCATCTTCCGCAACGCCCAGGTGTGGTTCAATGGCTTCTATATGGGTACGGAACCCAGCGGCTATGTCACACAGATTTACGACATCACACCTTATATTAATTATGGTGGCGACAACCTCATCTGCGTCCGTGCCGATGCCTCGCTCGAGGAGGGCTGGTTCTACGAGGGTGCAGGCATCTATCGCGACGTGTGGCTCGAGAAGTCCGCTCAGGTCAGCGTAGCCCCCTTCGGCACGTTCGTCCATGCCCAGTTGCAGGCACCCTTTACCGAGGCCCTGCTCACCATCGAGACAGAAATACACAACAGTGGTCTGACAGCTCAGCAGTGTGAAATCTCTCAGCGCCTGCTTGATGCCGTCGGTCACGAAATCGCCAAGACCTCTGCTGCCAACCTCAGCCTAAAGGCGAAGCAGACCTCCGCCACGCAACAGACGCTCACCGTCAGCCAGCCCCGTCTCTGGAGTCCCGCCGATCCTTATCTCTATCATGTGGAGACGACCGTCAGTCAAAATGGCAAGGTGGTCGATGTCTATCTGACCACCACGGGCATCCGTTCCATCGCCTTCGATGCCCAGCGTGGCTTCCTCCTCAACGGCGAGCCGCTGAAACTGAAGGGCGTCAACCTCCATCAGGATCATGCCGGCGTGGGTGCAGCCATCCCCGATGCCCTGCAGGCCTGGCGCATCAAGCAACTGAAACAGTTCGGTTGCAACGCCTACCGTGCCTCGCACAATCCCATGACGCCCGCCCTGCTCGACATCTGCGACCGTGAGGGCATCCTCGTCATCGATGAGAACCGTCTGATGGGCATCAATGAGGAACACCTGCGCCTTCTGGAGCGGATGATCAAGCGCGACAGGAACCATCCTTCGATCATCCTCTGGAGCGACGGCAACGAGGAGTGGGGACTGGAGAACACCATCCAGGGCACCCGTCTGGCCGAGGCGATGCGCGAATATACAAAGCTCTTCGATCCCACCCGTCCCAGCACGGTGGCGAATGCGGGAGGCACCGAACTCATCAAGGGCCTCGACGTCGTGGGCTTCAACTATATCGTCCAAAACGATGTCGACAACCGCAAGAAGGCCCATCCCGACTGGAAGATCGTAGGTACGGAAGAGACCACTGGCTGTGGCACACGCGGCTGGTACTTCAATTCCCCCGACTATCCCGGACGGATGGTATCCATGAATCGCGACACCACCCATCACCATGTGGAGAACGTCATCGAGCGTGGCTGGAAGTTCTATGCCGACCGTCCCTGGGCTGCCGGACTCTTCTACTGGACGGGCTTCGACTATCGTGGCGAGCCCAATCCACTCGTCTTCCCTGCCCACGACTCCGAATTCGGCATCCTCGACTATTGCGGCTTCTGGAAAGACGAGGCGTGGTATCTGAAATCCTGGTGGACCAATGAACCTACGCTCCATATCTTCCCCCACTGGAACCTGCAGGGCCACGAGGGCGAGACCATCGAACTCTGGGCTTACAGCAACTGCGACGAGGTGGAACTCATCGTCAACGGCCAGAAACTCGGTCGTCAGTCGATGCCCAAGAATGGACACTTGAAGTGGAACGCCGTCTATCAGCCCGGCCGTGTGGTGGCCTACGGTTATAAGAACGGCAAGCGCATCCTCACGGAGACCATCGAAACCACGAAGCCTGCCGCTAAGACCATGCTCAAGGCAGACCGCAGCCAGATTACTGCCGACGGTCGCGACCTCGCCGTCGTCACCATCGAGGTGCAGGATCAGAAAGGCCGCATCGTTCCCGATGCCTGTCCTGTGCTCACTTTCACCCTCACGGGCAACAGCCGCATCCTCGGTGCCGGCAATGGCGATCCCTCCTACCCCGGCCTCGACCATCCCGACGCTATGGACTGCCGACAGTTTACCATCCCCGCCTTCAACGGTCTGGCCCAACTGCTCATCCAGAGCACCGACGCCGCCGGCACCCTGCAGCTCACCTGCACCTCCGAAGGCCTCAGCACTTCGACGCTACAACTCAACACGATGAAAGAAAATTAGCTGATTTTTCCATAATTATTTGGTGCCTTCAACAATTATCCTTACCTTTGCATTTTGTATATGCTGACCGCCAACTGGCGTCGTCAAGCAGAACGCGAAATAATAGTATACGGTTTAAAGTTTATATATTACAATAATGAAAAAGATTCTGTTAATGATCGTAGCCGCCATGATGGCTACCGCAAGTGTGAAAGCACAGGAAGAGGTGGAGGTGCCGATGAACGAGTTTGCCGTGGCCTATGGAACAGGCTCTAACACTGACCTCATCGGGACGATTGCCAAGGGTATGTTTACCGGTAAGCAGCTTGACTTCTGGGGACCTCTCAGCTTTGAATATTTTCATCGTCTGAATAGTAACAACAGGTTCGGTCTCGGTGCCGTTTTTGTTGTCGCAGGCTGTAAATGGGATGACGATAAGGATGCCAAAACAACCTTCTTCACCTTCATGCCCGCTGCGAAGTACAACTGGGTAGTTAAGAAACACTTCAGCATGTATTCCAAGGCAGCCGTCGGTATCACCTTCAGGTCTGAAAGTGGCAAGGACGAGAGCAAGAATGACGGGGGTGGCGCTAACTTCAACTTCCATGTGACAGGTATCGGTCTGGAGTTCGGAAGTGTTGTCCGCATCTTCGGTGAAGCCGGTTTTGGTGAGCAGGGTGTCTTCCTCGCCGGTCTGAGACTGAAGCTCTAAAAGAGGTTTTTCCGCTGATTATATACACTATTCAAGCATATAGGACCCGCATCCCTGCGAGTCCTATATGCTAACTAATCAATAACCAAAAACCAAAAGCATTATGAAAAAACTAACTCTAACTAACTTATGTATGAATCTTAAATCGAAGGCAAAGTTACGGTGATTTCCGTCTCATTCCAAACTTTCCCGCATTTTTCTCTCCAACTTATAGCGACAACCCTTCCCGCAGGCGACAAAACGCCCGAACTGCCTCAAAACTTGTCGCCTGATAGGAGGTGGCAGCTATCAAATGTCACTTCGCTAATTTGCATCATCTGAAACAATTTCGGAAACAAACTTTTCAAATGGACTCATATTCTCTTCTTGCAGAATGTGATTCACTAACTCATGGGTACTCATCATATCGAGTATTTTGTTTTGTAGATATTTTTTTAGATAAGCATAATTAGGGTAATATGGCATGCCTCCAAACTCGAAGAAAGGTTAGTCCAAAGTCCAAGAAAGGTGCCTAGTTTCTATGAGAAATATGTCACCTTTCTCTGAAATTCTCTCGAGAATTCAGAGGTTTCCCCTAAGGAAAGTGGGAGTTTCCCCTAAGGAAAATCCGGGTTTAGTCTAAAGAAAGTCCCAGCGCACCAAAAACAAAAAAATCAGGATCTACTGAGTCCTGATAAATGAGGTGCAAACTGAAAAAGCCATCAGACCTCCCGTTTTCTTTGAAAAAGCCTGTGTTTATAGGGGTTTCAGCACGGGAGGTCTTGTTTAGAGACCTCCCTTAGACCTCCCATAGACCTCCCGTCTGACCTCCCCAGCCTCAGGTATGAAGCGGAACAACATTGTAATAGGCTACGCTCGACTGCACATAATTTACAACAATAGCTATCCTAAGAGAGAGATCATGGGAGGGGTGACGGGAGGTCTATGGGAGATGTAGGGGAGGTCTCGGCACAAAATCATTCACAACGTGAATTTTGACTCATCATACGTAACTTGGCATCTTAACGACACTTAGTTGGCGGGATTTCAAGTAGATTAACAATTAAAATCATGGATTCTGCACGATTTGCAGTATCTTTGCACCAATGAAACAGATAAAAGGTAAAACCGATAGTCGCGTGACGCTGTACCCGGACGGGAAATACCGCTGGGTGTACGAGGTGCCGATGCTGAAGAACCCGAGCATCCTGTTTGATGTATATTGGGTGCTGGGCATCAGTTTCGGACTGGTGTGGCTGCTGAATGTGATCTTCATCAGTTGCGAGGACGGTTTTAGTTTGGAAAGCCTGTGGGGCTTCACGTCTGGGTTCCTGATTCTGATGCTGGTGTTTGCCGTAATCGGCTACGTGGCGTATGTCATCGTAGCCTGGACCTACGGCTGGAAATACGTGGTGCTCTTCACGCTCGACGAGAAGGAGGTGGTACACCAGCAGATGCCCCGTCAGATGAAGAAGGCGAAGGTGCTGGGCGCATTGACAGCCCTCGTGGGTGCTGCTGCAGGCAAGCCCGGAGTAATGGGATCGGGCATCCTCGCTGCCTCACGCTCGACATCGACCTCCGTGCTTGCAAACGTGAAAAGCATCAAGGCCCGTCGCCGTCTGAACCTTATCAAGGTGAATCAGCTGCTGAACAAGAACCGCGTCTTCGTGCCCGATGAGGACTTCGATTTCGTCTATGATTTCCTCTGCCAGCACTGTCCCAACGCCAAGAAATAACAACCAATCTGCCCTATGCTGACGGAAAAGACCATGGAGAAACTGCGGATACTCGCGGAGTCGGCGAAGTACGATGTGTCGTGCTCGTCGAGCGGTACCGTGCGCAAGGGCAAGCAGGGGATGGTGGGTTCGACGGTGGGAGGCGTGGGCATCTGCCACTCGTTTGCCGATGACGGAAGATGCATCTCGCTGCTGAAGGTGATGCTGACGAACTACTGTATGTACGACTGCGCCTACTGCATCAACCGGCGTTCGAACGACATCAAGCGGGCGACGCTCTCCGT
>JAFRQC010000029.1 GCA_017428805.1 Prevotella sp. | reverse complement strand
ATTTGCCAGGCAAATGAGTTCGTTGATGGAAGCATAGTCACGAATATTCCCTTTCAACTCAGGATGGGCTTCACGCCATTGCTTGGCCGTCTGTCCGAACATGGCAACATTGAGCACATCCGCCTCTTCCGCATAGATGATGCTTGCCTGTGCAACCGTCACCTCTTTTGGGATAAGGTTCTGCTTGATGGCATCCGTATGAATGCGGTAGTTGATTTTTGATAGTTCACGCTTCGCCGTCCATCCAAGTTGCTTCTGCTCCTCGTCTTTCAGACGTTGGAACTCCCGTATCAGATATACCTTGAACTCTGGGCTTATCCACATGGCAAACTCAAAGGCAATGTCCTTGTGGGCGTAAGTGCCACCATAACGCCCTGCCTTTGATATAATACCGATGGCATTAGTCTTCTCTGTCCACTCTTTGGCACTGAGACGGAAACGGTTCAACCCTGCCTGAGATTTAATTATGTCGAATTCGGCACAATTAAAATCCGGATTCATCAACCGCTCCCAGATTCCAAGGAACTCTATGGTGTTGCGATTGCGTAGCCAATTGGAGAAGAAAAACTCACCATCCTTAGCCTTCAACATGTCTGTCAAACTGATGTAGTCATCTTCGTTCTGCTTAATGACCGTTATCTGTGTATTTTGTACTGTTATCTTTGACATATTGTCTGCTGTTTTACAAACTTTGCGCTGCAAAGTTACTGAATTTTCATCAAAGTAGAGCAGGAATGACAGACTTTAACATGGAGCTGTGCCCCATTTTCTCAAAAATGAGCGAAAATGACATACCAGACTTGGCTTTAAATCATTAACAGCCATTGAATCCCATACACTTAAAACGTTCGAGATACAACTGCGGTACAAGAACCTTTTTTTTCGTTGATTTTCGTGCTATCTGCAAAACCCTAAAATGAGCAACTATTGTCAGCCAGACTTGGCAAACGGCAAAATTGCCTTAAAATTTAAAGTTAAATAATCTTAACGACATGTTAAATATTGCACACCTTTGAAGGCCGGTTTTGCTCTGCAAAACTCTTCAATTTCCTATTTTTTCGCTATTGCACTTTTTTGTACCGTTCAATTTTGGGAGTATCGTATTTCAGTCTGTGTTTCAGTTATTTACAAAACCTAAAAACACTTCTACATGAAAGTGTGTTGGGCGGTCCGCTAGCTTTTGAGTCCCCTCACTTTTACTGGCTAATCTTAATTCGCGCACGGCTTCCACTCTTTTTAGGCCATCTGAGACTAAATGAAAGCAGCAGAATAAGGATATTGTAATTTCTGCATACTATTTTCATGTTTTTGTGATTGTGATAAAAACCATACAATGAAAAGAATCTTGAAAAATTGGTTAAAACGTCATAATGACAACTAACTTACTTTATATCAGAAGGTTATACTATGATGTTTAGTGTTTTGAAACGTCATGTAAACGTCACAAAGTAAAAAGAACGGACATAATGAACGGTCTAAAACGATAGAAAATATTCTTAACTATCTGATTAACAATGCAGTTCGACTATAACACAAATAGTTTGAACTGTCAGTTTACCAAATTTAAACTGTCAGTTTAGGCTGGGTAAACTGACAGTTTAGGCTATCTAAACTAAGACAAACTGCCGTCACAACCTTGATAGACAAGAATATAAATGTCCACAAAATGGTAAAGTAATTTAGCTATTTTCCTAAATAATGACGTTTATATGACGTTTCAAAACACTAAACGTCATAGTCTAAAATACTGATAATCAATACGATAACCTGCATTATGACGTTTTAAGCCAAATTTCAAGATAAGTTTGAGTTTAAATTTCACAAACTTGTGATTCACAAGTTTGTGAAATTTAAGTATTATTAATTGATGGATGTAGCCTTATAATGTACAATCTCTTGTTTCAGAACCAGTTCATGAGGCTGCGGAGGTAGGCGGTGAGTTCGCCGGCCATCTTCTCATCCTGCCAGATGTTGGGATGATAGTCATTGCCGTACCATTCGTTACTTTGGATGGGCGACATGTCGAAACGATAGACCTCCTTGTCGCCTGATTTCTTGGCCTCGGCGGTCACCTCGTCGAGCAACTGGCGGGCCTCCTTCAACTCCTGATTATAGAGCATGGAACCTGTGAGGAACACGATCTTCGCCTTCGGATTGTGCGTACGGACCAACTGATAGAGCTTCTGGTAGCCTTGCTTCAGGAGCGTCAGGTCGTAATTGCGGGTAGAGAGGTCGTTGGTGCCGAGATTGATGCAGACGACATCGGGCTGATAGCGGCTAAAGTCCCATTTCTCATTGAGAAACGATGCTTCTTTGCGCAAATCCAAGTCGAGGGCATAGCCCGTATATTCGTACTGAACAGGCATACAACTACGAGGCGAGCCCGTCTTGGCCTCACCGTAGTTGCGATAGGCGCCGATGCCGCTGCGAGCCACCACCCAGTGCTGAGCGCAGAGGTTGCGGGCGGTGATGGAGGCGTAGGAATAATAGTGGTTCTCGGTCTCGTATTCGAAGTGCTCATTCCTGTCGGTGCCCTCGTTACCATAGCCGCAGGTGATGGAGTTACCGATGAACTCGATCTTCCTTGAGGGGAAGGCGGGCGCATCGACCAGCTGCCTGCCGCTGTCCAGGATGAAGCCCCAGAACTCAGGATACATCTCATAGCCCTCGATGGCGTACATCAGTCGGACGGTGTGACGGGCATCGGGCAGGGCCGTAGCGAGAGTGACTACCGAGTCCTTGGCCCCACGGAAAGCCACCTTGAAGGGTTCGGCCCCATCTATCTGAGCTACGAAATAGCCACTATTGGGCTTGGCCATCATCTTGAGCGATGTGCCCTCAAAGGCGGCGACGATCTGCACGCCAGGATAGTTCCAGGCAGGACGCTCGGGGTTGGTGAAACTGATACGGCCTGCATAAAGGATGTGCTTATCGGCAGGACTGACGAAGGTTCCCTTGAGGGGGAAGGTCTTGTTGGCGAAGGCCGTCAGGCTCATAATGGCCATCAGGGCAAAGAGAATAGTTTTTTTCATTTTTGTATTATTTGTTTATAGTTTATTGTTTAAGTTCTTGCGTCCCTGCGGTAGCAAGCGGCAAAGCCGAGCGTATAGATGATTACCACTGGGTGGCAGCAAATTCTTCACTCTTCATTCTTCACTCTTCACTCTCAATTGTTCACTTACCCGGGAACTTGGAGTTGAGGTACTCTTGGAAGGTGGCGAGATAGGCCTCCGTCACGTGGATGATTTCATCACCGATATAGATGCAGTCGTTGCGGTCTATCTTGCGAATCTTGTCAAGGCAGACGATGAAGGAACGGTGCACTCGCATGAACTGCTGTGGGGGGAGCATATCCTCAACGGCTTTCATCGTGAGATGGGTGACGAGGGGGCGCCGTTCACTTTCGAGATAAAACATCACGTAGTCCTTCATGCCGCTGACGTAGATGATGTCGCTGATGGCGATCTGGCGATATTCGCCGTCGACTTTGAGGAAGGTTGTCGAAGGTGCGGGGGTACGGGGGTACGAGGGTGTGAGATTTGTCTTGTCGGCAGATGTATCCTCGTACTCCCGCGCCTCCGTACCCCCGCGCCCCCGATTATCCAAACTAAACCATTCCTTCGCCTTGTCGATGGCGGCGATGAACTTATTATATCTGATGGGCTTCAGGAGGAAGTCAAGGGCCTTGACCTCATAACTCTCGAAGGCGTATTCCTTGAAGGCGGTGGTGAAGATGACACGTGTCTCTGAGGGTATCATGTGGGCGAGTTCCATACCGTTGAGGTCTGGCATCTGGATGTCGAGGAAGAGGAGATTGGGCTTTTGTTCCTTCACGGCGTTGATGGCCTCGACGGAATCGGTGAAGGAGGCCAGGAGTGTCAGGTCTGGCGTCTTGGATACGAAAGACTCCAGGAGCCTGACAGCCAGCGGCTCGTCGTCGACGATGATACAGGAGAGGGTCATATTTTTTTTGTTTACAGTTTACTGTTTACGGTTTACAGATGATTACATCTGGGCGGCAGCAAATTCTTCACTCTTCATTCTTCACTCTTCACTTTTCATTCTTGAGGGTGATGCGGACGTGATAGATGTCGCCTTCGAGGGTCTGCTCCCAGGTGTAGCGGCCAGGATAGATGAGATCAAGACGGCGACGGGTGTTCTCCAGGCCGATGCCAGAGCCGCTGCGGTCTGTGTCGTCTTTGGGGAAGTTGGTGTTGTCGCAGGTAAAGACGAGATTGTCGTCCTGCTGTTCCAGACGGATATCGATCTTCGAAGGCCGGCTGCTGCTCACGCCATGCTTGAAGGCATTCTCGATGAGCGAGATGAAGAGCAGAGGGGCGATGTTTTGTTGACAGTTGACAATTGACAATTGACAGTTGACCTCCGTCTTGTCACTACAGCGCAGCTTCATCAGTTCGATATAGTTGCGCATAAACTCCACCTCTCCCTGAATGGGCACCGTCTCACGGCGTGTCTCATACATCGCATAGCGCATCAGGTCGCTCAACTGGGCGATGGCGTCTTGGGCCTTGTCGGCATCGATCTGCACAAGCGATGAGATATTGTTCAACGTGTTGAACAGGAAATGCGGGTTCAACTGATTCTTCAGCCACTCGAGTTCTGCCTCCGTACGCTTCTGCTGTTCCTCTTTCAGTTGCCGCTTGATGACCGTTGAACGACGCACATGATGCACCAGCAGGGCTATTCCGGCAAGGAAGGCACTCATAAGGATGGCCACCAAAGACGAGGCGTAGAAATTGGCGAGGGCAAACTGACGATGACGCTCATCGGGAATGCGCTCAATGAACCCCTGCGGATTGAAGTCGTAGAAGAAGATGTACACCAGTCCTATGAGGATGAGGGCGTTGCCTCCCCAGAACATCCAACGGCGGTTGCGGTAGTAGCCCAGGGGCACGAGGATGAGGGCGTTGACGAAATAGATGGCGGCCGACGTCCAGTGGATCCTGGCGTTCATATCGAAAGCTCTCACTGCTCCCGTCCAGCTCTGTGTGGCGATGAATGCAGAGATGGCCGGCACCATCAGGAATGCCAACCATGCTGCTATTTGCAGGCCGTAGAACGTTATATCTTGACGAGTAATATTCACTTTCATGCTGCAAAGATATACATTAATTCTGAAACAACCAAATTCCTTTATTAATAAACCACGAATTACACGAATTAAACGAATTATTTTATACTTCTAGATGACAATTCGTGAAATTCGTGTAATTCGTGGTCTTTAAAAATCTTACTGTGGCATTGTAGCGTTACCGTTGCCAGAGGTGCTGCCGGAGCCTACGCTGTTGAGCATCTCACCCTGCGACTGCTGCTCGATGAAGTCGTTCTGTACGCGGCTGGTGTGCTGCTTGGCTCTTACCTTGCTGTTACCGAAGGTGTAGCTGACGGTGAAGGTCACGCCGTAGATGGGCACTTTGACATTGGTGTAAGAGGTGAAGTTCTGTCCGCGACTGCTGCTCTCGATGTTCAGGTTGCCACCCTTGTTGAGTCCTACGATACCCTGTACGCCGATGGTGAGCTTGTCGTTGAAGAGTGACTTCGAGAGGGTGGCAGTCAGCATGTTGAAACCGCCGCTCCATCCCTGCAGGGTGTAGTTCTTCGTTGAGGTGATGAGGAAGGCGCTGAGCTTCAGGTCCCAGGGGAGTGTCTGCTGCAAGCCTGCCATGATGTTGGCTGTCCATCCGCTGTTGCTCTGGTCCAGGGCGTCGCTTTTCAGGCTGAGGTAGTTGATGCTGCTGTTCATGAAGAGGCGTGTGCTCGGAGTCAGCAGGTAGTTCACGTAGGCACTCAGACCCGTCTGATGACGCTTGACGACGTTGCCATAAGTGGTGTTCAGCAGGTTGTCGCTGTCGTAGAAGCTGTACTGCGAGATGGCATTGTCGGTGAAGTTGTGGTGCAGGTTCAGGTTGACCATCAGTTTCGGGGTGAACATGTTGTACACCAGCGAGATGTTATGTGCCTTCTCCACGTCGAGGTCGGGATTACCGTAAGTGATGGCGATGGGGTTTGTCTTGTCGACATAGGGGTTCAGGTAGGTGATACCTGGGCGGCTGATGCGCATGTTGTAGGTCAGACCGATGTTGCTGCCTTGTGAGAGGTTGTACTGGAGGTTGGCGGAGGGCACGAGGTTGCCGTAGCCGGTGTTGAAGTTTTCGCCGTTGCCGAGATGGTACTCCACATCCTGCCAGGTGTACTCATAGCGGACGCCTGCCTTCACACCCAGTTTATTGAAGTTGCCGACATACTCACCATAGCCTGCGAGGATCTTGTTCTTGTACTCGTATTCGCTGCTGCTGGAGGGGTCATAGACATCCTTGAGGTAGTACTTCGAATCAGAGGTGGCATCGTGGAGCTGCAGCTTGCTGCCGAGGTTCAGCGTCTGGCCAGTGCCGAGAGGCATGGTGTAGTCGATCTGGAAGATGTGGTTGGTGGTCTTGTCGTCGTTCTCTGAGTAACGGCTTGTCAGGTCGGGCAGTCCAGCGCCACGGGTTCCGCCGAAGTTGTTGGTCGACTCTGTGGAGGCGGGATTGTAGCTCAGCTGATAGGTAAAGCCTAATGACTGGGTGTGCTCCTTGTTGAAGAAGCGCTGGTAGTCGAGGCTTCCGTTGAACGAGGTGCGCGAGTTCTTCATATCGGTGCTGCTGTCGTAGCTGAAATTGGAGACATCATAGCCGTCCATCTTGGTAGTGGTGGTGCCCTTGCTCTTCATCGACATGGTGTTGATCTGTGCCGTCAGGTTCAGCGCACTCATCTCGTCGAGCTGATAGCCCAGCGACAGGCTTCCCATCGTGAACGGGGTCTTCACTTCGTTGCTGGAGGTCATGATCTGCGACACGCCGTTGTCCTGGATCTGTTCCAGTTCGGTCTCGGTATTGCCTGGCTTATTGTATGAGGTCATAGCATTGACGCTGTAAGAGAGCTTGCCCTGCTGACCGCTGATGAAGGCGCTACCGCCAATCTGCTTGTTACCTGCCTGGGCACGGACAGTACCGTTGTAGCCGTCCATGCTGTAGCTCTGTGAGGGCATGCCGCCTGCTGCGGGTGTCATCTTGTTCATCACGATGTTCAGCACGCCAGAGGCACCCTCAGCATCGTACTTCGCACCAGGATTGGTGATCACCTCGATGCTCTTCACGGCTGTGGCGGGCATGCTCTTGAACACCATTGAGGGGTTCGAGGAGAACATCACGTTGGGCATGCCGTCGACATACACCTTGAATGAAGAGGAACCGTTCACGGAGATATTGTCCTGACCGTCGACCGTCACCATGGGCACCTTGCGGAGCATGTCGAGCACGGTGTTCGACTTCGAGTCTTCATCCTCAGCCACGTTGTAGCTCATCTTGTCCACATCCATCTTCACCAAGGGCTTCTGGGCGATGATCTCCACACCCTTCAGCATATTCTCGTTCTCCTTAATATATAAGATGCCGAGGTCGAGCACGCTCTCGCTGCCCAGATCGATGGTCTGGCGGAAGTCCTCCTTACCCACGCTGCTGAACACGATGTCGTACTTGCCCTTGCCGCTGACCTTCTCAGAGAACTGTCCGTCTTCCTTAGTGAGGAACATGGCTACGGGCTTGTCTGTCTGACCAGCCTTAAACACGCGGACGGTGGCAAACGGCTCTGCCTCGTCCAGCACTTCGTCCTTCAACACGCCCTTCACGGTGGTCTGGGCCATTACTACTGCCGACATTGTCAGCATCATCATCACTGCGAAAATTCTAATCTGTTTCATATCTTTGCTATTTATTTTTAATTTTCTGGTGCAAAGATAGAACGATTATCCTCCGCCTCCAACTACCTTTCGACGACTTCCTGGGATTTTTTCGACGACTTTCCCCAAATGATATGGCAAAGTCGATTAAAAACTCAAAATCTTCCCATCGATAGAGAAATCTATCAATTCATATTTATCCGATGTCTCCACGTCAAACAGCGTCTCGGCATCTACCTGGATATTCCGCATCACGATGTTGTTACAGTGGGACAGCGGCATATCCTCACGATTTCCCGGCTTGAAGAATTGCGTCCAGGGATGGATAAAGAGGAACCGCTTGCAATGGCCTGTGATGTTCTCCACCGTCACGTACTCATATTGCTGCGGCGTATCTGGCCTCATTTTAAGCCACAGCACACGGTCGGCCCGTTCCGTGTAACAGTTACGGAGGATGATATTCCTGTCGTGCAGCGACTCGGAACCCAGCGTCAAGCAGCCGTGAACCTTGCCATAGCGACAGTTCTCGATCAGGATGCGCTCGCAGTCGCCGTTGGTCTCGTCCTTGTCTGCCCAGGTTCCCTTGCCACCCTTCAGCACGACGGCATCATCATTCACGTGCATATAGCAGCCGTTCACCAACACGTCCGTACAGGCATCGATATCGATGGCATCGCTCGACGGTGCTCCGCGCTTAGGCTCCGGCGGCCAGACATTCTCAGTAGGGGCATAGATATAGCAGTCCAAATAGCGCACATGGTCACTCTTATACACATGGTTGGTCCAGAACGGCGAATTGATCAGCCGCACATCCTGGATGGTCACGTTCTTGGAATTAGAGACATACGTCAGTCTCGGCCTTTGGGCATCCTTGTTCGTACATTGCGGATTCCAACTCCTGCGGATCCAGAACTCCTGCCAGTAGTGTAGTCCGTTGCCGTCGATAGTACCCTGGCCGCTGATTGTGAATCCGTCGAGGCCGTCGGCATTCACCAGCGCCGCAAAATATTTGCAGGTCTCACCCTCTATGCGTGTCGTCATCACTGGGAAGTCTGCGATGCGCTCAGAACCCTTCAGCCTGCCCTTCACGTGCAGGTGCGAACCTTGTTTAAAAAATAAGGCACCCGTCAGAAACGTTCCATCGGGAATGACAACCACGCCCCCTCCTTCATTGGCAGCACGGTCGATCACGGCCTGTATCGCTGATGTCTGGACTATCGCAGAATCAAGCCTCACGCCATAGTCGGTGATGACATACGGGCGACCCAAAGACGCGATATCCACTTTGGTCGTGTCCGCAAACCAGCCGTCCATCACCGTCCCGTCAGGCCATGTCTCTACCGCTGGTCTCATCTTCGTTTTAGCCGATCCATCCAAAACGACTGCCGACAATAGCAGCAAAACGATCTTTCTCATTATATATCAGTTAAGTAATTTGTAATTTGCGCACAAAGTTACAGATTATTGTCGGTATTTCGATGACTTTCCCAAACTTTTATGCTAAATATTACTAAATAATAACTGTTCCGTAACCTTTATAATAGTATTATAATTATCTTTGCATAAATCAAAAAATAAGTAGTTATGACTGAGATTCATAAGAAATACCGTCTGACCTCAATGGAAGAACCTACAGACGAAATGCTGCAGGAACTGATGGAAGACGTTGCTCAGGCAGCTCGTGAGTCGAGTGCCAAGGCTGAAGCTGAGAAGCAGAGAAGACTTCAGATTGTAGCAGATGAAATAGAAGCGTGGAGAAGTCAGGAAGCATTATGAAAGAAAGAAAACCGACTCTTTGCGTTGTCGCTGGTCCAAATGGTTCAGGAAAGACGACAACAACAGTCCAGCTACTCAACAACGAATGGGCAGCGGATAGTATATATATCAACCCCGATAACATAGCACAAGATACTTTTGGTGACTGGAATTCTCCAGAGGCTGTTCTGAAGGCTGCGGAAGAAGCCACCCGCTTACGATATGACTGTCTGGAAAACGGCCGTGATTTCGTCTTTGAGACTGTTTTCTCTTCACCCGAGAAGCTGGAATTCTTACGCAAGGCCAAGGCTGTCGGTTATTTCATTCGTCTGTTTTACGTCTGTACGTCTGACCCAGCCATTAATGTTGCCCGTATCACCCAGCGTTATATGAACGGTGGCCACGAGGTTCCCATTTCCAAAATAATCTCTCGCTATTACAAATCACTCCTGAATGCAGCAAAGGCCATTTCTTTTGTGGATCGTGCATACATTTATGACAATTCCGTCGACAACCAACTTCCGTCTTTACTCTATAGCACTACCGACGGCCAGCTGTTCAAGCAATACACCAACGACATCCCCCAATGGGCTATGACCATTCTTAAATGACCTCATCGAGCCTACACAAAATCGGGCAAAATGCAGTATTTGTGTGACATGTGCGTCGCAGTTTGGACGGACTAAAGTCCATGAAAGGATGCTTAGGACTTTAGGAAAGGTTAGGTGAAGGCGATAAATTCTCGAGAAAATTTAGGAGTTTAGTGCCTGTAAAGTCAGAGTTTAGATAGGGTAAAGTCTGAAATTCTCTCGAGAATTCAAAACGGTACCCTAAGGAGAATGATAGAGCAAAGGAAGCTTCATGAGGGTTTACTTGCTTTAAAAGTACGACGAAGTGTGACCAGCCTGGTCATGAAGATATCGAAACGTATATCAAGAGCCTGTTGACTCAAGAAAAATAGATACACTTTTTTATCAATTACGCCCCCCCAACCGTTAAAAGATCATAAAAATCTCGGATTTTTTGCAAGGTTTTGCTTTTTCGTTCATTATATAAATAGGTAAGGTGTAATTTCGCATTTAAAATAAAACGTATATGAATAAGAAAAACGTATTATGGCTATGCGCTCTGCTGTTGCTGGCTGTCGGCATGAGCAGCTGCAGCAGCGACGATGAAAACATTGTTGGGTCTGGGGAGAATATCATCCCTGATGAAATCCCTGAAAACTCTTTGCTCATCCTGTCGGACAAGGGCGAGATTAGTTGGGGGGAGTTTTATAAGAGCGGTGAGATGTATAATCCCCCTCATTGTTACTTGGGGGCCGGAATCACTTTTGAGAATGACACCATCTACCACATGGGGTTTGGGGCCAATATCAAAGGATCGGATGTCTTCTTTATACTGACCATCGGTTTCCAAAGCAATCGGCAGATGAGTTTCAATGACCTGAAAGAGGGAGATACATTTGACATTAGCCAGTTCGATGCGGCAGCTGCTTATACGCCTACCTGGATGGAAGACATCTTGATTGAAGGAAATGCCCTAAGCGGGAGCATCACCGTGGTGAGTAAAGGCAGGATTGGCGATAAACCATATATAACGCTGAAACTTACCGATCTCAAATTCAATGCCATCGATCGTTCTTGTTTCTATACTGTCAATGGCACGGTGGCATATGAAGTTTTGGGCAATTATGTAGAAGATGGCGAGATTCCTGATGGGGCGCTTGGCCAGAAGACAACAGAGTTTACGGGTGGTGAGTGGATAGAGGCCAATGCCCCTTTGTGGGGGCAGGGTTATGTCCAGGAAGGCAACTTGAAGGTGATGCGCAATTCGCTGGGTGCAATTGAAGCAGTCGATTTCACAGGGATGCCTGCCGAAGAACGTCCGAAAACTGTTGCTGATTTCTATGAGAGATATTATGGTGAGGGCGTAGCCGACTATTTCAGATGTTCCCAGCATACAGAGTGGGATAGCGGGTTGCATTTTGAAACGCACGATTACTACCAGCAGTATTATAAAGATGTCATCGTGAAAACATCATCTGGCTGTATCTCTTTCATTGACGGTCTGATGGTCGGAGGCAGTTGTGACTATCTCCCCATCAAGGACTTCGACGTGACACCGAGTTTTAGCGAGCAGGCTGCCATTGAGATATTCAAGTCGTTTATGAATCTCTATTTCTATGATGAGAACCGTTGTGAATTGCAAATTGTAAGAGTCCCCCAGGGAGATTCTTTTGGTCCTCGCCTTGCCTACGAGGTCAGACACGGTCTGGAAGGGCTTGTCATAGATGCTCACACAGGCCGTGCATTGTATAGGACAACTTACGATTGGGGCATGTAAAATCAACGGTTATGGAAGGGACAGGTGCTTTTGTGGTAAGGTAAATCAAAAACGATATGAAGAAGAAAAACGTATTATGGATTTGTGTTGTGCTGATGCTGGCTGTCGGCATGAGCAGCTGCAGTAATGATGATTCTATTGAGGGAAAGAATGACCCAGCATCAGAATCTTCTATTGTTGGTACATGGGAACTCAAGACTTTGTGTTATCCCGATGGCAATACTGAAATATCATCAGATCAACGGGATATATTTATGTTTAACCAAAGTGGTAAGGTTAAGGTCTTCATCAAAAAGGGGAAACCATTGTACCCGGATTTACCGAATGAGGATGGAGAATACGACTACTCCTATGATAGGGAAAAACAGATAATACAATTATGTGGGAAAACATTGAAGTGTATTATTTCGGGTGGTGATATGCATATGGAAGGCTATCATCAAGGTCCGGACGACGGATTGTATGTTCATGAGTTTATATTCATTAAGAAATAGATTCGAGTTTAGGTAAAAACAAAACGTAGATGAAGAAACTCTTATCCATATTAGTGATGGCCATGCTGGCTTTCGGCATAAGCAGCTGCAGTAGTGATGATGTGCCTGGCGATGGGGCAGGAAGAGGATCGGACGGTGAGTTTGTGGAACCCGTCAATGACGAGCCGGAATTCTTGGAAGGCACGGGCCAGAACCCCAGGCATGAGAGTGCCATGAAAACGACCGAGAGCAATGGTGCTGAGATTACGAGAGATTCCGATGGCGGCATCAAATGGATTTCTTTCATGGGAAATAGCAATGCGGCCCCTGCATCGGCAAAAGACCTGTTTAATAAATACATGAAACTTGACCTTGATGAGAATTTCCGCCTTTATCGGCAGGAGACAGAGGACTGGATGGAAGACCCGCTGACCCTCGAATGTTATCAGCAGCAATACAAAGGGGTTATTGTCTTTGGGGCAGGCTATAATGTGCGATTCCGTCATGGGAAGGTGAACGACTGCAACGGCCTATATGTCAAGATCGACAATCTGGACATCACTCCCGCCTTCGATTTGCAGAAGGCGAAGGAAATCTTTGCGAAATACCTGAAAGTGCCTGTCGAAGAAATTGGTGCTGGAAACATTATGGCGTGGTTCGACGATGCGCTGATGATAGTGGAGTTCCCTGTGTCGAAAGGCTCTTCGCAATGGGCTCCCAGATTGGTGTATGGCCTGTATGGCACAATGGAATACGCCTTCATCGATGCCCACACTGGCCGTATCCTTCAGACCTGGCCCACCTGGATTAACTAGAGCCCCCGTAAGTAGAAACATTAAAATCAAAACGTATATGAAGAAGAACAGCGTATTATGGATTTGTGTTGTGCTGATGACGGTCTTCGGCATGAGCAGCTGCAGTAATGACGATGTCAATACCGATCTCTGGGGCACGTGGTCAGTCGTCGGGTATGGTAATGATCAGGATTTCCATACGGGAGAAAATATTGTCAATACCACGAGATTGACATTCCACCCAGATGGAACTTTTGATGGTAATATTTGGCCAAATGAAGCTTATGGAACGTATGTTCGTCAAGGAGACCTCTTTTCCTTTACAGAAATATGTACTACCTACTTGGGGGGTCTGGACCTTGACCGTCAACTCATAGAAAAACATATCAGGGAAACCAAATCGTACAAGATACTTTCTGGCTCTGAACTCAGATTGTATTACGATGCCGAGAATTATGTCAAGTTTGTCAAGGTCAACTGATGGGTATTGATGTGAAACATTAAAAAACGAACGATATGAATAAGAAAAACGTATTATGGCTATGCGCTCTGCTGTTGCTAGCCGTCGGCATGAGCAGCTGCGGTAGTGATGATCGTATTATGGGAACGGGCCAGACGAGTCTGGAACCCGCTGATAGTAATACGGATAAGTGGTTGACGCAGGATCAGGCCTGGCAAATCGTCAAGGAGAAGATTCTCCATAACGAGCTGGATGACATCAGCGTGTATGTATCCAAAGAGTTTGTTAAGCCTAATACGACCATTCCGGCGAACTATCACACCTATCTGTCGCCAGGTTATACCTCCTGGGTGTTCTTTATCGACGATGTTCCCTTTGGGAACTGGAGTCATCCTTGCAGATATGCCTATGTGAATGTCGAGAGTGGGAGATATGATGTCTCCGATGGCACATGGCCGCCCAGTTCCCTGGAGAAAGACTTCAAGTTGCTGGTAGATTAAAGATTGGCAAACAAATGCTTTGCTGTCAGTTGACTGTGAACGATGGAGGAGTGGGAACCTTGGGAAAGCCCCATGGGCGTAATGAATGTGTGAACAGGACTGCGATTGATGCCCGTCACTTCCATAAATAGAGCCTTTCGCTCCTTGAGCCGTTCCTCATAATCTTTCTTGATGACATAGGGCGTCTCACAGAACTTCATTTCCACCAAGTGGATGATTTTGTCAGCACGGCTAATCACTAAATCGATTTGGGCACCTATCCGCGTATCATCTTTCCTTGGCGTGAATCGCCAGGAAGATGATTCCGTAGCTATACCAGAAATGCCAAGTCCCTGTTTGATATGAGGCAGATGACGCAGACAGACCTCTTCAAACGTAAAGCCCTCCCACGACTCTACGCTACGGTCGGTAAAGTGGTGCTGCCAGTATTGCTCATCGCGAGAACGGTTGTTCTCCACATAACGAAAATAAAATAAGGTATAGAAGTCGGCAAGTCGATAAAGTGTCAACTTGTTTTTGTTGCCAAACTGATTATATACGACAATGAAATCACATCGCTCCAGATTTTCCAGCATTTTTGTAAGTCCGCCACCACTATAACCTGTGGCTGCTTCTATCTCGTTACGAAGGAATCCCTGACGTTTGGTAGCCAGTAGCCTCACAATATTGATATAACGGTCGGCCTTTTTAAATAACGCATTATATAATTCACCGAACTCATCGCTGAGGTCACCTCCGCGACGGAATATCAACGCATCAACATTCTCAGGAAGGCTCAGATAAGGGCGTAACAGGCTTAAATAATAAGGCACACCGCCAAATAGCATATAGCATTGCAGAATCTGATAGTCGTCCCATTCAAAGCCATGATCCTCCAGATAGGCTTTACACTCGCTCAAATAGAAGGGCCTGAGGAAAATCCGATGGGTAATACGATTATGAAGCCCTCCCTGATTCTCTTCCAGTTTTTCCTTCATCCAACTGGTGGCACTGCCACAGGCAATGAATACGATGTCATCGCGATTCTGTACCCAGCTGGCCCAGAAATATTCCAACTCTGCCACAAAATCACTTCCCTGCGTATCCATCCAAGGCATCTCGTCGAAGAAGACCACCTTACGCTCTTCGCTACAAAGCTCCAGATAGGTTTCCAAATGCAAGAAAGCGTCATGCCAATTTTCTAATGCAGGGATATCTCTATCTGCGGAAAAACGAATCAACGCTTCGCGGAAATTCTGAAGTTGTATGTTTTTGGGTTGTTTGTGGGCACCGACATAGTGGAAAGAGTATTTATCATCGAAGAACCTACGTACCAAGAATGTTTTACCAATTCTCCGGCGTCCATACATCACAACGAACTCTGAACGCTGAGACTCTACCGCCCATTTTAACTCCTCACATTCACGCTCACGTCCTATCAGTTTATCCATACCCTTGCGTTTGTTAGTTTTAATATGTGTGCAAAGATAAGAATAATAGTTGAAAGAACCAAGTGTTTTTGTCCAAATCTATACATTTTACCTCACATTTGGACAAAAACTGATGTATTTTTATCCAAATCTATGCTTTTTAGCCTACATTTGGACGAAAACGCACTAAATGTTGCTTCTATGAATGGGTCCAGAAGCGGGAAGTGATGTCTTCGAAATTGCCGTCGCCGTTGTTGCGGTAGAGGCGCTGGTTGGTGGTGGGCTTCTTCAAGGGGCCCAAGTGCTTGATGTAGGGGCCGATCTTGATGTAGTCGAAGTCATCCTTGTTGATGGCAGAGGAGATGATGGTGCGGCCACTGTACCAAGCTACGCGCAGCTGGGGATATTCCTCGTGGACGTATTGTGCCAACTGGTCGACACCTTTCGGATCACAGTCGCCACCCATGAAGGCGATGCAGGTGAAGTTCTTGCCGTATTCCTCAACGAAGTCGTCGATGGCGTTCGTGTTCAACGGCAGGCCTACGTCCTCCCAAAGGTAATGGCTGTGACACCCCGGACAGTGACACGGGCAATTAGAAATGTTAATTGCCAGTGTCACTTCGTCGGGTATCTCCTGGAATACGATGTCAGAGTTGATATACTTCAGCATCGCTTAATCTGCCATAGCGTAATAACGACGGGCGGCCTCCTCCTGACGGGCCTGCGAGAAATTCGAGACGCGCTTCAGGTAGCCGATGATGCGGGTCATATAGTCCACATTCTTCGAGTGGCAGTGCGGGCACTCCTTCAGATAACGCTTGTCAATATGGCCGCAGTCGTTGCAGACGGTGTTAGGGATATTGAAGGTGAAATAGTTGCAGCCTTCCTGGGCTGCGACCTTCAGCAGATGCAGGTACTGATCCTTGGAGAGATGCTCCTCGAGGTTCATGTGGAGGGCAGAGCCACCCGTGAGGTGCTCGATGTAGGGAGCGCCATGCAGCTTGAACTTGTCGAGGATGGTCAGCGAGTTGTCCTCTACGACATAGAAGTACGAGTTGTAGCAGTCGCGGGGCACGAAGTAGCCGTCCTCACGGTCCCACTTGGCATGCTTCACGCCGACGTTCTCGGCAGGAATCATCTCGCAGTTGAACATCACGTCCTTCGTGCGGTACTGCTTGTTGTACTTCTCGATGAGTCCGAGGATGCCTTGTACGAAGTGCAGATAGTCGTCGTTAGGCGTGATCTTCAGGCCCATGAACTCAGCAGCCTCCACGAGTCCGTTGATACCGATGGTGAGGTACTGACGACCGATGTTGATATAGCCGGCATCGAACAGCGGCAGCATACCGTGAGCCTGCAGTTCTTTCAGGTTCTCGTTGTAGGCCAGCTGCACCTTGTGGCATAGGTCGATGACGTGACCCAGATAGTCGAGATAGTTCAGCTCGTGGTTCACGGCGAACTGGATGCAGCGGTTCAGGTTGATGGTGAGCACGCTCTTCGAACCTGTCGACACACCACCGGCACCGAGGGTATAGCTGAAGCCGTTGTCGGTAATCTCGTTGCGCAGACGGCAGCAAGAGCTCAGAGAGTCGGCGTTGTTGCTCATATAGGTGAAGAACGAGTGTCCCTCTGAGTACATCTCAGCCGTGAACTCTCCCCACTCGGGATCCTTGCAGTCGCCGTTCTCGTCGGTGAGCAGGGCCATCGTCTCAACGGGGAAAGTCAGCAGGGTCTTCGTACGCTCTTTGTTGAACCACTTCATAAAACGCTTCTGCAGCCAGCTGAGGCTCTCCCAATCAGGCTTTGAGCCGTCGGGGAAGTAGAAGTCGCCGAAGATCGACTCGAAGTAGTACTTGTCATAATAGGCGATGTTCCAGAACACGGCCTGATAGTTGCGGGCACCAGTGGGCTGGTTCAGCGTATAGACAATCTGCTCGAAATAGTCGGTGATGACCTTGTCGATGGTGCGCTTCTTCAGCGAGAGGTCGGCCTGCTGCTCAGGATGCTTCCAGTAGTCGGGACCGTACTCCTTGCCGATGAAGTAGTTCATATACATCAGGAATTCAGGTGTGGCACAGGCACCGCTGAGCATCGATGATACCATAAACACCATATTGACGAATCCGCCAGCGAACGACTTCAGGTTCGTAGGAGCTGTTGAGTTACCGCCGATAGCTACGGTTCCGCCGATGAGCCAGGGGTACATCGTGATTGAGGCACAGTAGTTGGCCAGCGAGGTCTCGTCGTTCTTATATATAAAATGGTGTGTCAGCTTGTCGATGTATTCATCGGCCAGCTCCTTGCCGTACATCTTTTTGATACGGTCTGTCAGCAGACGGCGGTTCAGACGGATAAAGTTCGACTTGGGCAGCTCGCCGATCAGTGTGGCGATGTTCTTGTGCTCCACGTTGGCATTGGCATCGTACTTCGAACCCGTGGCGGCATTCACCGACTCGGTGTACTCAGAGAGGAACATCATCTTCTCCAGCGTGTCACGATCCTCGGTGTGTGTCTGACGATAAAGGATGAACGACTTGGCAACATGATAGAAGCCTTCGCGCATCAGGGCTTCTTCCACCTGGTTCTGGATGTTCTCCACCGTGATGTCGTCGTGGATGTCCAGATGGCTGATGATCTTGGAAATAGTTCCCAGATCAGCAGGTTCATTCACACTCTCGAACGCCTTGACGATGGCATTCATGATTTTGTCCAATGAGAACTGGGCCTGTGACCCGTCTCGCTTTGTAATGGTAAAGTTTTTAATTTCCATTGTATTGTTTGTTAATGTTTATGCCCATTTTGCCAACGGAAGTTATCCGTTTTGGGAAACTTTTTCTCCTCAGGCCGTCAAAAAGTTGTCCATTTTGGAAAACCGTAACCGGCTGCAAAGGTACAAAATTTCCCGTAACCACCAAACAAATACAATCTAAAAAAAGTATAAAAATTATAAAATGATAAAGATGGCTTAACGTTTTATGCCTTAGTATGCTGAGTTTTGCGATTTATTTCGTAATTTTGCAGGCAGAATATGATGGACGAGGATTTTGACATACGTGAAGAACGGTTCTCCCAAGGTGAGAAAGACTTTGAGAACGCTTTGCGACCATTAGCTTTTTCTGACTTCAGCGGTCAGAAGAAGGTAGTGGAGAACCTGCAGGTATTCGTCGAGGCTGCCAAATATCGTGGCGAGCCCCTCGACCACACCCTGCTGCACGGTCCTCCAGGACTGGGTAAGACGACGCTCTCAAATATCATCGCCAACGAGTTGGGTGTGGGCTTCAAGATTACTTCGGGTCCTGTGCTTGACAAACCTGGCGACCTCGCAGGCATCCTTACCTCACTGGAGAAGAACGATGTGCTCTTCATCGATGAGATCCATCGTCTGTCGCCTGTCGTGGAGGAGTATCTCTATTCTGCGATGGAAGACTACCGCATCGACATTATGATTGACAAAGGTCCCTCGGCCCGCAGCATCCAGATAGACCTGAATCCGTTTACGTTGGTGGGTGCCACTACCCGCAGCGGACTGCTGACGGCACCGCTGAGAGCACGTTTCGGCATCAATATGCACTTGGAGTACTACGAGCCAGAGACGCTGCAGAAGATCGTCGAGCGCTCAGCAGGCATTCTGGCTGTGCCCATCACAGAAGATGCTGCCTTGGAGATTGCCGGCCGTTCCAGAGGTACGCCCCGTATCGCCAATGCCCTGTTGCGACGGGTGCGTGACTTCGCCCAGGTGAAGGGTAACGGCAAGATAGATACGAAGATCACAAAGATAGCCCTGACGGCCCTGAATATCGACAAGTACGGTCTGGATGAGATTGACAACAAGATTCTGCTGACCATTATCGACAAGTTCAAGGGCGGTCCTGTGGGCATCACTACTATCGCCACAGCCATCGGTGAAGATGCAGGAACTGTCGAGGAGGTCTATGAGCCCTTCCTCATTATGGAGGGCTTCATCAAGCGGACGCCCCGTGGTCGTATGGTCACAGAACTGGCCTATCACCACTTCGGACGTAATCCTTATGGTGGCAACATTATGGAGCCTAATCTCTTTGACTGACTATATATATAATAATGTAGGAAATGGAGAAAGTCGGAATATTCGTCGGGAGTTTCAATCCTTTTACCATCGGGCACGACTCAATCGTACGACGCGCCTTGCCGTTGTTCGACAGGTTGGTCATCGGCGTCGTGGGTGACAATGTCCATAAGCCTGATATGCCGTCGGCAGAGGAGCGCATCAAGGTGGTCCGTGACTTATATGCCGATGAGCAGCGCATTGTGGTGAAGGCTTATCACGGACTGGCGATGGACTTCGCCAAGGCCGAAGGTGCACAGTTCATCGTAAAGGGTGTCCGTACGGTAAGCGACTTTGAGTATGAACAGTGGCAGGCAGACTTCAACCGTCGTCTAGGCGGCATTGAGACCATTCTGCTCTATACGGAGCCAGAATTGGCCAGCGTGTCGTCGAGTGCCCTGCGGGAACTGTCCCACTTTGGTGTCGACGTTTCGTCCTATTTACCAAAAAGAAAATCGTAAATCAGTAAATCGAAAATAAATAGATGATTACCTATCAAGCAGAAGGGGTGAAGTTCCCCAACATCAAGAAGCGTGAGACCTCCAACTGGATCCGTCAGGTGGCTGAATCTTATGGAAAGCGGATTGGAGAGGTTGGCTATATGTTTGTCAATGACGACAAGATTCTGGAGGTGAACAAAGAATTCCTCGGCCATGACTATTACACCGACATCATCACTTTTGACTATTCGGAGGGGAAGACCATCAGTGGCGACCTTTACATATCACTCGACACCATCTTCACCAATGCCGACAAGTTCGGACGTCCCTACAACGAAGAACTGCACCGCGTGATCATCCACGGCGTTCTTCATCTCTGCGGCCTCAATGATAAAGGTCCTGGTGAACGGGAAGCGATGGAAGCGGCAGAAGACAAGGCTCTGGCCTTGCTGCGTAAAGGCAGGTAAAAATCCTTAAATATAGTCCTTGAAGGCCTCGTCGTATTCGGGGCTGGGGGCAAGCTGGCCATTGACGAGACAGACGAGTTCCACCGTAGCACGGAAACAAAGCTTCTCGTCGCTGGCGCGGTAGATATCCTGATAGAACCAATACCTAAAGCCGTCTTTCTTCAGATTAAGACGTGAGATAAACTCATCATCGCAGCGCAAGGGAACCTTGTACTGCAGTTTCATACTGTGGACAACGGCGTCGATGCCTTGTTCGTGGAACTTGGCGAAACTGACGCCAAGGCTACGGAGGAAGAGGTGGCGGGTATGCTCGGCGTAGTGCAGGTAGTTGGCATTGTTCACGATGCCTTCGATGTCGCACTCATAGTCGCGTACCGCCATACGGGTTTCGAAAACGTATTTCATTTTAATATATTAAGTATTTCGTTGAAATGGGAGATTTTGATAAGGCGAGGGTGCTCGATGTCTTCGAAGTGTTCCAACTGCCAGGTGACGTGGAAGGGGATATGGATGGCCGAAGCCCCGATATTGAGGGCTGGAGCAATGTCACTCTTCAGGGAGTTGCCCACCATCAGCAGGTTCTCAGGGAGAATGCCCAAGTGCTCACAGAGCTGTTGGAATTCCACCTCGGTCTTATCCGACGTAATCTCCACATATGAGAAATACTTGCCTAAGCCACTGCGCTTCAGTTTGTTCTCCTGATCCTGCAACTCGCCCTTGGTAAAGACGACGAGACGGTAGGGATAGGCCTGCAGACGCTGCAAGGTTTGTTCCACTTCCGGCAACGGGGTGGCAGGCAGGTGGAGCAGCGACTTACTATGGCTGAGAAGGTCGGATAGCTGTTCTGCCGAGAGATGGTCGCCACCTACGCGGAGGGCTGTCTCGATGATGGAGATGGTAAAGGCCTTACAGCCATAGCCGAGGTCGGCCATATTGCCCGATTCCGTCTTAAAGAGTTCATGGGCAGGAACCTCACAATAGGGCGCAATCAGCTGGTAGAGATGGTTCTCTACAGCTTCGAAATGCGATTGGCAGTCCCAAAGGGTGTCGTCGGCATCGAAGGCGATGACTCTTAAATCCTTGATTACTTCTCTCGGCAGTGCGGACATATTCCTTTCAGCATAAAATTGACGGTGCGAAGCTCAAAGCCCGGCGGCAGGGTGACCTCAGGCATGTTCATATAGTCCAGACAATACGTCTGCTGACATACCTCACAGAAGAAATGGGGATGCTGATCCTCGTCGTGGTCGTGGTCATGACTGTGGCAGAGTTCGTAGCGCGTCCCATCACCGCTGCCCTCGATAGCATGCACGAGATGGTGCTCACGGAACAGCGACAGGGCACGGAACACGTTCGACTTGTCGATGGTCATGATCCTGCGCTCCAGTTCTGCCAGTGAGAGCGGCTGCATCGAAGAGGCCAGCGCCTTGACCACCAGGATACGGTTAGCCGTTGGCTTGATGCCGTGCTCCACTAACAGTTTTTCGTACTCCATCTCATTCATAGCAAATCATTTATGATTTTGGGTGTCCTTCCTTACCGTGAACACTCTTAATCTTCATACCTAGTTTGTTGGGCAGGATGGCGTTGAGCGTGACGCCCACGAGAGCGGAGAGAGCTAGTCCGGAAAAATGGATGGGACCGATGCTCACATTGTCGTTGGCTCCGTATTTCACACCGATGGCAATCACCAGTATCAGGGCTGCCACGAAGACATTGCGTGAAGAGTTGAAGTCCACACTGTCCTCCACCAGGTTTCGCACACCGACAGCAGAGATCATACCGTAGAGAATCAGGCTCACACCGCCGATGGTGGCAGTGGGCATCAAACCGATGAGACAGGCGAACTTAGGACAGAAGGACAGCGTTATGGCGAAGACGGCTGCCAGGCGGATGACGGCAGGGTCGAAGACTTTCGTAAGGTTCAGCACACCAGTATTCTCGCCGTAGGTGGTGTTGGCTGGTGCACCGAAGAGCGAAGCCAGCGCTGTAGCCAGACCGTCGCCCATCAATGTGCGGTGCAGTCCGGGCTCCTTCAGGAAGTCCTTGCCAACGGTGGATGAGATGGCACACATGTCACCAATGTGCTCCATGATGGTTGCAATGGCAATGGGCATGATGGCGATGATGGTTGATACGAGGAAGGTGGTGTCCATATTGTCGAAGACAGCCAACACGGTCTGCTCCCTGCTGAAAGGCAGTCCTATCCATGCGGCATCGTTCATCGCCGCAAAGTCCACCTCACCCGTCACCACGGCTAGCGTGTAGCTCACCAAGACACCCAATAGGATGGGGATGATCCTGACAATACCCTTGCCCCACACACTGGAAAAGATGACTGTGGCGAGGGCCACAATCGCCAACGGCCAGTTGCTGGCACAGTTCTGGATGGCACTGCCTGAGAGCACCAGACCAATGGCGATAATCATCGGCCCCGTCACCAAAGGTGGAAAGAACCGCAGAATCTTCTCTAGGCCGAACGACTTGATGAGACCAGCCATCACGAAATAGCACAGTCCGGCGAAGAAGACGCCAATACAGGCATAGTCCAGTGCCAGCGTTTCGTCCATGCCTTGCTCTACTCCCAGCGTCTTCACAGACATATAGCCTCCTAAGAACGCAAACGAGGAGCCGAGGAACGCAGGAACCTGCAGCTTGCTCACGAAGTGGAAAACCAGCGTGCCGATGCCTGCAAACAGCAGGGTTGACGACACGGAGAGACCTGTCAGCACGGGCACCAATACAGTAGCGCCGAACATGGCAAACAAATGCTGGATTCCCAAGACGACATACTTGGGCATGCCCAGTTGTCTGGCATCTGTGATGCCTTCCTTCTCTGTTACATTCATCCTATTCTTGTTTTTATAATCCGTCTCACAATTATGGGTGCAAAGGTACAAATAATTTGTGATAAAATCATCGCGATTCACGAATATTTTATCATCCCCCTCGTTCTGCCCAGTCACCACGGTCCAGACTGCGATAACCGATGGCCTCGGCGATATGGTGGCTTTGGATGTGCTCCGTTCCCTCGAGGTCGGCGATGGTACGGGCCACCTTAAGGATGCGGCTGTAAGCACGGGCGGAGAGACTTAGGCGCTCCATCGCTGTACGGAGCATATTGAGGCTCTGGGCATCGGGCTCAGCATACTGGTGGATCATCCGCTCGGTCATCTGGGCATTGCAGTGGATATCCTTATAATTTTTGTAACGCTCCTCCTGAATCTGACGGGCCTTGATGACACGTTCACGGATAACGCTGCTTGGCTCACCGGGTTTCATCTCGGAAAGCTGGGCGAAGGGCACTACGGAAACCTCGCAATGGAGGTCGATCCTGTCAAGAAGGGGGCCGCTGATCTTAGAGAGATACCGACTAATCTGGCCTGGCGTACAGACACAATGGTGCGTCGGATCGCCATAATAGCCACAGGGGCAAGGATTCATTGAGGCGACGAACATAAAAGAACAGGGATACTCAACCGTATATCTGGCTCTGCTGATGGTGATCTTACGGTCTTCCAACGGCTGTCGCAGCACTTCGAGCGTGCTCTTGTTGAACTCTGTGAGCTCATCACAAAAGAGGACCCCATTATGGGCCATACTGACTTCCCCAGGCAAGGCTCTGTTGCCGCCTCCCGTCATCGCCACCTGCGACACGGTATGATGAGGACTGCGGAAGGGACGCTGTGAGATGAGCGATGTCCCACTGGTGAGTTTGCCTGCTACGGAATGAATCTGCGTGGTCTCCAGACTCTCCGCCAAAGTGAGGGGCGGCAAGATGCCAGGAAGACGCTTGGCCATCATCGACTTACCGCTGCCAGGAGCGCCGATCATAATCACATTGTGGCTTCCTGCTGCAGCTATCTCCAAAGCACGCTTCACTCCCTCCTGACCTTTCACGTCGGCAAAGTCGAGGTCGAAGGAACACTGTTGTTCGTAAAACTCCTTGCGGGTATCGACAAAGGTGGGCTCGTAGAGGGTGCTGCCATTGAAGAAACTGATGACATCGGCCAAACCGTTCATCCCAAACACTTCCAACTGGTTCACCACCGCCGCTTCACGCACATTGTCCTGAGGCACAATCAGCCCCTTGAACTTCTCCTTACGGGCACGGATGGCGACGGAGAGCACACCGCTGATAGGCTTCAACTTGCCGTCGAGTCCCAACTCACCAATCATCATATAATCACCCAGCATCGACTCGCTGACCTTTCCGTGGGCTGCGAGGATGCCGATGGCCAGCGGCAGGTCGTAGCCGCTGCCTTCCTTCCGGATGTCGGCAGGTGAGAGGTTGATGGTGAGATCGGCGGTGGGCGGCTTGAAGCCGTTGTTGGCGATAGCTGCACGGATACGGTCATAACTCTCTTTCACGGCTGTATCAGCCAGGCCTGACAGATGAAACTGCACGCCTCGTGTCATGTTCACCTCGATGGTGATCGTTGTGGCCTCCAGGCCCATGACTTCTGCACAATAGGTTTTTACTAACATAGTATTTAATTTAAAATTGACTTTGGCTAATTAACAAGGGATCATTCGTCAGGGGGACTTGTCTTTGTCTTTTAGCAAATCTCTGAGTTTGTCTTGCAGATCGAAGGCTTTCAGCGTGTGGGTGATGATCTTTCCCTTGCTGTCCGTGACGATGTTGTCCGGGATATATGACAGTCCGAGTTGCTGTACCAACGGACTCTCCCACAACTTCCTGTCGTTGATGGTACTCCATTTCACGGAGTCCTTCTCGGCCGTCTGCCTGCAGCCTTTTACGTCAACGTCCACGCAGATGCCCAAAAACTTGATCTTGTCCTTATACTGTTTCTGGAAGTAGGCCAGTTGCCGTTGCATATTCACGCTCTCGTAGTTCCATTTGGCCCAGGTATAGATGACGTTTACGGGGGCATTCAGATCTGACGACTTGACGGTCTTGCCGTTGATGTCCTTGGCGGTGAAGCTGGGGAGCGTGGCACCGTCTCTGAGATTCTCCACACCTTTCATCTTCTCAGACAGACCTTTCAGCGAAGGCTCATCGGGCTGTGCCTTACGCAGTTCGGTAATCAGCGCGATGGCTTTCTTGTAGTCTGGCTTTGGCGTCTGGGTGAAGTATTTATTTAATAGGTATAGGGAGATGGGCGAGGCGGGATTCTCCTTGATGAAGGCCTCAGCAGCCTGAGCAGCTTCGGGAGGTGTCATCTGACTGGTCTTCAGGCGGAAGCTGGTCATTGCCTCGTTCAGTTCTGTGCCGCTGATCTTGGTTTCCTTCAGATGCGAGGCGTCGCCTTCAATCTCCACTTCAGCCCGAGGCTCCCCGAAGACGGGCAGTTCAGAGAAGTTTGGGAAGACCAGCGCGAAGGTGACAGGTTCCTCCAGTGGTATTTCATAGTGGAAAGTACCTTTCACCACGCTGATGGTATCAAGCTTATGGGTGCCGTTCACACCATAAATATAGAGATCTCCCTGATTGAAACCCTTGAAGGTTCCTTCCAAGAGGAAGGTCTGACGGTCGTTTCCACAGGAAAGGTGAAAAAGTGAAAAGGTGAAAAGGTGAAGAGTGACAAGCAACGGCAACAATCTCTGCCACCATTTCTTATTGTCTTTGATTCTATACTTCTCACTCATTGCCTTTTCGTTTTTTCACCCTTTCACTTCTTTACCTTTTCACCCTTACTTCAATTCCAGGTCGTTGTCAGCATAGCTGGCGAGCGTCGGATCCTTTGCAATGGCGGCGTTCAGCGCAGCAGCGGCATCAGCCTTGTTACCCAGACGGGAAGCGAGGATGGCTTTCAGATAGTCTGTGGTAGCATCGGGGTTCTTGATGAACTTCAGCGTGTTCTCTGCCGTTGCGTAGTTCTTGTTCAGAATCTGGGCTAGAGCGGCACTGTTAGAGCAGATCTGTCCGAAGTCCCTCTCAGCCTGAGCGTAGTTGCCCTTGGCGAGGTTCAGGTTGCCGAGCACCTCCTGCAGGCCGTTGGCATCAGTAGCGCTGGCAATCAGGTTCTCTGCTGCAGCCACATCGCCGTTCTTCAGAGCCAGCAGTCCGAGGTTGGCACTGGCCTCAGGCAGCGCACCGTTCACAGCCTGAGCCTTCTTGATGTACTCGTTGGCCAGGTCGTAGTTACCCTTGGCATACTCGATGGTGGCGATGTTGTTATAAGCACGGGCATCGTTGGGATAGACCTTTGTGGCAGTCTGATAGACAGCCTCTGCCTCGTTGGCGTTGCTCTTCTGGGCTGCACCATAGAGCAGCTCTTCGATGTTCAGCTGGGCGGGGTCGTTCACGATCTGCTGGGCAATCTGCTCATCGCTGCGGCCGATGGTTTCGTAATTGACGGTCAGGCGCGAACGGCGCAGCTGGGGCAGGATGCCGTCAGCCAGCTCACGGAAGGCCTGAGAGATGTTGCGAATCTGCTGCTCACGCTCCTGAGGATCCTGATACATAGAAAGAACTCGCAGGATAACATCCTTGTCCTGGATATCGCTGGCCTGCACCAGCTGCTGGAAGCCGTCCCAGTCCTCAGCCGTGTAGTTGGCATCGACGTTGGCGTTCATCTTCAGCTTCTTCAGCTCCTGATTTACGTACTGCTCCGTCACCTTCTGACGCTGTCCGGCGAGCTTGTCGTTCAGGTCCATACCGCCATCAGGAGAGGCGAAGGCACTCACCTCGACATTCTCCAAGGCAAGCTTCTCGTGGTCGTTGTTGATCTGGGTCAGCAGTCTGATGAACTCCTGCACGGAGTTGTTCTTCAGCTCACTTTTACGGAGTGTGGCCTGCTGGATGAGGAACTTGATATTGGCCTCCTGCTTCTTCTTGTTGATGCGCTGGTAGCCGTCGAGGGCCAGAGCGGGAGTAGCCGTAGCGAGGGTTCTCTTATAGAGTTCCGATGTGGCGATGATGCCGTCGGCCACCTTCACGGCAGGCACGTCGAACTTCTTGTTGCCGATGCTGGCGTTGAAGGTCAGGTACATATCTGCCTTGTTGCAGTCGGCATAGGCGAAGTTGGTCTTCATCGTGTAGTTGCCGCCCACCTTATACATAATAGTCTGACCGTTGCCGGCGACGTTCTCACCCTGGAAGGTGGCGCTGCTGCCCTGAACGGTCACACCGTTGGCATAGCGCAATTCGGGAATGACGGTCACCACGGCCTTCTTCTTCATATACTTCTCTGGGAAGTGGCCATTGATGGTTGCGGGTACTGTACCAGCCTGAGTCTCAAGCGGATTAGGGTTCACGGTGAAGTTGTCGGCTGAAAGGGCTCCCAGTTTAGAGCAGGAAGCAAAGAGCATCATAGATGCTGCCGACAGGAGAAAAATACTTTTCTTGTTCATGTTGGGTTTTATGTTTGTTTTGAATTTTATCATCTGTGGTTCATAGTAGGGGGTGAAGGTGCCGCGAGCGGGACTCGAACCCGCACGACCGTTTCGGGTCAAGGGATTTTAAGTCCCTCGTGTCTACCAATTCCACCATTGCGGCCCACCTTTACGGTTTTGCGGCTGACAAGGATTGTGCAAACCGAATGCAGAGAGCTCGCTCTTTGCTGAGGTGCAGCCAATCCTCGCAGGCGCAATTTATATTTGCGCCTGCAAAGGTACGCCTATTTCCCCAAACCACCAAACAATTTATCAATTATTTAGAAATAGTATGTTAATAATTTGCAAGAATGAAAGAAAGTTTGTACTTTTGTAGCACTAAAAACAAAATACAATATGGATAATAACAAATACCCCCATCTCACAAGCCCTATCCAGTTGGGTAAGGTGACGTTTCGTAATAGAATCTTCTCCGCCCCAATGGGTGCAACAGACATTACTGCCGATTGCTGTCCGGGACCCCGTACACAGGGCTTCTATGAACTTCGTGCCAAAGGCGGTGCGGCTGCCGTTACCGTCAGCGAACTCGTGGTTCATCCTGAAACCGATGGCAGCCATATGCTTCATCTTGATCTTGAGACGGTCGGATGTCTTGCTGCTCATACCTTCGTGGCTGATGCCATCCGTCGGCACGGGGCTGTGCCAAGCATCGAACTTTCGCACTCTGGCCAGTATGCCGGAACGTATATGTCTGACAAGAATAAGAAGGCAAGCCTGAACCAATGGAGCCCCAGCGACGGCACTCGTCCTGATGGCCGTCCTGTAAAGGCACTATCCAAGGAACAGATTGCCGACATTGTGAAGGCATACGGCGAAAAGGCTGCTCTCTGTAAGCGTGCCGGCTATGAGATGATTATGGTTCACGCAGGTCACGGCTGGCTGTTGCATCAGTTCCTCTCGCCCTATCTGAATCATCGTACTGACGAGTACGGAGGCTCTCTGGAGAACCGTATCCGCATCGTCCGTGAGGTGCTTGCCTCAGTACGCAATGCCGTAGGTCCAGGCTTCCCAGTTGAGGTGCGTCTCAGCGGAAGTGAACTGTTCGATGGCGGTTACGGTATTGAGGACGGCATCAAGATTGCTCAGGCAGTCGAAGAGTTTGTCGATCTGATCCACGTTTCAGCAGGTTCCTATCAGTTCGGCTTCTTCAACACCACGCCGCCGATGTTCGATGAGCACGGCGTGAACGTATGGCTGGCTGCAGAGATTAAGAAGCACGTGAAGAAGCCTGTGGCTACGATTGGTGCGCTGAGCGATCCTGAGCAGATGGAGCGTATCATCGCCGAGGGAAAGGCCGATGTGGTGTATATGGCTCGTCAGTTGCTGGCTGACCCGTTCCATCCGCAGAAGGTGATGGCTGGACAGGAAGACCGTATCGTTAAGTGTCTGCGTTGTTACACCTGTATGGCTGAGCGCCCTGTGACCTTCACCCGTCGTTGTGCCGTCAATCCGTTGATTGGTCGTGAGATAGAAGGTATGGAGGTTCTGCCTGCCCGTCAGAGCAAAAAGGTGATGGTGGTGGGTGCCGGCGTTGCCGGACTCAAGGCTGCCATTACGGCTGCCCAGCGTGGGCATCAGGTGATTCTCTGCGAGAAGACGGACAAGGTAGGCGGTATCCTGAAGTCGGAACAGGCTCTCCCGTTCAAGTATGAGATGTATGAACTGGGTGTTGTCCTTGAGCGTCAGGCCAAGGATGAGGGTGTGGAGATTCGCTTGAATACCACCGTTACGCCTGAGTATGTGGAGAAAGAGGGCGTCGATGCGCTGATCCTGGCTGTGGGTTCCACGCCGCTCGTTCCGCCTATTCCTGGTATCGATGCTGATAATGTGATCATCGTCAACGAGTATTATCTTAATAAGGATAAGGTCGGCGATAGCGTGGTTGTGCTTGGCGGTGGTCTTGCTGGTTGCGAGTGTGCCATCCATCTGGGTATGGAGGGCAAGAAGGTGGAGTTGGTTGAAATGCGCGACACCCTGGCTGCTGACTGTAACATCCGCCAGCGTCCCATTCTGATGCGCAAGGTGGCCGAGTTCTCAACGGCCCATACTGAATATATAGGTCAGAAGATTACTGCCGATGGTGTCATCTGCAAGGATAAGGACGGCAACGAGGTGCTTGTTCCTGGCAAGACGGTCATCTGCGCCCTTGGCCAGCGTGCCAACCGTGCCGATGTCGATGCCCTCCGCCGCTGTGCCCCGTTTGTCCGTGAGGTAGGCGACTGTGTCCGTCCCGCCAACATCACCAAGGCCATCTACGAAGCCTACCACGCCGCCTTGGATATTTAACAACAACAATTAAAAAAACAACGAAATCCTTGGGTGTAATGAGAAAAAGTACTATCTTTGCATCGTGAAATGTTCGTCACGTAATTCTCGTCACGAGAAGTTCGCGATAGAAGACGTATTATTTTAATAGATACAAGATGGCAAGAAGAAAAAAGAAAGTGCTTGAAAACCCCTTTGTATATCAGGGTTATGAGAATCCCGATTACTTCTGTGACCGCACGGAAGAGACAGAGAATATCCTTTCTGCTCTTCGAAATGGACGTAATATAACGTTGATTTCTCCTCGAAAAATCGGCAAAACAGGACTAATAAATCATGCTTTTTACTGCATTAAAGAGCAGGAATTCGATGTAATATGTATCTATATCGACATTTTCTCTACTAATACTCTTCAGGATTTTGTAGAAATGATCAGTAAGGCGGTCATTGAGGATGCTCTCAGTCGAGAGAAATCTTTCATGACAAAGGTACTTGATTTCTTCAAAGGTCTGCGTCCCACTATTACGCCAGACCTGCTGACAGGCATGCCAACGGTATCCGTCAACGTGGTTCCTGTACAGGCAGAATATACGTTGAAGAGTATCTTCACCCATCTTGAAAGTTTGAACAAAAGGGTCTATCTGGCTATTGACGAGTTTCAGCAGATAACGGAATACCCGGAGAAGGGCACAGAGGCCCTATTGCGTTCATACATTCAGTTCGTGCATAACGTTAGGTTCATCTTCTCTGGCAGCAAGAAGCATCTGATGGAGGAGATGTTTTGCTCGCCCCAAAGGCCCTTTTATCAGAGCACACAACTTATGGAGTTGAATCCCTTGCATGAGGAAATCTACTTTGATTTTGCCAGCAGATTCTTTGAGGCCAAGAAGGGCAGCTTCACGCGAGAACTGTTCCACAGCCTTTATCAACGGTTTGACGGCTATACCTGGTACATTCAGGCTGTGATGCACCGCCTTTATGAACAAGAGAAGCACGTAAGCACAGAGTCACAGTTGTCAGATGCCATCTTGTTCCAAATCAACACGATGTCATCCTACTATCAGACCTTGACCACATTTCTTACCGACAATCAGTTCAGCCTTCTCAAGGCCATCGCTTTGGCAAGAATTGTTCCTCAGCCACAGAGCATGGACTTTATTCAGCGCTATTCGCTTCCAAATGCCAGTAGTGTCAAGTCTGCCCTTGAAGTGTTGACAAACAAAGATCTAGTGTATCATACCTCTGAAGGCTATATTATATACGATAGGTTCATGGGGCTTTGGCTCTGCCGGATATGAAGTAATTTGCACTAAAATGGTTACGGTCACACGTGTGACCATGTGACCTTTTGGTCTGAAACAGGACAAATATGTCAATAAAATTCGTAAATGGATGATTCTCTTCAATGCTTTTGTATCTTTCTGATATTCAGATAGTTACAAAACGCCGATTTTAGTCTAAGGAAAACCGGACTTTCCTTAGGGGAAAATCCGACTTTCCCCTAACTAAAGTCCCATTTTACCCTGACTAAAATCCGTTTTTTCTCCCAGCTTTCTCTACATGTAAAGTAATTTCAATTCCACTTCCAAGAAATTGGTCACATGGTCACACGCGTGACCGTGACCATATTCATAAACTTAATGTGAGAAAATGGGATAATGGGATTCGGGTAGGTATTAGTGAGAAGATGAAAGTGGGCGCTAATGATTCGAATGAAATGTTAACTAATTTAACATATATAATATTATAGCGTCACACTCCCATCTTCAAAACCCTACCTGTTCCCATTATCCCATTATCCCATTTTCCCACTATCTGCAATCTTTTTATGCGGTTGTGTTCTTGCCTTCCTGCATCTTCAGGCCGATGCAGAATACTTCGCCCATCAGTAGTGCGAAAAAGCCTTCGATAAACGTATCGAGACAATCTGTCAAGGCTTCATTGAGGGCAATGCCCATATAAACGATGAGGATGATCATGCACACACCACTCAGCAAGGCGGATACACCATACTTGCGGAGCAGGCTGATATTCTTCTTGGTGAACACCTCGTTACGGTTCACGTTCAAGATAAACTTGATGAAGGTGACGAAGCATATAATGACGGCAGCAAGTGCTACCAACGCAACCACCAATAGGAAGACAGCAGTTCCCAAGGAAAGTGATTGTGGATCAAGGCTTATGCTCACATCTTTACTGCCGACAAAAAAAGTCGAAACCAAATCAATCAGCGTCAGTGCCAGTATCAGCACACACAAAACATTCATGTACTTTTTCATAATCTTTATAGTAACTTTTTATATGAATTCATTTAAACATTTCTTTGCAGGCTTTGTCTCGAAGCTCCTTGAAACGGATGGTCTGAGGGCTATCGTTCAATATGACGTTGTAGGAGTGAGGTACGCCGGGTTCCACGAACGAATCAACTTCTACGCCAGCCTTCGATAACTGTTCCACAAAGGCTATATCCTCATAGACAAAGAGGTCGAGGGTGCCGACGATGAGGAACGTCTTGGGAAAGCCTGCGAGTTGTTCCGGTGTGGCCACTGCCGGAGAGTAATAAATAAACTCGTCGGCAGGGATTTCCTGACCATGCTTCAAATCGGCCCAACCAGCGACATTCATCTCTGCTGTCCATACGAACTCGCCTGTCATTTCGTCCGGGTGGAGGTCTTCTGGACCGCCGGTGCGATATCAAGCATAGGATAAATAAGCACAGCACCCTTTACAAGGCGCTTTGCGTCTTCTTCTCTGTCTGTAAAATATGTACCCTCAGCAGCTCGCCCAAAGATAAAAGGATTCTCGATGTTCATACTCTTCTGCATTTGATTGACAGTGCAAAGATATGAAACATTTTTCTTAGTAACAAACTTCTTACTAAGAATTTAATTACTTTTATGATTTCTTCAGTTCCAGGCGCGGATGAGCAGGCTACTTTATTATCCGTTTCTTGCCGTTCCGGATATAGATGCCAGGACGCAGAGCGGCCCCATCGGGGATGCGGTTGCCAGTAAGCGTATAAATGCCTGTTGGCTCTTTGGATTCTGCTTTGACTTTGTTGATGGCATCAGAGGTATAGCCGTCAATTGTCATCACGTCCGCATCTTTGGGGGAAACTTTCAGATAGGCCTTGTTAGCCATCAGAAACAGCTCTTTGTACAAACGGTCAGTAGAAGGATTTGCGATAAAGGCCAGTTCTCCCTTGTCATTCAGACCGAGGATACGCATGGTTATGAAATCGAAGAGTGTGGTATTACGGTGTCTTGCCACACTTATAGAACAGTAAACTCCGCCCAGCCAATTAGGAAGATCAAATGCATAGCCTCCTATGACAGGCTCTATCTTATTCTCCTCAGGTTTGGCAGAATTACACCTGATGATGACAGGAATACCAGCAGGAACGACATCACCTTCTATCTGTTTCATAGTAAATCCAGTACCTCCAGCGTTACTTACATAGTAAGCAGCCATACCTTCAGATACCATTCTGAAATTGAATCCTGCATAGATGGTTCCATAATAAGTCCCGTCTGCCGTCCTGACATCAGGCCTGATGCCGACATATTCCTTCGAGTTGTCAATGGGGAGGAAAACCCACGTCTGGGTATCGTCCAGACGGTTCATCAGCCAGCTGTCCTTGTTGTTGAATTCTCCGTCGGAGAGTATCTTTGTTATGCCTTTCGCAGTTCCGGATATCTTATAGCCGCCACCATAAGGGTAGATATCAACACCTAATCTTTCTGAAGTCATTGCATACAGGCTGGAACCTTGTCCGCAGAGGTCATATTGGCCGTTGCCAAGACGCTTCACGAAGATAACACACGACGGGCTGACGGCTACGGTGTCATAGCTGAGATAGGTTCTGATGCCACCCATATTGACATCTCCCGACGACACCTTGTAATTGCCAGGATCTGTGTCGTTGATACTGAGATAGCGACCTGTGGCGGCATTCTTGATATGATAGAAGCCGTCTGTCAACTGTGCCGAAGCGTTCTGAGTCCATACTGACAAAAGCAGCATGATGATTGAAATTGTACTTTTCTTCATAATTAAACTTTTATGTAATTTCTATTACCTATTTAATATTAATCCTGATGCCGATGGGGACTGAGAACGTCGCTGGATGGGCTGTGCGGTAGGTGTCGAGGCCGTCGCCGGACTTGAAGAAATACTGAAGGCTGGGCTCGGCATAGAGACCGATAACGGGTGTCAGACGGTATTCCAGTCCTATGCCTAAGCCTACAGACCATTGAACCTTCGGATCCAGATGCAACTTCTGGCTATCTATCTGTCGGCCCTCTATGAAGTCACTCTGGCGGAGGGTGCTGCCAATGGGCAACTCAAACATCGTCTGGGCTGTGCCATAGACTCGCAAATGACTGGTGTTGACAGGATACCACATGACTCGCAGCGGAATGCCCAGATAGTGGATGCGCTGCTCAGACTGCGTCCATGAATAGGTGTTGCCAGCCTGAGTCTCAGAGTATAGCTGCGTGTACTGCAGGCCTGTGCCGACGGCAAACTGGTGTCCCAGCATCTTGTTCACAGACAAGCCGACGGTGATAGGCAGACGGTGATGGGTAATGGTATCCAGTTCTGGATCGTTCATATCTCTTTCGCCATAAGGCAGATTGAAGTCCTGACGGCTGCTGAAGCCGCTATAGGCCAACTGAACCATCCAGTCATCATCGTGCTTGGTGGCCCTGACGGGCACCTCCGGCATATCGAGACTTGTCTTCCGAGGCTTCCTTTCTGGCTGTGGCGAGGGCTCAGACTGAGGCTTCTCGCGTACCGGAGTGGTACTTTCCTTACTTGTTTCTTCCACGATGCTGGCTGTTGACTCAGAGTTTAGACTGGGTAAACTGTCAGTTTGGGCTGGGTAAACTGCCAGTTTAGACTGGGTAAACTGATAGTCCGGACTGGGCAAACTGATACTTTCCTTAGGTGTTTCTGCCTCTGAGGACTGTGGTTTCTGTCTGGAAGATTGCTGTGTCTGGGCAGTTTCATGCCTGTCAGGCTGCGTGAGCAGATGCCAAAGGCCGATGGGCAGGCAGACGGCCAGCAGACTGAGCATCAGGAGAACGAGCATGCGTTGCAGTTTCTTTTTCCTTGCTTTGTTTGGCAGCTGGTCAATCATCATCATCAGCTCCTCGCGATTCATGGTAGGCCGCATCGTGTCTGGTATAAATGACGGTTCGCTTATCTCCTCAAGGGGAACCATCGTCTGTTGCTTGTGCTGATAGAGATAGGTCAGCACCAGGTTATGCGTCACCTTCTGCATCCAGGCTTCAGCCCGCGAAGTGTCTTTCAGAGAGTCTATTTTGTTGAAGATGAGCAGGAAAGCGTCGTGCAGCAGATCGTCGAGCGTGCTCTCGTTGGTGACGTAGTGGCGGCATTGGTTCCTCAGCCGGTCATACATCGTGGTATAGAGCAGTCCGAAGGCCTCGCGGTCTCCACGCTGACATTGCTCTACAATCTGCTGCACGCTCTGCTTTCCCATCTCCTGTTGCTTATCTGATTATAAACTTTTTCCCACCGATGATATACATGCCTCTTTTCAAGCCCTCCAATCGGCAGTCTGTGGATTCCACCGTTGCCACACGCCGTCCGCTGAGAGAATAGACTGGCAGACGTCCGCCATCGTTGGCTTGTGGCTTATCGCTGCGGAGAGCCTTGATGTCTGTTGCTTCGGAGTCATCTTCACCAGAAGGAACTGCTGGGTCTAACTGCTGGAAATAGTGTCTCAGATGATCACCCACTATAAACGTCTCACCCTCAAACTCTATCGGTTCTTGTTGCACAACGACTGGTGTAAAGGGTTTGACTTTGGTTCCATCCTCACAAAGGAAGAAGCCGTTTCTGTCATTACTCCACATGTAGGCACCCTCTGGGGCAACAGTCTCAACGGTACTTCCGATGTAGGCAAAGTTGTCACATTTGCCTATCATTTGAGTGTTTGTGGAGGGTATTGTAACGTCTTCCGCATAAAAGGTCAAAGACGTTGGAACGATATAGGTAATCAGATACGGCGTAAAGGCCGACAGCTTCTCATCATCACGTATGTAACTGAATACCAAGTTTGTATATGCCTGCACAAGACGACTCGTTTTGAAGTAGTTACCGTAGAAGTCTGTTGCCTCTAACTCGGCGTTTACTGAGTTAGACCAGGCTTTCTGGACATCGAAAGGGAAATAGATGAAGCCAGAATAGGTCCAGCTCCAATAGGGTTCGGCAGGTCCTGTAGATTCACTAAAAGGGGTATAGTAGAATATCGCCCTCCTTGCCTTGAATGGCATCGGGCAGTAATAATCGTAGTCAGCATTAATGAATAAGGTCTCGGCCTCGTCGCCTCTGATGATATTCGTCCCAGAGATAAATCCCTGCGGCACGTTGTCGAGGAATTCCAGATAGTAGAGGCAGTTAGGATTGGCCTCAGACACATCGACGGAATAGATGGCGTTGGTGTGGTGCTGTCCACGTAAGTCCACAGCCAAAGCCTCTGAGGGGATCTTTATTGAGTCATTCGACAGAGGCAGGGGCTTTGCTGTCCCGTCTGCCGTCCAATAGGTGTTGGTACATTGCTTGACGGTAAATGAGACATTTGCCACAGCTTTCTCCAAGATGCCGATCTCGACATTGTATTCTTTGCCTTCTTCCGGCTTTTGTGCAAGATAGAAGTCAAAGGTTCTGGTAATCGTCTCACCAGGCTGAATGATACTATTATCTATAGACACCCTCCCGGATGTTTGGCTTGAAAGGGCAGGCTGAAGGTCAGACTGCAAATAGACTGGTGCCTTAAAGTACGGATTGTTTCTGGGGATGATGGTGTATTCCCCCTCATTGGTGATGCTAATGGTCCCTGTAATCCGAGGCATATAAGTATCGCAATAGAGGACATTGCCTTCGCTGGTCTGTTCAAGCATATCTAACTTGATGTTTCCAGACACTTGCGGTTCCTGGTATTCTACGATGTCCATCTCATAGCTGAACAATAGCTGCTTGGGCTCAACATTAGCACAGGATATTTTATACTTTCCAGCCCTTGGGGCACAGATGTATATTTCTATCGTAGCCGTACTATCTGAAGGCACTTGTATTTCTGTGAATTCTCTCATTCCAGATAAAGGAGTTCCTGAGATTTTAACAGATGCTTCTTGTTCTTCATCTACCGCAATCCATACCCCATAGTAATCCTTGTCGCTTGTGTTCTTGACCTCCACACAGAGCCGTTGCGTCAGTTTTGCTATGCAGCCTCCTTCTACCCACATATTACCAAACTCCAATACGCTGGGGTCGCTGGTCACGTTGGCTGCTGTCATCGGCAGGATGCCGAACAGCAGACTCATCATCCATAAACTCAATCTCTGTTTCATATTCAATCGTTTTTGTTGGTTACACCTATTTTATATATTATCTAATCACTTTCCTTGTCTTGCCACCTTGCCTTAGGATATAAACGGCATGCTTCGACGTGTCCTGACAACGGACTCCAGAGAGAGTCCATATCTCTTCTGGTCCATTGCTTTCAGCCTGAACTTCCCTGATGCCGAGTGTGCCTAAATTGGCTTTGGCAAACGTCCATTGCCTGCCAAGCTGCTCTGGCCAGGAGGCATACTGCGGCGTCTCATTGACACGATCGTGGCTCCTGGCGTATTCAAAAGCCTCAGCCATTGACACCTCACCGTTATGATCTGTATCGGCATCGACGGAACGCCCTTTCTCATCGGCTCCATTGATGGCACAGATCCAATGATACACGAACTCATCGTATTCATGGTTTGGACTTGCCCATGACTGTTCGTTACCACAACAGGATGTCGACATTATCCGTCCCTCTCTGGCTAATTCTTCCATGAAGCCACCAGAGTAGCATTGTCCCATCAGAATGTTCATCGAAGCGACATTGAACAGCCTCAGCAGCATTGCCAATGCATAGTCCTCCATCTTCTCGTCATTCCATAACCAGATGAACGAGTCCGATAGGTGATCCGTTGAACCACCATGATCTACGAAGAACAAGAACAGGTGGTCGTTCGTAGTCAACTTCTTGGATAAGTCATAAAGCACGCTGACTAATATCTCACGTTTGGCGGAGTAGTTCAC
>JAFRQC010000180.1 GCA_017428805.1 Prevotella sp. | reverse complement strand
TCGACCAGATACCACTCATTATTAATAATAAAATGGTTGATGAGCAACGTCTTTCCCGGCGTGGCCGACGTCTTGGCCAGTTTCTTGTTGTTGGTGAGCATATTGATCAGACTCGACTTGCCCACATTCGACCTGCCGATGAAGGCATACTCGGGTTTATTATCCTTCGGACACATCGACTCCATCGGGGCGCTCAGGGTGAATTCTGCTTTCTTAATTTCCATCATTCATCATTTTTGGGTGCAAAGGTACGAAAAAAAATGGGAAAAGTTTGGAGATTTAAGAAATAATGCGTAACTTTGCACCGTTTTTCAGAATTGTGCTGACGTCCGTCAAGCACTTTCCTAATCTCAAACTTAAATTCCAAGATCAGAATTTATTGCATATATTATGTATACAAAAGAAGAATTAGAATCAATGGAGATACCCGAATTGATGGGTATTGCCGACCAGTTAGGCGTCAAGGTGACGCCCAACAGCGAACTGTCTGATGTCATCTATGCCATCATCGACAAGGCTGCCGAGAGCGCCGCTTCAGGTGAGCCTGCCAAGCGGAAACGCACACGCATCGCCAAGAAGGACACCAGCAAGGTCTATACGGTGAAAGGCCAGGAAGGCGAGAACCTCGACAGCAAGAGCAACCGCAGGAAGCCGAAGGAGACTCCTTCCCTGTTCAGCGACCTGCCCATGCAGCCCGCCGGCGAAGAGCCTGCTGAGGAGGAAGCTCCCGCAGAGGAGGCTCCCAAGCGCCGTGGACGTAAGACGAAGGCAGAGAAAGAAGCCGAAGAGGCTGCTGCACAGGCTGCACAGGAGACTGCCGAGGCAGAACAGCCGCAGGAGTCTGTGCCCGAAGAGGGTTTCATCCCCGAGGCTGCAGACTTCATCCCCGAGGCTACCGACTTCGCACCCGAGGCTGATGCAGATACTGCCAATGCCATCGAGAAACTGCGTGAGAAGATGGCCACCCGTCGTGAAGACCCCTCTACCGACGAGGTCGATGCCGAAGGTATATGGATGGGCGATCCCGGCGACGGTACCGACTTCATCCCCATCGTAGACATTCCCATCGAGGACAATGGGGCCATCCCGACACTCGATATGTTCGACCGTCCTACTGGTCATCAGGCCCAGGAGCCTGAGCCTGTCTATAATGTCAGGGAGACCAGCAGTCCGAAATTCGATTTCGAAGAGATCATCACCGCCAATGGTGTGCTGGAGTGTCTCTCCGACGGTTACGGTTTCCTCCGCAGCTCAGACTACAACTACCTCTCGTCGCCCGACGATGTGTATGTGTCGCCTCAGCAGATCAAGAAATACAGCTTGAAGACCGGTGATGTGGTAGAGTGCACCGTCCGTCCTCCTCATGAGAACGAGAAATACTTCGCGATGTGCAGCGTGAAATACATCAATGGCCGTAATCCCTCTGAGGTGCGCGACCGTGTGGCTTTCGAACACCTGACACCACTCTTCCCCGAGGAGAAGTTCACCCTCTGTGGCGATAAGGCTACGACGAACCCCAGCGTGCGTATCGTCGACCTCTTCTCGCCCATCGGTAAAGGTCAGCGTGCGCTGATTGTGGCCCAGCCCAAGACCGGTAAGACCGTCTTGATGAAGGATATCGCCAATGCCATCGCCGCCAACCACCCGGAGGCCTACATCATGATGCTGCTCATCGACGAGCGCCCTGAGGAGGTCACCGATATGGCCCGCACCGTGAACGCTGAGGTTATCGCCTCCACCTTCGACGAGCCCGCCGACCGACATGTGAAGATTGCCGGCATCGTACTGGAGAAGGCTAAGCGTATGGTCGAGTGCGGTCACGATGTGGTCATCTTCCTCGACTCCATCACCCGTCTGGCTCGTGCCTATAACACCGTTTCGCCCGCCAGCGGTAAGGTGCTCACCGGTGGTGTCGACTCCAACGCCTTGCAGAAGCCCAAGCGCTTCTTCGGTGCTGCCCGTAACATCGAAGGCGGCGGTTCGCTGACCATCATCGCTACAGCACTTGTGGATACCGGTTCTAAGATGGACGAGGTGATCTTCGAAGAGTTCAAGGGTACAGGTAACTCCGAGATCCAGCTCAACCGCTCGCTCTCGAACAAGCGTATCTTCCCCGCCATCGACCTGGTGCTCTCGTCGACGCGCCGCGACGATCTGCTGCACGACGAGACGACACTCAACCGTATGTGGATCATGCGCAAGTTCATCGCCGAGATGAACCCTGTGGAAGCTATGAATGCCATCCGCGATCGTCTGGTGACCACCCGCGACAACGAGGAGTTCCTCATGTCGATGAACGGATAAGCAAATACGAAAATATCACACCAACGAAAACAGGTAGGCAAATCAGCTTATCTGTTTTTGTTTTTCATAAACCAGTCGTGCGAGAACTGATAGGCAGCCAAAGCAGAGACCACCAGGAAGAGCGACGTAAACATCAACAACTGAGGTGCGCCGCTGAAACAGCCGAGGCCTAATCCCAGACCGAGTGCGATACCACTCTCCCACCCGAGCATGAACGTGCTCTGCGACGTGCCACGCTGACAATGCCGGCTCAATTTGATAAAGAACAACAGGAAACGAGATCCTATCAGTCCCATACCCAGTCCGACGAACATCGGTGCAGCATAACTGACGATGGGCAATGCACTACGGGTCAGCAACATGATCAGCGCTGCCCCGAGGAGAATCAGTCCGGTAACCACCTCACTCTTCAACTCCGCATCACGAAACACAAACCGCCAACATACCAAAGCCCCCAGGAAACCGCACATCATCATCGCATAGAAGCGTATGGGCAACTGCAACGACAGGAGCATGCCGAAAGCTATTGTGACCAACAGGAGGTTCAGGAACAACACTGTTCCGTGAGGCAGGAAGAAACGGTCGAGACAGAAGACCGACACATCGTCATCCGGTATGCGGAAGGGGAATTTCACCAGCAACACCAACACTAGACTGGCCACCGCACATCCCGCTGCAGCCAGGAAGACCATTGACTGGTCGGTATATCGCAGCAACAACAAACCCGCCAAGGGCCCCAGTGCGAGGGAGACACGTCCAAACCAACCCGTCGCAAAGTTGGCCTCCGTGCGTTGGAAACTCTCACAGGTATCGATAATCAGCGTACTACACAGCACCATCTGGGATAGTCCGAAGGCCGCCCCCATCGCAAAACGCAGCAAGAGCAAGACCGGAAAATCCACAAACTGACAGCGCAAGCCGTCGATATAATACAGCAATGCCAACAAGGCCGCCACCGCCGCAATAGCAACAATACACACGATGTTCCGGCGATAATGCTGTACGAGAAAACTGACGAAGGCACCCAACACAAACAGTCCTGCACCGAATGCGCCCATCACGAGACCAGTTTCCAGAGCACTCAGGTTCTGGTCGTTGTCCAGCCACAGAGGCATCGTCGGCAGGAGCATATAGACCGACATCGACAGCAAGAATTCCGAGATGGCCAACAGCCAAAATTCATACTGCCAAAGACGGATGTGCACGTTTGTATTCTGAGCGTTCATAACTTCATCATCACATTACTCTTCCGTCGAAGACAACAACTTCTCCAAGCGTTCGAAGGTCAGACCAAGGTAGTCTTTCACTTGAAGATCGGAGAGTGGTTTGATGGCTTCAACCGCATTCGTTGTAGCAAGTCCGACGACCGCCATTTCGGCAGCACGGCCAGACCGCAGACCATTAAAGCTATCCTCGAACACGACACACTCATCACTCTGAGCACCAAGTCGTTGCGCCGCCTTCTGATAGCAATCAGGATCAGGCTTGCTACGCTCAAAATCCTCTGAGGTCAGGATGGCATCGAAGAGTGATTTGAACCCAGGTTGATGGCGATAGACACTCTCCATCTTGGGGATGTTCGAGCTGGTCACCACAGCCGTCTTGACCCCATGATAATGCAGGGTTTCAATCAGCGCCTCGAAGCCGGCGATATACTCGTAACTCATCTGCTGCTCGTAGTCGTTCAGACGGCTGGTGATGCTATCCTGCTCAGCCAGCAACGGACCCGAGAACCAACGGTCATAAATCTGCGTGAGCGTCTGACCTTTTATCTCATGCTCCAGACCCGGGTGCTCGGGATGATACTGACGGCAGATCCCTCCCCAGAATACAGTATACTGCGGCTCGGTGTCGAACACCACGCCGTCGAGATCAAAAAGAGCAGCTTTAAACTTACTATGTCTCACTATCAACTATAAACTCTAAACAATAACTGAATTTTGGGTGCAAAATTAGTGATTTTCCGCGAGAAATTTGTTCTTTTCCAAAAATAAGTGTATTTTTGCACTTGATTTCATGATTTATGTATATGAGACTACTCCACACCTCCGTCTTCGTCCTGATGCTTTGCGCTTGCAGTCAGGATGTTGAGACGATCACTTTTGAGACCATTACAGCCGACAAGAGCGTTGCCCTCTCCAACGACAGCGTGCCGCCGACGTGCAGCGTGAACATCCGCCTTGAACAAGCCACCGCCGCTAGCGGAAGAGCCGGAGAGATCATCAACGCCACCGTTGCCAAGCGTCTGTTGGATCGTGGCGACGATGGTATGCAGCAGGCAGCCAATGCCTTTGCGGAGGAATACACCAGCAACTACGTCAAGACGCTGCTGCCCCTCTACAACGAAGACCGGAAGGACACCAAGAAACACGCATGGTATCACTACCACTATATCATCAACAGCCACACCCAGATGGGCAGCAAGGGAACGGTGGTCTATCTGGCCGACATCAACTACCGTGAAGGCGGCAACCACGCCAACAGCCAGCAGGTCATCATGAACTTCGACACCCAGACTGGCAGACTGCTGACCGCCCAAGATATCTTCGTCGACGGTTTCGAGGTCGCCCTGAAGCCCCTCCTGCTGAAAGCACTCCAAGAGAAGACCGGCTTCAGCACCATGAATGAGCTCAATGCCAATGGCTACCTTAACAACGTGGAGATCTACGTGCCTAAGAACTTCATTCTCAGCGACGATGCCATCACCTTCGTCTACAACCCCGACGAGATTGCCCCGTACACCGTTGGCAGCACCGAACTGACCATCGCCTACTCGGCTATAGAGAAAATACTCAACTCCTCGTTCCAACACTAATTCCACCCGTCATGTCTGCAGATATCATTCTGAAATATTTCCCCGACCTCACTGCCCGCCAGCAGGAGCAGCTGGAAGCCCTCGACGACCTCTACCACGACTGGAACGCGAAGATCAACGTCATCTCCCGCAAGGACATTGACCAGCTCTACGAGCACCACGTGCTCCACTCGCTGGCCATCGCCAAGACCATCCGTTTCCGTCCCGGCACGCGCATCCTCGACTTCGGCACCGGCGGCGGATTCCCCGGCATCCCCCTGGCCATCCTCTTCCCCGACTGTGAGTTCAAGCTCATCGACGGTACGGGCAAGAAGATCCGCGTGGCACAGGAGGTCGCCCAGGCCGTCGGCCTCACCAACTGCCACCCCGAGCACCTGCGTGGCGAGGACGAGCGCGGACAGTACCACTTCGTCGTCAGCCGCGCCGTGATGCCCCTGCCCGACCTCGTGAAGATCGTGCGCAAGAACATTGCCAAGCCCCAGTTGAACGCCCTGCCCAACGGCATCCTCTGCCTCAAGGGCGGTGACCTGCAGGCCGAGACGCAGCCCTTCCGTAACATCGTGGAGACCACCGACATCAGCACCTTCTTCGCCGAAGACTGGTATAAAGGCAAATATGTTATATATTTGCCCATAAATTCGTGATATTCGTGCAATTCGTGGTCGTAAAAAATAAAAAACATGATTAGTATAAAGACTTTCGCCTTCAACCTCCTTCAGGAGAACACCTACGTGGTGAGCGACGACACCCTCGAATGTGTCATCATCGACTGTGGCGCCTACTACGACGACGAGCGCCGCGCCATCACCGACTACATCAGCAGTCAGGGTCTCAAGCCCGTCCGTCTCCTCGCCACCCACGGCCACTGGGACCACAACCTCGGCATCGACACCATCTACCAGACCTATGGTCTGCAGGTGGAGGCCGCCAAGGAAGACGAGTTCATCATCTCCGACATCCCCCACAACTTCCAGAGCATCATCGGTGCCCCGCTCCGCCGCGAATACCCCGCCGTAGGCCGTTTCTTCGAGCCCGACGAGGTCATCCGCTTCGGCCACCACAGCCTGCAGGTGCTGAAGACCCCCGGCCACTCTCCCGGCAGCGTGGTCTTCTACTGCGCCGAGGAGCATACCGCCTTCACCGGCGACACCCTCTTCCGTATGAGCGTCGGCCGCACCGACTTCGAGGGCGGCAGCTATACACAACTGATGAGCAGCCTCGCCAATGTTCTGGCGAAGCTGCCCGCTGATACCGTCATCCTTCCGGGTCACGGCCCGCAGTCCACGATCGACTACGAACTCCGTTACAACCCGTATCTGACATAGATAGCCTCAAAGCCTCGACGGACTAAAGTCGGAGTTTAATCTGACAAAAGTTCCACTTTAATCCCACTAAACTCTCACAATGGGGACTGTCCCTATTGTGAGACTTTTGTAAGATAATAGTCGCTGAAGTCCTTGCAGCCGGGCGGCAGCTGATGATGCACCAGACCGGGCAGGAGTTGCTGCAGCTGGAGGAAGAGACGTTCGCCGGGCGCATCGCAGTCGGGGTACATGTGGAATTGAATGGATAATTGAAAATGGATAATGGATAATTGTTCTGCATCCTTTTTGGTCAGCAACGTGGCCGAGGGGATGGCGATGGCCTTGTGACCAGCGGAGAGCATCGCCCAGCAGTCGGAGCAGCCCTCGGTGATCCAGAGCTCTTCGCCCGGCCTGAGCAGGTTCAGCACCGGCAGATTATAGAGGCTGCATTGCGAGCCTGACGGGAAACGGAACCGGGGCGATGCCCCGCGTACGAGGTTGCGATTCTGCACGCCAATCAACTTACCCTCCATATTATAATAAGGTATCTGAAGCCAATCGACGCCCTGCCTGTCCCGCCACGACGTGAGCCTACACCAGCGCACGACTCTTGCATCAATCCTGCGCTCCTCGAACAAAAACCGTCTTGCTGCCTCATTCAACCACGGCCGCTCGAAAAACCGCTCGTAACGGCTGGGGTCGAATGTCTGAGGCTGATCAGACCACCCCTGGCCCCTCCTACTCAGGAGGGGAATGTTCTCCCCCTGAGTAGGGGGAGTCAGAGGGGGTCTGATCAAGGGATTGCTCAGCACTACCCCTGCCTCATCTGCCAGCCATCTGCACGCCTCGGTAAAACTCATATTCTGGTATCTCATCGTGAGGTCTATCGTCCCCCCGCTGGCCCCGCACACGAAGCAACGGTAGCTGTTGCGCTTGACAGAAAACGACAGACTCGGGTGGCTGTCGTCGTGAAACGGACACAGACACTTATGCCTCACCACCCGCAGTCCGAGTCGCTGCGCGACCCCCTCTATCGGGAGATCGCGCAGCTTTTGAAGTTCATACTTATCCATTACCCTTTCAAGTACTCCTCGGTCTTGCTATACAGTCCCGTCTGGTTCGAGTACGTGATGAACTTCCGGAACACCCACTTAGCCAACTGTCCCTTCGTGCCCTCAGCGCTTTTGCCGAGGCTGGTTCGTAGTGCCTCCAGCTGGGCCTCATTGAAGGTGTTCGGCAGGCCATCGAGCATATTCTTAGGTCCGCGCCGCTGGGCCTCGTGCAGTTGGTCAGTATCCTTCAGCAAATCGGCGAAGAGCTGCATCTTGCTCCAGATGTCGTGATAGACCAGCCACTCCACCAGCTCGCCCATAGCCTTGGTCCACGTCTGATTGTTGAGCACCCAGAGCACGCAGCCCGCCTTCCAGGCCGACACCAGCGAGCGGTGCGACATCTCGAACAGCACGTCATCGTCAGCCAGATCGGCCAGCGTCGCCATATCCGCAGCCAGACCGTCGATCAGCTTGTTCAGCGGGCGGATGATGTAACGGCCCTTGCAGAGGTCGAGACGCGCCAGGTACTCATCCAGCTTCTGGTAGAACTCGTCGGAGAACTTTCCCAACCTGGGGATGCGCCCTTCGCGGTTGCCACGCGGCTTGAAGCTGAAGACCATACGCCCGAATGTGCCGTTGGTCAGCTCGTACTTATAGAACTTACGGGTTGAGTCCGGATTCGACGAGATCGTAATGCAGGCCCGGAGGATCGGGTTGCCCGTTATACCGTCAGCTGTGGCGCGCAAGGCACCGGCACGGGCACGGTCGTAGATGTTGCGGAACATCAGCGATACCTGTTTGTGACTGCCACACAGCTGGTCGGCCATCTCCACTTCAGGCAGGTTGAAGTACTGCGTGCGACCACCCTGCGCCTCGAGCACAATCGCGTTCTTGATAAAGGCCGGCTTGGTCGTGTCAACCGGCGGGAACCAGTAGGCCAAGGTCGGCTCGGCTGTCTTTTTCTTATTGCTGGGCTCGGTCTTGCTGAGACTCTGCCATTCCCGGTATTTGTCCTCCTCAGCCTTGTCGTGCTGACGGAAATCCCGGCAAATGGCTTCTACAAGAACCGGGAATTGACCCTTGTTGTCGCCACTTTTTGCCACAAGATTGGCCATCATCCCCGTCGGCTCCTTCCAACTGTTGTCAGGATACTGAAATTCCGCGCCGCTGATGTGTGCGCCCAGGACGGGGAAAAACATCGGAACCATCGGTTCGTGCATATCTTTTGAGGCCTGCGAGAGCAGGAGTTTGATACATTCTGTCCCTTTGCCAAGGCTTGGCATCTTGGGGGCAGAGGGTTTACTAACGTCGTAATTCATTGATTTTCTGCTTATTAGATGAATGACTGTTGATTGAGTATTCCAGTTATTCCAATTCCAGTTTGATTTTTTGACGTGCCAACTCTGCTCATTATATATATAACTATCTATATATCAATTAGTTATATAATCTATAGAGCGAGTTGGCACCCTTATTTTCCTAATTGGAATTGGAATTATTGGAATGATGGAAGTCTGACCAGTCACGGCGCTTCATAGCCTCCAGTTCGTCGTAGTCGAAGAACCGCCTGGCCTCCCACTCACGTCTTCTCTCGAGGCCCTTGAGCCGCTTCCCGCCGGCATACACCCAGCGCTTGAACTCCCGCTTAATGGCGTGCATCGACGCGCCGTTACGGATCATCTTCAGCAGCGACGACGTCTTCAGCTTATAGAACCCGAGGTTGAACGCGAACGACACCAGCGCGTCAAACTGCCCCTGTGTCCTGGCGACGCCCAGGCTCTCCACAGCCTTCTCGACATCATACAGGTCGGCCTTCAACAGGTGTTCCGCCCAGTACTTCGATATCACGTCGCCGGGTCTCACGTCGTGGCCCGTATGGCCGTAACCGATCGTCAACACGCCCGCTGCGTCGTAATACGCCTCCGTCCGCAAACCCTCAAACTCCTTGATTTTCTCAAAACAAATTTCACTTACTCTCATAATTTTATACTCCTATTAGTTCCTGAACAAAAACGTGATCATAACCTCCTCATCGTGACAGAGGCGATGGATGAAACGTCGGCCCTCCTCGGTCCACACCAGCCGTGTGTACGTGTGCATGTCACCCTCGATGTCGCGGCGCGTGGTCGTGCGGCTCTTGGCGTAACCCTTGCGGGCGTAGTCGGCGTAGAGCATCCACTGTCCCGACTGCTTGTACATCACCTTCCGGTGCTCCAGCAGGCGCGTCAGGTCGCTCACCGTCATCGACAGCTCCTTGGCGATTTGCGTCGTCGTCAGGCAACTCACGCTGTCGAGCACCTCGTCGCAGTACTCCGCTTTCGGTTCCAGTGCCTCGATCTGGTGATGCAGCGACTCAATCTGCTTGCGGTGCAGCGAGTAAGTACCCGTCTGACGGATCAGCGGCAGCACCTCCGAGGTCACCCAGCGCTTGAACGCCTTCGCCTGTTCCAGTTTCGAGGAGAGGATCAGGGAGTAGAGACCGCTCTCGTTGATGACCACAGCTCGGGTCTCATAGGCAGAATCGCGAATCGCGATGGTGCTCCTATCTTCCTTGTCTACATGCTTAATAATAGCATCGGCGGTATTCTTGTACCCCAGTGCCTCGGCCACGTCCTTACCCACGAAGAAAGTCTCTCCGCGGTCGTTCGTCATCGTCCGGACCTGTCCGAACATCTCGTGATTGAAAGTTCTCAATGCATTCATTCTTTTACCCTTTCTTTAATTCTTCAGTTTTTTACCTTTTTAATTTTTTAATTCTTTAATTTTTTAATCTTTTAATTTTTAAATTTTTTGAAACCCGGATTTCGGGGGCAAAAGTAGAATGCGATTATGCGACTGAAAAACATTTTTCCAATCGCATTTTCAATCGCAAGTCAGTATGTCTGGAAGTCCCTCTGTCTTCGGGGGAAAGGAATTCAAAAAAAAATGTGCGACCGAACGTTCCTCACCGTTCAATCGCACCCCTCAATCGCATATCTCACACAGATAGCTTTTATCTCACACAGATCTCACAGATCTCACAGATTTTCTCTGCGCAGGCGCAGCATCTATGCTGCATCTGTCTGTGAGATCAATAAAAATCTTTGAGATAACCTTTGCAAGGCAAAAAATATCTGTGAGATCTGTGAGATCTGTGTGACATAAAAAACACAGGCCTATTTCTTCTTGGTTATATAATCTTGGAGCCATTGGGCGAACGGCTCTTGCCGGCACTGCCCCATGTATTTGCTGAACGTGCGGTAGTTCTCGCACACCCCGGCACTCCTGGCGATGCTGTCCATACTCCCCTTGATGATGCCGCCCTCTTTCAGCAGCCCCAGCACGCACCCACGGATATAGTCCTGCCGTTTGTTCTTCCCCCACTCCGTGGCGATATAGTCCCTGTGCTCCGACGCCATCAGCGCATTCACGAAGTCGTTCGTCCACCGGTGGTCGTACCCCTTATCCGTGCGGTGTATCTCAAACCACTCCTCCGACAGCAGCACCTTCAGGTTCTTCTCCGGCGCGAAATAATTCAGCTGCCCGTCCTGTCCCTCGCCGCCCCTCTCAGCCTCTAATAGCCGTCGCATCTCCTGCTGCACCATCTGGATCTTGTGCAAATACCTCAGCAGTGTCCCGCGACGCGCCTTGGCGTTCTCCTCGTGACGCTCCAGGAAGAACATCTGCCCGATCTTGTGGGGGATGGGCACCAGACAGCCGTCCCTCCAGTCTGTAATCTGTCGCAGGGCAGCATAATGTCGGTAGGCCCACTTCCGTTGTGCCTCGTCTTCCATCTGCTCGAAGTCGATCTCGTCCTTATAGTGCGTGGCGCGGTAAACGTGGTCGGCCTTCACGCCGTTCTTCTTAAACAGGTGCAGCACCTTCTCCAGCCGGTAGTCATAGATGTTCTCCAGCGTCGGTGCCCCGTCGCACAGCTCCATCCACTCATCGAAGGCCCGGATAGCCCTGCCCGGTGTGCCAGAACTCATGTAGCGGCGCTTCTCGGCCTCGTAGAGCCTGACGTACTCCTCCTTGGTGTGGCGGCGCTTCAGCTGGGCGTCGATCTGCAGCAGCACGCTGTTCAGCTCGCCCAGTGTCTCGTTGGCCATCTGCACCAGCTGCGGCAGGCTCAGGCTGTCCACGGCGGCAAACAGACCGGTGAAAGCCTTGGCGTCGTCGGCATCCATCCGCCCCACGACCTCCGTCTCGGCCAGCACCTCGGGGAGCGACTTGTCCGACTGCCAGCCCTCCAGGTTCACGGGCAGTTCCACCTGCAGCGCCCGCTCGGCCATCTCGCTGTAGTCGATGTCGATATCCACGTCGATGGGAGCCTCCTGACTGACGCGTGTGAGCACCTCAGTCCGCAGCTGACGGATCACCTCCACGTATTCGGCCATGATGCCCATCAGTCTGTATTTCTGCCCCGCATGGGGCCGTTCTTTGCTGAAACCGGAAAGCTTTTCAAACAGTCCGGAGAGTATTGTATTGAAGTCCATAAGTCTTTTGTTATTCTTTGTTTTTCCCCTTCGTGATGCGCTTCACTATAGGGTTTCCACTGTGTGGTTGATCTGGCTGCAAAGGTAGTTAATTTCCTCCGAATACATATAGGATTTCCGATATATTTTGCACTAAATAATTGTTAAATTTTCCCCGTGTAAAAATAAAGTTCTGTGTGGTGATAAAAGGACTAAAGAATGTTAATACCTTCCGAATGCATAATAAAACCTGTACTTTTGCAGCAAAACCGGTAAATATGCTGCTCAAAGATTTCTTTTCCAGATTCCCCGATGAGGAGAGTTGTGTTTC
>JAFRQC010000179.1 GCA_017428805.1 Prevotella sp. | reverse complement strand
GTGGGGAAGAGTGCCATCAGTAGGCAGATGCCTGCGGTGAGGGCGAAGGATATGAGAAGATATTTTTTTGCAGTTCTTGCTTGCGCAAGATCTGCAAAAAATTCCCGCAATGCCAGCATAGCCAATAAAGGTATGGTGAACTCGGCAATAACCAGAATCGAGGCGACGGTTCGGAATTTCGCATACATCGGCATATAGTCGATGAAGAAATCCGTCAGCCCCATAAAGTTCTTACCCCACGAGAGCATGATGGAGAGGATCGTCGCAGCCAGCAAGGCCCACTTCACGGGTCCCTTCACGATGAACAGGCCAAGGATGAAGAGCATCATCACGAAGGCACCGACATACACAGGACCAGACGTGCCAGGCTGCTCACCCCAGTACTGACCTATCTGCTGATAGATACTCGTATAATTGGGATCGGCCTTGGCCATCGCTGTCTCATTCATGCTCAGGGGTACAGATGCACCACCCTTCGTATTCGGAATCAGCAATGTCCATGTCTCACCGATGCCATAGCTCCACTGGGTGATATAGTCACGCTCCAAGCCACTGTTCGTCTGGTTTCCGCTGTTTTTCTTCACCAGTTCACTCTTGCCGCGCATCGACTCCTGACTGTACTGCCAGGTGTGATAGAGGTTGGAGAGGTTGATGCACACACCGATGACACCACCCAGCGCACAGACTGCCGTTGCCTTCGCAAAACGTTCGAGTTCGTGTTGGCGGATGGCATCCACCAGCCAGGCGATGACGAGGAAGAAGATGATGAACAGATAATAATAGGTCATCTGCACATGGTTTGCGTTGATCTCAAGGGCCGTGAAAACAGCCGTCAACAACAATCCCCAGAGATATTTCCCGCGATAGGCCAGCACCAGTCCTGCAATCAACGGTGGCAGATAAGCCAATGCCCACACCTTCCAGATGTGTCCTGCGGCAATGATGATGAGGAAATAGGTGGAAAAGGCCCAGAGGATCGAGCCCAAGGCTGCCAGGTGCTGACGGAAGTCGAAAGCGCGGAGCAGGATATAGAAGCCCAGGAGATAGGCAAATACATACCACACGTTCTCCGGCAACCAGAGGTGATAGACATCGGCGGCCTTCGACAGCAGGTTGGTGGAGCCATACGACGGTGCCATCTGGTACGTTGGCATACCACTGAACAGGGCATTGGTCCAACGGGTACGTTCTCCCGTACGTTCCAGATACTCGATTCCCTCCTGTCCTGCTCCACGACCTGCGGAGGCATCATGCCGGTAGAGGATGCGTCCCTCGATGTCGGCAGGGAAGAAATAGGCAAATGCCAACACGGCAAACAACAGCACTGCCAACACGTCGGGCAGACACTTCTTTATTGAAGATTGAACATTGAACATTGAACATTAAATTTTAATTCTGCGTGCAAAGTTACTATATTTTTTCAACACAGAGATACAGAGACACAGAGAAAATAATAAAAAAAACAAAAAACTCCGTATCTCTGTGCCTCTGTGTTTCATTTTTATATATCTTTGCAGTCGAAATATGGAAGAAAACATCATTACCAGCGTTCAGAACGCCCGTATCAAGCATGTCGTGGCTCTGCAACAGAAGTCGTCGCTGCGTCGCGAGGAAGGTCTCTTTGTTGTCGAGGGACAGAGGGAGATTGAGCATTGCATTGAAGGGGGGTATGAGGTGGTGGAGGTGTTTAAAAGGAGTCAGGAGTCAGGAGTCAGGAGAGAAGTAGAATACATTGTGACGCCGCAGGTGTATGAGAAGATGGCGTATCGAGGAAGTACAGAGGGGATTATTGGTGTTGTAAAGAGCAAGGGGCATTCACTATCCTCACTCCTCATTCCTCCTTCCTCATTCCTCGAAAAAGACAATCCACTTGTGGTTGTCTTAGAAAGTGTGGAGAAACCTGGTAATCTGGGAGCAATCTTGCGGAGTGCAGACGCTGCCAATGTTGATGCCGTGATCGTCTGCGACCCACTGACGGATCTATATAACCCCAACTTGATAAGAGCCAGTATCGGGGCCATCTTCACGGTGCCTACGGCTGTCTGTACCTCTCAGGAGTGTATAGCCTTCCTCAAAGAACGACATATCAAGATTCTCACAGCCCAGCTACAGGACTCGTATGAGTATTACAATTACGACATGCGTCAGGCCACAGCTATCGTGATGGGAACTGAATCTACAGGACTTACCCAACAGTGGCGCGAGGCTGCTGACGCCCATATCCGCATCCCGATGCTCGGGCGCCTCGACTCCCTCAATGTCAGTGTCAGTGCCGCCATCCTCATGTTCGAGGCCGTCAGACAGAGAAAGGTGAAAAAGTGAAAAAGTAAAAAGGTAAAAAAGTAAATATGAAAATAGGAATGATTGTAGCAATGGACAAGGAGTTGAAGCAGCTCCGTCCATTATTTTCTGAAGATCAAGTGATTCTGCAAAAGAGCGGCATAGCCACTGTCAATGCAGCCATACAGACAGTGGAGATGATCCGCCAGTATAAACCCGACTGCATTATCTCCAGTGGATGTGCCGGTGGTAATGGTGATGATATCAACCTGCAGGATGTGGTGGTAAGTTCTGAGCTCACATACCACGACGTGTATTGCGGCAAGGCCATCGACGAAACAACGGTGTTTGGACAAGTACAAGGCTTACCCGTTCGCTATCAAGCTGATCCTTATCTGTTGGAGAAAGCCAAACTGACAGGAGCGAAGCCCGGACTGATTGTCACAGGCGACTGGTTTGTGGATACCAAGGAGAAGATGCGCGAGATTGTGGGGCACTTCCCTGATGCGAAGGCCGTTGATATGGAGTCGTGTGCCATCGCGCAGGTGTGTTATATATATAAGGTGCCGTTTATATCCTTCCGTCTCATCAGCGACATCCCTTTGCGTGACACCGATGCCTCACAATACCACAATTTCTGGGACACCGTCGCAGAGAAATCCTTCCACGTCACCAAGACTTTCATCGAAAGCCTTTAAGCATCGGCGAACTGTCGTCCGTCGCTCAGCGTTATCTGGAGCTTCTTGTACTCACAGTGGAAGTCATTCTTCAGACGGTCCAAGTAGCGCCGACACTCCCAGTGACACATCGGCAGGTCGTGTAACAGGTAGTTTCCACACGTTTCAGGCGTCGTGGCAGGAATCTCTTTCTGCGTAAGAATCCACTCCAGACACTCGATGGTCAGCTGGCGCATATCTTCTACAGAATAAGTGCCCGTCATGATGATGTACATGCCTGTCAGGCACCCCATCGGTCCTACATACACCACATCGTCCTTCACCCGAGAGTTACGGAACCAGGTAGCCATCAGGTGTTCGATACTATGGATGGCTGCCGGTGCCACGGCTGGCTCCTTGTTAGGTTCCGTGATACGCAGGTCATACGTCGTGAAGCCCTTATCCACACGCGATACATAGATACCCGGCTTCAGATGGGTATGGTCGATGGTAAAACTCTGAATAACTTCCATATCTTCTTATTAGTCTTTGTTGCTTATTGATGGAGGTTCATGTAGTCGGCAGGCGTCATTCCCGTCTTCTCCCTGAACTTCTTCTGGAAATAAGTACGGTCGCTGAAGCCACAGTGCTCTGCGACGCTCTCGTTGCTCCAGTCTGGATGGGACTTGATGACCCGCTTCGCCTCGTCAATGCGCAGAGAGGTCATCCACTCACTATACTTAAACTTCTGCTGCCTAAGCCAACCCGACAACTGATATTGCGGGATTCCGATCTCAGAGGCCACGCTGGGCATATTCATACCGCTCTTCAGATAGCCGCCACACTCAATCCACCTTTCCACGGCATGTACTACCCGCAGGTCGGTTTCTGAGTCGCCAGGTTGTCTGTCTGTCATCTCCGCAGCCACCTCTTCCTCTTTCCTCGCATTCTGATCGGCTTCCATCACACGCTTGGCAGACGAACTGACCACATAGAGACCGAAACTGTCGACAAAATAGAAGAAGCCACAGAGAGTAAACAATCCATAGAGCGCGAGGGGTAAGCCATTGGATAATATCACAACAGGGGCGAAGAGTGCCATCAATGCCAGAAGGATGAAACTCAACCTCATCCATCTCAGCATACCGTATGCATCACGGTCGAAATAGCCGTCCAGGGCACGGTGCAGCTGTTGCATCTCATACATGTGACGTATGAAATAGTATAGTTGCATGGCCGCAAATAACAAGGTTGACCCAATCTGTGGCCACGACACCTGCACCTCTTTCGCCATCAACGGATGACCGTCTGTCGACAAACCAATATACAACAATGCCAAAGCTGGAATCCACGCAAAGAGGCCAATCCATCGGTCGAGCCATGTCATACGCCATTCCCGCAACAGATACAAGATAGCCAGCGACATCATCGCCGAACAGGGAATGAAGCACGCCACGTTCAGTGCCACAGCCTGGGCGACATGTCCCGTCGTGCGCAGTCCCAGTACCATCTGAGCCAGGAACTGCAGACCGAGCAGACCCGTACAGCCCGCCATCAGCCACCGTGCATGATTCAATGCCTCCCTGCCCACTGACCTGACGGACAGCGACATCAACTTCACGGTGAGAAGGACCATGAGCAGGAACCCTGTAAACTGCATTTGTGACATAACCGGTGCAAAGATACAAGAAAAATCTGAAATAACAAGCGGAAAAGTGTGAAATTTACCATAATTTTCACACCCTATTGGTGTATATTTCACACCATTGCTAAATTTTTCACACTTTCATTCAGATATTATTCGTAATTTTGCAACTGAAATCATAACCACATCATAACCGAGAGATTTAAAAATTTAACCGAACCATTAAAACCATGTATTAGTTTCAATCGTAAAAAAGATTGTTTTATGATCGATCAATGGCGTGTTAGTAAAAAACTAGCACGCCATGTTCATTTTAGATGATGACGCATCGAAATCCGATGCGAACATCACTCTACCCTCGCTGGATATTATATTTCTTGCGCTGATCGTGGTCGAGGATGGTCTTACGCATACGCATCGACTTCGGAGTGACCTCTACAAGCTCATCCTGCTTGATGTATTCAAGACATTCCTCAAGCGACATCACTGTCTTGGGAATGATACGGGCCTTCTCGTCAGTACCTGAGGCACGGACATTCGTGAGCTGCTTGGCCTTGCAGACATTGACCACGAGGTCGTTGTCGTGGACATGCTCACCCACCACCTGACCAGCATAGACATCCTCACCCGGATCGATGAAGAACTTACCACGATCCTGCAACTTGTCGATGGCATAGGCAAAGGCATTACCTGTATCCATAGAAATCATCGAACCGTTGACACGGCGCTCTATCTCACCCTTGTAAGGCTGATACTCCTTGAAGCGGTGGGCCATAATGGCCTCACCCTGAGAGGCTGTGAGGACATTGGTGCGCAGACCGATGATACCACGGGAAGGAATGTCGAACTCGATGTTGACACGTTCGCCCTGACTCTCCATCGAGGTCATCTCGCCCTTACGACGGGTGACCATATCAATCATCTTCGAGGAGAACTCCTCGGGCACGTTGATGGTCAGTTCCTCAATGGGTTCACACTTCTGACCGTTAATCTCCTTATAAATCACCTGAGGCTGACCCACCTGCAACTCATAGCCCTCACGACGCATAGTCTCGACGAGGACGGAGAGATGGAGCACGCCACGACCAGAGACGATCCACTTATCAGTAGAGTCCTCGAAAGGCTCGACACGCAGGGCAAGGTTCTTCTCAAGTTCCTTCTCCAGACGGTCGTTGATGTGACGAGAGGTGACAAACTTACCTTCCTTACCAAAGAAGGGTGAATCGTTAATAGTGAAGAGCATCGACATAGTGGGCTCGTCGATGGCGATAGGTGCCAGAGGCTCGGGGTTCTCAAGGTCACAGATGGTGTCACCGATCTCAAACTTATCCAGTCCGATGACAGCGCAGATATCACCACAATCCACAGAATCTGTACGCACGTGGCCCATACCCTCAAAGGTGTGGAGTTCCTTGATCTTCGTCTTCTCGAGAGAGCCATCACGATGGGCGATGGTCACCTGCATACCGTCCTTCAGAGAACCACGATGCACGCGACCCACGGCGATGCGGCCCTGATAACTCGAGTAGTCGAGCGAGGTGATGAGCATCTGCGGGGTTCCTTCTATCTGCTGTGGAGCAGGAATCACCTCGATGATCTTATCCAATAAATAGGTGATGTTGTCGGTGGGTTTGCGGAAGTCCTCACCCATCCAGCCGTTCTTGGCAGAGCCATACACCACGGGGAAGTCGAGCTGATCCTCTGTGGCGTTGAGTGAGAACATGAGGTCGAACACCATCTCATAGACCTCTTCGGGTCGGCAGTTGGGTTTGTCCACCTTGTTCACCACGACAATGGGTTTGAGACCTATCTGAAGAGCCTTCTGGAGTACGAAACGCGTCTGGGGCATAGGGCCTTCGAAGGCATCGACGAGCAACAGACAGCCGTCGGCCATATTAAGCACACGCTCCACCTCACCACCGAAGTCGGAGTGTCCCGGCGTGTCGATGATATTGATCTTGACGCCCTTCCAGTTGATACTGACGTTCTTTGAAAGAATGGTGATGCCTCGCTCACGCTCCAGGTCGTTAGCATCCAACACCTGATTGCTGAGGTTCTGTCCCTCACGGAAGAGATTGCCCGCGAGCATCATTTTGTCCACGAGTGTCGTCTTACCGTGGTCTACATGCGCTATAATTGCGATATTTCTGATATCCTGCATACCTATTTAATATAAAAACGGCTGCAAAGGTACAACTTTTTTCGGAAATATTTGTTGGAATGGGGAAAAAGTTGTACCTTTGCACCCGCATTTCGGAAAATCCGGAGCATCTGACGACGTAAACCGGCTGGTGATTAGGCCAGAATCGCGTCTGAAGGATGTATTTGCAAACAACATTAATCACATTAAAAAATTATGTATTTAGACAAAGCCAAGAAGGAGGAGATCTTCGGTCAGTATGGCAAGAGTACTACCGACACTGGTTCTGCAGAGGCACAGATTGCCCTCTTCAGCTATCGCATCTCTCACCTGACAGAGCACCTGAAGAAGAACCACAAGGACCACAACACCGCTCGTTCACTGACGATGCTCGTAGGTAAGCGCCGTAAGCTGCTGAAGTATCTCTACAATAACGATATCAATCGTTACCGTGCTATCATCAAGGCCCTCGGCCTCCGTAAGTAAGCAAGTTAAAAGCCTCGCATCTGCGAGGCTTTTTTTATGAGTGATTCCCCGCCTGCCGGCGGGGAATTCGCTATTCGAGCGTAATCTTCACGTTCTCTTGAGAAACGTTATTGGTAACGTTATGGAACACAGCATCCTCTTTAGCACGGATGGTGATGTTCTTCAGACGGATATTGTCGATGGGCATCTCTGGGAGGCCATTGAACTCCATAGCCCGACCTGCGCCATTGCAGACGACATTCTCGATGAAGATATTACGGAAGATAGGCGTGGTCTCATCGACAGGTGCTTTCGTCGTATTGTCAGGTACGATGCCAGCAGCCTTCACCTCAGAGACAGACTTACCACTGTAGTACATATTGAACGTGATGGCATCGGTGATGATGTCCATCATCGAGATGTTCTGAATATAGATGTTCTCCACGATACCGCCACGACCACGCTTCGACTTAAAGCGCAAACCTACATCAGTGCCCAGAAACTGGCAGTTGGAGACCATAAAGTTGCGCACGCCACCACTCATCTCCGAGCCCACGACGAAGCCACCGTGACCAGCAAAGACCGTACAGCCGTCGACAACGACATTCTCACAAGGTCTGCCACGTTTCCGTCCGTCGGCATCCTTACCGCTTTTGATGCAGATGCCATCGTCGCCGGCATCGAAACGGGAGTTGACGATGAGGGCGTTCCTGCACGACTCGAGGTCGAGGGCATCACCATTCTGAGCGTAAGAAGGGTTACGCGCGAGTACATTATCTATAATAATATTCTCACACATCAGCGGATGGATGTTCCAGGCAGGGGAGTTCTGGAAGATGACCCCCTGCAGCAGCACGTTCTTACAGCTGACGAGGCTGATCATCACAGGACGCAGGAAACGATGGATGGCCTCCCACTCCTCATCGGTCTTAGCTGTGGGCACGTTGAGTTCAGCACCCTTCTCACCACGGGCATAACTCTCTGAGGGCACCCAGTAGTCATCACGCAACTGGATGCCACCAGGACGCTGGATGACGTCTTTCCACATACCTTCCGACACCTTCGGACGCTTAACGGGACGCCAGTACTGTCCATTGCCATCGATGACACCTTCACCCGTGATGGAGATATTCGTAGCTTCCACGGCAGAGAGAGGTGACTGACAACGACGGGTGTCAAGTCCTTCAAACGAGGTCTTGATGATCGGATAAAGTGTCTCGTCGGCTGCGAAACGGATGACTGCGCCCATTTCAAGATGAAGGTCGATATGACTCTTGAGGACAATGGGACCTGTAAACCACACACCGGCAGGCACGATGAGATGTCCCCCACCCTTCGCCGTCAATGCCTCGACAGCCTGGGCAAAGGCATCTGTGCAGAGGCTGATACCTGTAGGATCGGCACCAAAGTCTTTCAGGCAGACCTTGTTGTCAGGAATGACAGGCGCCTTCACTTCCGGCATCTCAAAGGGCTGGTTCTCCGTGTATTTCTTATAAGGATTCTGGGCGTTCAGACAGAAGCAGACACACAGACAAAAAGACAGGAGAATCGCCTTTTTAGACAGAAGGACATAAGAACATATTCTTTTCATTTTGATTTGTTTTTTAGTTATTCTGATTAGTTTTTATTGTTTGATCTCTTTGAGAGGTATCATCACGAAGTCTCGTTCATACATCAACGGATGGGGAATCTGGAGGTTGGGCGTATCGATGTGCAGCTCGTCGAAGAGCAGGATATCGATATCAATGGGACGGTCACGATAGCCTTTGCCCTTGTAGTGACGCCCAAGTTCCCGTTCTATCTGTTGGGTGACCTGAAGCACCTGCCTGGGCAGGAGTGTTGTCTCGCAGTAGATGGCACAATTGAGGAACTTGTTACCTGACGTGAACCCCCAAGGCTCTGTCTCGATGACAGACGACTGGCGGATGACCGGCCCTACCCGTTCGCCAATAAGTTCGATGGCACGGGCCAGCTTCGCCGCTCTGTCACCCTGGTTAGACCCCAGCCCTAAGTATACTTTATGAACCATACGCTTATACTTTTTGTTTACGGTTTACAGTTTACGGTTTACAGTTGATTACCTCGCAAACCATTCTTTTCCACCTTCAGTGTATTCATCTGTAAACTGTAAACCGTAAACTGTAAACTTAATCATCTACAATCAAAAGCGCATCACCGAAGCATCCAAACTTATAGCCATTCTTCACGGCCTTCGTGTAGCACTCATACACATTGTCGTAGCCACCAAACGACGCCTGGATCATCATCATCGGCGACTCAGGATGATAGAAGTTCGCCACAAGGGCATTGGACATACCGAAATCGTACGGCGGGAAGATGAACTTATTAGTCCAGCCCTCGAACTCCTTCAGCAGTCCGTCGGTACCCACGGCACTCTCTGTGGCACGAGCCGTACTGACGCCTACGGAACACACACGGTGACCAGCCTCCTTCGTGCGGTTCACGATGTCACAGGCCTCCTTGTTGACGAACATCTGTTCTGACGACATCTTATGCTTTGTCAGATCCTCGACCTCGATGGCATCGAAATTGCCGAGTCCGCAGTGCAGGGTGATATATGCGAAGTTGATGCCACGGATCTCCATACGCTTCAACAGTTCACGGCTGAAATGCAGACCTGTCGCAGGAGCTGTGACGGCACCCTCATTCTTGGCATAGATGGTCTGGAATATCTCCATATCCTCAGGCACAGCAGGGCGACGGTCGATGATATAACGGGGCAGTGGGGCTGCTCCCAGGGCGAAAAGTTCCTGTTTGAACTCATCGTGAGGACAGTCATAAAGGAATCGCAGCGTACGTCCACGGCTCGTGGTGTTGTCGATGACCTCTGCCACCATCGGACCATCATCCTCGAAGAAGAGCTTATTGCCGATACGGATCTTACGGGCAGGCTCCACGAGCACATCCCAGAGACGGAGGTCACGGTTCAGCTCACGCAACAGGAACACCTCGATCTTCGCATCGGTCTTCTCCTTCGTACCATAGAGACGTGCGGGGAACACCTTCGTATCGTTGAAAATAAAGGTGTCTTCCTCATCGAAATAGTCGAGGATGTTGCGGAAATCGAGATAGACAGGATTACCCTCTTCGTCTTTCAGGTCGTTACCTTCCTCATCCTGCTTGGTCATCTCGATCTTGCCACTCTTGCGGTGGAGAACCATCAGCCGGCACTCGTCGCGATGGGCGGTGGGCTCCAGGGCGACCAGCTCCTCAGGGAGCTTAAACTTAAACTGTGATAACTTCATTATATTTTTGAACTTTGAACTTTAAACTTTGAACTTTATGATTACTGTTCTATTTCCTGGGCAGCGAGCCAAGCAGGAAAGTCATCGAATGTGAGGCAGTCCTCAATGCGGACATCACCAACACGGGTGCGACAGAGCGCTGTCAGGTAAGCACCGCTACCCAAAGCCTGACCGATATCTCGTGCCAGCGAACGGATATACGTACCTTTGCCACAGACCACACGGATGGACATCTGCATCGTCGAAGGATTGAAATCCGTGAGCTCAAGTTCATCGATACGCACAGGCTTCGCTGCAAGTTCCACTTCCTTTCCCTTACGGGCGAGGTCATAAGCCCTGTCACCAGCCACCATACACGCAGAGAAAACGGGAGGCACCTGCATGATATCACCGACAAAACGTGGCAGCGTCTCAAGGATCAGTTCACGGGTGATATGTTCCGTCGGATAGGTGTTGTCCACCTCGTGTTCCATATCGTAACTGGGCGTCGTGGCCCCTAACTGCAGGGTGGCAGTGTACTCCTTCGTATGGAGTTGCAGCGCCTCAATCTGTTTGGTGGCCTTCCCCGTGCAGAGGATCAGCACACCAGTTGCCAAAGGGTCGAGGGTTCCGGCATGTCCCATCTTCACCCGTTTCACATGGAGCCGTTTCGACACCAGATAGCGGATATGAGCCAGTGCCCCAAAGCTCGTCATGCGATAGGGCTTGTTAATACAGATATGGGCTCCCTCGTTGAAGTTCATACTATTTACAAACTCAGGAGAATCGTTGCGGCACCGATGATGGCACAATAGATACCGAAATAGATCAGTTTGCCACGCTTCACGATGTCTATCATCCACTTACAAGCCAGACAGCCTGAGAGGAACGCAGCCACGAAACCAACCAGCAGAGGTACGGTGCCGATGCTGCCCATCACAGCCTCACCCTTCATCGCCTTCATCACGTCGAGCAGGGCCTCTCCCAGAATGGGTGGTATCACCATAAGGAACGAGAACTGCGCCAACTTCTCTTTCTTATTACCCAGCATCAGTCCCGTGGCAATGGTAGAGCCAGAGCGCGACAGACCAGGCAGCACGGCACAAGCCTGTGCAATACCAATCACGAAGGCGTCTTTCCATGAGATATGCTCCTTCTGACGCGGACGGGCAAAATACGAGAAGATCAACAGGGCAGCCGTCAACAGCAGGCAACATCCCACGATCAACAGGCCTGAGCCGAAGACTTCCTCCACCTCATCCTTGAAAAACAGGCCCACGATGCCGACAGGAATCATCGACACCACGATGTTCAGGAAATACTTCGTCTCTGCGTTCATTTCAAACTTAAACACCCCTTTCACGATCCAGCTGATCTCCTTCCAAAGAACGACCAGTGTCGATAATATCGTAGCCACGTGTACTGCCACAGTAAACATGAGGTTCTCCTCACCATCCTGCATGCCGAAGAGTGCCTGACCGATAGCCAGGTGACCGCTACTGCTCACAGGAAGATACTCTGTAAGACCCTGTATAATGCCCAGGATCAAAGCTTCTATCCAATCCATCTTTTACTTACTCCTTCTCTCCTTTACTCCTGACTCCTTTACTCCTTCTCTCCTTTTGGCTTTCGGATGACCGCATAGATCATTGACACAAAGCCCAGGAGGCATACTACCGGGGCCACCTTGATGCGACGTGCACTGAAGATGTCAGGCTCATAGGCTGTGTCCGTAGAAGCCGGACCCGCCATCAGCAGAAAACCAACAATCACCACTGCCATGCCTACACCCAGCAGGATGAAGTTCGTCTTATCAAATGCAAAATTTCTCTTATCCATATATATCTAATGTAATTACTCCTTTACTCCTTCTCTCCTTACTCCTTTACTCCTTTACTCCTTTCTCCTGACTCCTGACTCCTGTCTCCTTATATCTTATACAACTCGCCTGGGGGCATGCGGAGGAAACGGTTCACGGAGATGTAGGAACACGTCAGCGTGATGACCAGTCCGAACACCAACACAGCCAATCCCGTGATGACCAGTTCGCGCCAGGTGATGATAAGTTGGATGCCCGGCTCGTAATAGTAGAGCCCATAGACACCACTTCCCAACACGATAATGGCAATCAGGGCAGCAAGGATTCCCACAAGCAGTCCCTGCTTCATAAACGGCCGGCGGATGAATCCCCACGAGGCACCCACCAGTTTCATCGTGTGAATGAGGAAACGGCGCGAATAGACACTCAGTCTTACCGTGTTGTTGATGAGCGAGAACGAGATGAACGTCAGCAGCACAGCCAGCACCAGCAACAAAATGTTCAACTTGGCGAGGTTACGGTTCACGCTGTCCATCAGGTCCACCTGATAGGCCACGTCTGTCACCTTAGGATTCTTCCTGAGTTCCTCACTGATCCACACCAGCGAGTCGGCATTGGCATAGTCGGAGTGCAACTGCAGTTCAAGCGTCGCCGGGAACGGGTTCATGCCGAGGAACTCCGAAGGATCGGAACCCATCGCCTCTGTCTGTTCCTTCAGGGCCTGTTCACGACTGATGTAGTGGATGTCCTTCGAGAACGGGCGATGGATGAGGTCCTGCTGGAACTGCTTGGCATCGCCCACGCTGACCTCGTCGTTAAGCACGACCGTCACCGTCAGATTCTCCTTGACCCACTGCGACAGGTTGCGCGATGTCTGCACAGAGAACACCACCAAACCCAGCAGCACAAGCACCATCGCTGTACTGATACATAAGGTCACCAACTGCACACCCTGCCGGCGGCCAGTCTTCTCACGTCGTCTTTTCATGTAGGTTTACGTACGTAATCTTTTGAATTCGGGTGCAAAATTACACTAATTTTTTTGCAACACCAAAAAATTTAATGTAATTTTGCACCCCGTATGAGTACAATTATTTATCCTTCGCCCGTCTTTGGCCCTGTTCACAGTCGCCGTCTGGGCATTTCTTTAGGTATCAACTTGCTGCCTGCCGACGGCAAAGTGTGTTCTTTCGACTGCATCTACTGCGAGTGCGGTTTCAACGAAGACCACCGTCCTACCCTGCCCTTCCCCACACGCGAAGAGGTGGCTGCCAAGCTGGAAGAGAAGCTGCAGCAGATGGCCGCCGAGGGCCAGTTGCCCGACGTACTGACCTTTGCAGGCAACGGTGAGCCCACCTGTCATCCCCACTTCCCAGAGATCATCGACGATACGATCCGCCTGCGTGACCAGTACTGTCCGAAGGCGAAAGTCTCCGTATTGAGCAATTCCACGATGATCCACCGCCAGGCCGTCCACGATGCCCTGATGCGGGTGGACAACAACATCCTGAAACTCGACACCGTCAATCCTATATATATAAATAAGGTGGACCATCCCAACGGCACCTACGACGTAGAAAAGATCATCGACCGTATGAAAGCCTTTAATGGGCATATCATCATCCAGACGATGTTTATGAGGGGGGAGGTCTGGAGTCAGGAGACAGGAGTCAGGAGTCAGGAGTCAGTAGATAACACGGGGGAGGAGTATGTCGGTCCCTGGCTTGAGGCCGTCAAAGCCATCAAGCCCCAGCAGGTGATGATCTACACCATCGACCGCGAGACACCCACCCAGGGTCTTCTCAAGGCCACCCACGAACAACTCGATGCCATCCGCGACCGTGTCATCGCCGCCGGCATCCCCTGCACAGCCTCCTATTAAGAGCCCTCTTCGGTTGACACAAATCAGGCGCTTATCCAAGACTATATGGCCAAGGAAGATTTCAAGTATGAATACAACAGCAACAGCTGCGGTAGCATCCGCGACTACTTTGTGGCACAGTCGCAGGGCAAGTTCAAGCCTAACTTCAAGCTGCTGGGCAAGGTCAAAGTCAACAAACGTGGCATGGTCATTACCGCTGACCAACAGGAAATCGACGACAACGCCAAGCCATCAAACCTCTTCGGCAATGGTGTAAACGCCATCAGCGGCCTGAAGGTTGTATTTCCCTCGCGCTGACAATAGCGCGCTCACAGAGGGTGACATCCGTCAGTCAGTCAATCCCCCTCGCAGTCATTGTGCTGCGAGGGGGATGTGTTTTTTCCTTATTATTTTTGTGAAATACTTGCAAAATTCAAATATTCTTTTTAACTTTGCACCAGAAATGTTATGGTCGTAAAATTTATAGCCGTAAAATTATATGAAGAAGTTCTATGATAGAGTGCGCGAAATGACCGAGCTTAGGGAATTGCAGCGTCAGGCGTACAACGATTATTCCCGATTTGTTGTACTCACAGGCAGAAGGCGTGTGGGCAAGACAAGCCTGGTATATAAACTGATAAGCGAGACGCAGGAAGACGCTCCCGGGCTCTATTTCTTCGTTGGCCGAAAGACGGAAACCGTTCTCGTCAGAACCTTTATGCAGGAGGTTCGCGAAAAGCTCGGTGAGTTTGTTCCAGAAGGAATGAGTTCGTTCCGTGAACTCTTC
>JAFRQC010000178.1 GCA_017428805.1 Prevotella sp. | reverse complement strand
TCATTTGAACATCAAAGAGTTCATAAAATCTCATCCACTGGTTATGATACGCCTTTTCAATAAACTCTCCTTGACTCAGCATCTTACCCTCTTTCCTTACCTTCTCAGCATGAGCTTTGCAGAAACCTTCCACGTCTTCTGTCTCAACGTACTGGAGGGGAATATATAGGGGTAACACACATGGAAAACTCGAATAGGTGAGTTGCAGATAATCGCCAATCACATCAAGACCTATTACCCTGGCAATATCGCTGATTCCACATTCGGGGTATTCCTTGGCTAATGTGGTCAGGACATTCTTGCTATATGTATGCAAACGGTTCTGAATCTCTACGAATGTTTCAATGTCTTTTCTATTCATATTGCTTGTTTGATTTATCTATTAGCCGCTCCTTCAGTCTCGTGTTACGCTTCAGCACCACCATGTTATGGATGGCGTAGGCCAGGGCCTTCGTGGTGCCGACGATGATGCAGAGTTTCTTAGCACGGGTGATGCCGGTATAGACGAGGTTGCGCTGGAGCATCACAAAATGGGTCATCAGCAGGGGCATGACCACGACGGGGTATTCCGAGCCTTGCGACTTGTGGATGGTGGTGGCGTAGGCCAGCGTGAGCTCGTCGAGTTCCGAGTCCTCGTACTCGATGCTGTGGCCATCGAATGAGACGGTCAGCGTCCGCTCTTCCGTATCAACGTGCTCCACCGTACCGATGTCGCCGTTGAACACGTCCTTGTCGTAGTTGTTACGTATCTGCATCACGCGATCGCCCCGACGGTACTTGAATCCACCACGCGAAAGGCTGTCACCCACAGAGTTAATGGCCTCCTGAAGTGCGATATTCAGGTTCGTGGCTCCCACCACACTGCGCTGCATCGGGGCCAGCACCTGGATATCGTTGGTGCTGACGTGGTAAGCCTTGGGAATGCGGTTGCGGACGATGTTCACGATTTCTTGCGCCGCACGCTCGGGGTCTTCCTCCTTAATAAAGAAGAAGTCGGAAGTGCGCCCGTTGCTGATATCGGGGAAGGTGCCCTGGTTAATCTTGTGGGCATTAGTGACTATACGGCTTGACTGCGCCTGACGGAAGATGCGCGTCAGTCGGATGACTGGTACTGCGCCAGAGTCGATGATGTCGCGAAGCACGTTGCCTGCTCCCACACTGGGCAGCTGGTCGATGTCACCAACGAGTATCAGGCGCATCGAGAGCGGCACGGCCTTCAGCAGCGAGTTCATCAGTATAATGTCAATCATTGAGGACTCGTCTACTATCAAGAGGTCGCCGTCCAACGGGTTCTCATCGTTGCGTCCGTAGCCCTCGGCAGGATTGAACTCCAGCAGGCGGTGGATGGTCTTGGCCTCCTTACCAGTAGCCTCACTCATGCGCTTGGCGGCACGACCAGTGGGAGCTGCCAGCAATATGCGCTGACCGAGGGTCTCGAACGAGGCGATGATACCCAGCGTCGTGGTGGTCTTGCCAGTGCCTGGACCGCCCGTCAGCACCATCACTTTCGAACCGATGGCCTTGCGGATGGCTGAGAGTTGCACGTCGTCATACTCTATCTGTCCCTGTCGGCCCACATCGTTGCTGATGGCTCCGCTACTATCGAAGATGTTACCCATCGGCGTTTCGATCAGCCGACGCAGTTTGTTGGCCACGCCCACCTCTGCATAATAGAACGGAGGCAGGAAGATGGCTTCGTCGTCGAGCATCAGGTCCTCACTGGCTATCATCTGGTCAAGGGCTTGCGTAATCGGTTCCTCCTCGGCCTGAAGAAGCTCCTTGGCCGACTTCACCAACTGTTCGCGCTCAGCATAGCAGTGGCCGTCCTCCGATAGCTTGCCCAGCGTATAGAGGATTCCGCTACGACAGCGGCGAGGGTCGTTCTTCTCGTAGCCCAATTTTTCTGCGATGGAATCAGCAGTTTTGAAGCCGATGCCCCAGATGTCATCAGCCAGACAGTAGGGATTGTCCTGCACCTTCTCGATGCTCTCCTTACCGTACTGCTTGTATATCTTGGCCGCATAGGTGGAGCTAACACCATGTCCCTGCAGGAACACCATGATATCCTTCACGTCCTTCTGTTTCTCCCAACTATCGCGAATCTTGCCTACCCTACCCTTGCCGATGCCGGGAACTTCAAGCAGACGGTCGGCATCGTTCTCGATGACCTCAAAGGTTTCCAGCCCGAAGTGCTTCACTATCAGCTTGGCCATCTTTGGGCCAATGCCCTTCACCAGTCCGCTGCCCAAGTACTTTTCAATGCCTATGATGTCTGCCGGGAGTTCCTCAGTCCATTTTTCAGCCGCGAACTGCCTGCCATAACGTTTGTCAACGCGCCAGTTCCCCTCTACGGTAAGGACAGCACCCACTGTCACCTCGTGGAAGATGCCGACAACAGTCTGTTCCTCCCTGTAGCCCTTGATGGTGGTCTGAAGGACGGAATAGCCATTCTCAGGATTCTGGAACGTGATACGCTCTATGGTACACTTGATCTTCTCCATGGCAGGTTACTTTTCACGATAAT
>JAFRQC010000118.1 GCA_017428805.1 Prevotella sp. | reverse complement strand
TTAAACTGTGTTAATTCTTTGCGGGGCCATGCAAGTTTTTTGGTATTACTGCATTTATTAGATAGAGAATAGTGCAGAAATGCCACACGTGTCTTTTATTGGTAATGAGGAACAACGCTTGGTGAAGCGGCTGCAGGAAGGTGACAAGACTGCGGCCAGGGAGTTCTATACCCGTTATGGAGGAAGCCTTGCCGGCGTCTGTGTGCGATACATCGCTGATGAGGAAGACGTGAAGGATGTGATTCAGAATGCACTCGTACACATCTTCTCCCACATCACCGATTTCAAGTATCGTGGGAATGGCTCCTTGGAGGCGTGGGTCGTGAGGATAGCGGTCAATGAGTCGCTGAAGTTCTTGCGGACAAAGGTTCAGTACGAATTGCTGCAACCTGACTACGACGTCATTGATGACTCCGAAGACGACCCGTCCGTCAGAGACATTCCGCCCGATATCATCCGCCAGATGCTGAACCGCCTGCCAACAGGTTACCGCACGGTGCTGAACCTCTATGTGTTCGAAGGCAAGAACCATCAGGAAATAGCCACTCTGCTCGGCATTAAGAAAGACAGTTCGGCCTCGCAGCTGCTCAGGGCGAAAAGCATGCTGGCCCAAATGATCAGGAAGTATAACAACAATAATAACCCGCGACGATGAACGAACAATGGATAAACGATCTGCGACAGAAGATGACAGACTACGAGTGGCCTGTCCCAGAGGTGTCGTGGGATGAGATAGACCAGGCGGTGGCTGCCAATAAGGCTCACAAGGCCCGGCTGCTCTGGCTGCGGCGCATGGCCGCGGCTGCTGTTGTTCTGCTGATTGCCGGCGTGGGCTATTGGAGTCTCATGCGTAACGATGCTGAGCCGATACAGCAAACAACGGTATCTGTCAGTAATCAGCCGCAGGACAAGAATCATGCGCTCGACTCTGCCGCTTTGCTCAGCAAAGAACCTGTCCCCGTGATTCTCGCAAAGTCAGCACATACGCCCAATATGACATCAACGCCCGTTTTGGAATCAGAAGCCGCCAGCCCCATCTCTGAGGCAACCCCTGATACAGCCAAGGCTATCGCGACTACCGTAACCAATGAAAAGGAACAGCCCCAACCCGTTGAAGAGAAGAAAGCGAAGCCTGCAGATAAGACTTTCCCTGTCATCTATCCCTCCGACCTAAATCAACGAAAGAACTTAGACAACCGCCTGACTGCTAAAGTATATATGTCAAGTACAATGTCTGGCAGCCAGACAGGAGTTTTCAGCCAGCAAGGAAATCCTGACGATGTTATTGTCGAAGATTCAATGTTTAACTGTCATGTCCACCACCGTCAACCTGTACGCTTTGGCGTATCATTGCGATATCGGATTAATGACTGTTGGAGCGTAGAGAGCGGATTGACATACACCCGCCTCTCATCTGACATCACTACAACGATATATGGCAAGGCCACCGTTTCAGAGCAACATATGAACTACATAGGTCTGCCTTTAAATATCAGTTATGATCTATGGAAGAATCGCCGCTTTGGTCTTTATGTCTTGGCGGGAGGTATGATAGAAAAGAGTCTGGACACCTATCACTGGCAGTTCTCGTTAAACGGATCAGCAGGAGCTGAGTACAAACTGACAGACTTCTTTAGTTTCTACGCCGAGCCTGGTTTAGGCTACTACTTCCCCGACGGCAGCTCCATCTCCACCATTTATCAGGATCATCCTCTTAACTTCAACCTCAGCTTTGGCCTGCGCTTCAATTTAAAGTAATCAGCATTTATGTAGAGAATCGGTCAGTATTCTTACTGTATTGGTTAAGATGTGTTAATTGTCTGTCCCCTCATGCAAGTTTTTCACCCTCTATGGATTTAGTAGATAGAAGACTGTTTAGATAGTCTCAAATAAAAAACGTATTAAACTAAAAAAGAACGAGTATGAAAAAGGCAACAATTATGATGAGCATGCTGCTGGCACTTGGATTGTCCAGCGCATGCAGCAATGATGATGATTTGAGTGTTCTTGTGGACAACAAATTGGCTCTATTTGAAGACAGCCTACAATCCCTCCCTGAGAATGACTACACAGGCTATTTGCGCTATGAATTAAGTCATGGATGGTATATTCGTCAATCCAAACCTATTGATCATGTTGACACATATTATCCCTTGAATCTTCCTGAGGAGTTTAATGAAGAGGGGATAAAGCTTTCATTCTCTGGAAGAGTAGTTGAGATGACCGATGAGGAACGAGAGTCACTACATTTTCTGCTTTTAGGGGGACATTCATATTATTTTGTTTATCTAACTAAAATCGAAAAAGCAGAGTGAGTATTAAAAAGCTTTACCGATGATGAGCGAGGTTCTAAAAGCATTTCTTCGATGAATTATAAGAAAACAAAATATTGAATGTGAGTAAAGGTGCGGATCAATTTGTGCTATATGCATACCCATCGAGTTCATATAGTATGAACGTCTTTAGTGGAGCAAGTAATATCACCGTTACGTTGGTTCAGGATGGCGATGCGTCAAAGGACTTCACTCCTGATCAGCCCTGGACGATTGAGATAATCAATGCTGCAACAGGCAGGGTGATGAATACCCAGTCTCCGACCAGTCGTTCCGAGATTATTTCCACTATAGGATGGCCTAAGGGCATCTATATCGTCAAGGCCACCATCGGTAAGGAGGAACTGACAGAAAAGGTCATCGTGAAATAGAGACAAGCATATACTTTTATCAGCCTCACTACCCGATAGGGCGGTGGGGCTTTCTTTTTGGCGGGTCAGAGTAAGCATCTTTTCCCCATCATATTACCCCTTAATAAAGGGGAACAATATGAGGGGAAGATGCTATGACGGGACGTTTATAGTCATGGCGACAAGACCTGGGTGATTTAACGCACGGGTACTTCTAAAACTTTCTTACTATGTCAACGAACAAATAATCCTCGACGTGGAATCAGCGTTCTTCGACGTAGAACAAACGTTCCACGTCGAAGAACAAACTTTAGAAGGCATTAAAGTCTCCTTTTAAAGGCATTAAAGTCTCCTTTTACAGATAGCAGAATCACCTTTTCAAGGCTCCAATCTCAGCGTCATTCGGCGGGACGCTCTGAATCCGGCTCTATCCCTTCTATACTAAACCCCGGATTCCGCAAAGCGTTCTATGGAGGTTGATGATCAAAGAGGCACCAGTGGCCAAGTACCAGTCTGACGAATACCAACATCATGCATTGACTTTAGCAAAAGAGCGTTATGACGACATGACTGCGGCAAGGCGGTTGACAGAACTTTACGGCACCCTTTAAACATAATCGCTAAAATATTTGGGTTTTCGAGCGCTTATTCGTACCTTTGTCACAAAATAAAGACTTAAAGACATAATCATGATGAAAAAACTATCGCTGACATCACAGATAGCCATAGCACTGGTCTTGGCAATTTTACAACGGTGATTGCTGTCACACTCGGACTAGTACTATCCACAATGGTGAAAGGTTTTCTTCCCCTCATCCATGTGGAGACAGGCAGTAGCGCACCTGAAATAGAGGTTCCTGACATCACCATCATGAAACAGATCGTCAACATGTTTCCTGACAACATCATGGCCCCGTTGAGCAATATGACGATGATTCAGGTCATTGTGATTGCCCTATTCTTTGGTGTGGCGATGGTTCATTCTGGTGAGGCTGGAGAGCCTGCACGAAAGGTCACGCTCAGTTTCAATGCCGTCGTAGCGAAAATACTATCGTATATCATGGCCCTTGCACCGTATGGCGTATTCTGCATGCTGACGCCTGTTGTGGTGGTCAATGGTCCCACAGTTTTAGGCTCCTATGCAGCACTTATCGCCCTGGCCTATTTCTGTTTCTGCATCCATGCGGTATGCGTCTATGCCTCGCTGGTCTATCTGCTGGGAGGCCTGTCGCCACCCTGCCCTACACGATGAAATGTACTGAGAAGATGGGTGTCCGCAAGGATATAGGTAACTTTGTGCTGTCATTAGGTGCGACGATCAACATGGATGGTGTGGCTATCTACCTCGGTGTGGCTTCTGTCTTCATGGCAGCCTGCTGTGGCATCGACCTGACGATGCATCAGTATTTTGCCATCGCCTTTGCCTCAACGGTCGCCTCTATCGGCACACCAGGTATTCCTGGCGGAGCGCTGGCTTTGATGGCGATGGTATTTGCTTCAGCGCAAATTCCTGTGGAGTGCGTGGCCATCGTGGCTGGAGTAGACCGCATTGTGGACATCGGCCGCACAGTCATGTCGATTACTGGCGATGCCTCATGTGCCGTCGTCATGAACAACATATTCAAAGGGCAAGAAACCGCCTCCGGCTCCGATAGTGAATGACTATCGGTTAAGAACTTGACAGGCGTTGTGTACACAAGTAAACACATTGCCTAACGATATTTTTACTGAATAAATTAGGGTGTTCGTTGAATGAATTTGGCGAACACCTTATTTTTATATTACCTTTGCACCTTGAAAAATTACAAGATTATAAAATTAAAAAATTATAAGATAGATGAAGAAGATTGTTTTATTATTAATGACGCTGGTGGGTGGCGTATTGGCCGTGCAGGCGGATGATAACTACACCTACCTGACGTTTGAAACAACGGACGGGGCAAAGGTCTCCGTGAGTGTGTCGTCGCTGCCTGTGACGATTAACCTGGACAACTCGACGCTCGTCATCGGCAACGAGACATTTGAGCTGGCCGACCTGAGCAAGATGTACTTCTCGACGCAAAGTGAGACTACAGGTATTCAGGAAATCAGCAGTGCGACGATAGACGAAGCCGCAGATATCTACGACCTGCAAGGCCATAAGGTGACGAAGGCGCAGATGAAAAAGGGTGTGTATATTGTAAAGACGAATAGCAAGACTTATAAAATCATAATGAGATGAAACGCATATTATTTTCCGTGATAGTCCTCGTGCTGACGATAGCAGCGGCAGGGCAGACGCTGAAGATTACAACCAGCAGCGGCACCAAAGAGTATCAGGCGTCGCAGGTGACAGCCAATTCGCCAGCCTCTTTTACTGGCGGCACCACGCTGACCGTGGGTAACGACGTGTTCACAATCAGCGACATTACGAGTATGGTGGTAGTCAGCAGCACGTCGGATGCTGAAGACAACACCGTAAACATCACATATAACGGCTCGACTGCTACGGTGACGATGGCCGATAACGTCTCCAGCTACGTCACGGCAGAGGTCAGCGGCGCACATGTCACCATCACGCAGAGCAATACCGACGCGGTGGATGGCGATGAGATCACCTACGTGCTCAGCGGTTCGACGGCAGACGGCTCGCTGACACTCGACGGCTCGTACAAGTGCAGCATATCGCTGGCAGGACTGACGATGACGAACCCCTCGGGTGCGGCCATCAACATCACCAACTCGAAACGCATACAGCTCAGCGCCAAGAGCGGCACGGAGAATACGCTGACTGACGGTAGCGACGGCTCACAGAAGGCCTGCATCTACTCGAAGGGTCAGTTGCAGTTGCAGGGTAAGGGCACGCTGAACGTGGCTGGCAACACGAAGCACGCCATCAAGAGCGGAGACTACATCAGCGTGAAGAACCTGACGCTGAACATCACCAAGGCTGTGGGCGACGGTATCAACTGCGAGGAGTACTTCCTGATGAAGAGTGGTACCGTTTCCATCAGCGGCGTGGGTGACGACGGCATACAGTGCGACCTGGGCGGCGACACCTCGACGGGTGAGACCGCCGATCATGATGACGAGGACAGTGGAAACGTCTATCTGGAGGGTGGTACGCTGAACATCACTGTGACAGCCGCAGCTGCCAAGGGCATCAAGGCCGATGGCGACATGAAGATCAGCGACGGCGACATCACCGTAAAGACCACTGGTGGCGGCGCATGGGACAGCGACGACAATAAGACCAAGGCATCGAGCTGCCTCAGTGCCGACGGCAATATGACCATTAGCGGCGGCACACAGAATCTGACCAGCACGGGTGCCGGTGGCAAGGGTATCAGCGTTGACGGAGCGTTTACCGCAATAGGTGGTACTACGACCATCAATACCAGCGGCAATGCCGTTGTGGCATCGTCGAGCGGCACCATCTCTACAGTCAGCTCGTCGAGCCAGCTCGACCGCTACGACAGCGACTATAAGTCATCGCCCAAAGGTATCAAGGTTGACGGTGCCATCACTGTCAGCGACAATGCCATCATCAGCGTCACCACCACAGGTGCCGGCGGCGAGGGCATCGAGAGTAAGACCAATATCAATATCACAGGCGGACAGGTGACCGTGAATGCAACTGATGATGCCATCAACTCGTCGTACAACGATGATACCAAGAGCCTGAGTACTGCTGGCGACCTGACCATCAGCGGCGGCGCAGTCTATGCCCGCTCCACCGGCAATGACGGCATCGACGCCAACGGCAACTGCTACATCAAAGGCGGACTCATCTATGCCATCGGCACCACATCGCCCGAGGTGGCCATCGATGCCAACAGCGAGGAGCGGAAGCAGCTTTACGTCGCTGGTGGCACCATCGTAGTCATTGGCGGACTGGAGAGCGGTGCCAGCCTCACGCAGTCGTGCTATCAGGCTTCATCGTGGAGCAAGAACACATGGTACGCGATGACTGTAGGCAGCGAGACCTTCGCCTTCCAGACCCCATCCAGCGGTGGCAGCACAATGGTCATTAGTAGTGCCTCACAGCCCACTATTCTGAGCGGTGTCACCGTCAGTAGCGGTACCGAAATCTTCGGCGGCGCAGGCTATATCGATGCCACAGTCACTGGCGGTTCCAGTGTCAACATCTCGGCTTACACCGGTGGTAACCAAGGTGGTGGCTTTGGCCCCGGTGGAGGTGGCTGGCCAGGCGGTCACTAATTCGCAATAAAACAATCCTAAGGCAGAATCTACCTACCTTGGGATTGGACACAAATATTCATTATTAACAACAAAACAACTACGTTTATGAAGAAGTTTTTACTTACAGCAACAGTTTTGATGGCAACAGCCATCGGTATGAACGCCCAGCCTCCCAGCGACAGTTCTCCAAAGTATCCGCAGGGTGCTACGAAGCAGTATTCCAACGGCACGAACACACTGACTGAGGATGTCGATTGTTCAACGCAGTATTATAACGCTGTTCAAGTATCAGGCGGCACACTCACGATGACGGGCTGCAACATCACCAAGACGGGTGACGGCAGCAATGGCGACAACAGCAGTTTCTACGGCAACAACTCCAGCATCTATGCCGGTGCAGCTAGTTCAACAGACTACAGCAGTACAACAGCTGCCAGCGACGCGAAGATTATTATCAACAATTGTACAGTGGCCTCCAATTCACAAGGTGCCAATGCCGTGATTGCCACGAATGGTGCCACCGTCGAGATTGACGGAATCACCATCGTGAACAACAACAGCGTTTCGCGCGGCCTGCATGCCACCTACGGCGGCATCATTAATGCATCGAATGTCGATATCACCACCAACGAAGCCACCTCATCGACTATCGCTACCGACCGTGGCGGCGGTACTGTCACCGTCAATGGCGGCAAGGCAACGGCCAACGGTGCGAAGTCGGCTGTCATCTATTCTACAGGAGTCATGTCGGCAACAGACCTCGTCGGCACGTCGTCCAAGGGTGAAATAGCCGTCATCGAGGGCGACAACAGTATCTCGATGATCAACTGCACGATGACCAGCGGCTCCTCGGAACGCGGTCTACTGATGATGCAGAGCGGCTCTGGCGATGCCAGCGGCGTGAACCCCGTGATGACCATCACCGGCACCTCGCTGACGATGACCGACAGCAGCGCACCGCTTTTGGAAGTCGCCACCTGCGTCACTGCCACCTGCACCCTCGACAACTGCACCGTCACCGTTCCCTCTGGCATCCTGATGTACGTAATGGAAGATTCGCAGTGGAGCACCACCGGCGCCACGGGTAAACTCATCCTTGCCAATGGTTCGTATGATGGCATCGTAAAGTATGATAGCGGCTATACCGCCAACGTCACAGTAAACGCAGGAGCTGTATGGAACCTGACGGGCAATGCTACCGTATCGACACTGGTGAACAACGGCACAATCAACAAAAACGGCTACACACTGACGTACTCATCACTGAGCGGCAGCGGCACCATCAACGAGACCACAGGCATCGAAGCGGTGAAGTCACAGACAAACAAATCTACACCTATATATAACCTCGCAGGACAGCGCGTCAGCAATTCTGCTAAAGGCATCGTCATCAAAGACGGAAAGAAGATGGTAATGCGATAAGCCGTTGATATATGAAAAAGATCATTTTATTACTGACATTGTTGGTGGGAGCACTGACGATGCAGGCTGATGACTATGCCTACCTGGTCTTTGAGACGACGGACGGAGCGAAGGTTTCCGTTCCTGTGGAGGAGTCTCTGACGCTGACTATCGATGAGACCACGCTGACAGCAGGCTCGCAGATGTTCACCCTTTCGAAGCTAAGCAAGATGTACTTCTCGGTTTCCGACGAACAAGCCACCAGCCTCTATACATTCATCATCAACACCATTATGAACCCATCGTCGGATGAAGATGACATAAAGAAAGCCGACATCAATGGGGACGGAAAGGTGAATGTTGTCGACATAGTGACTTTAACAAACGATGGACGCTAAACCACAATATTTTTCTGATTCTTACGTTATTAAGTATGGTTAGAATGTATTGGATGAAACAGTCGCGACAGGAGAATCTCGTTTACTTGGTCGTGTGGGGTCTGCTCTTTGCCACCCCGCTCCTGAGCCTCTATATCCGCACCATCAGCGACTCCGACGCCACGTTCAACTGGACGGAGGTGTTCATCGTGTGGCGCAGGTTCGCCATCTATCTCGTGCTGTTCCTCATCCACAACTTCCTTCTGGCACCACTGCTGGTGCATCAGCGGAAACGTGTCCTCTATGTCTCCACCCTGGTCGTCGTCATCGCGGCTTTTATGCTCTATCAATACAACAGCCGCCCGGACTTCAAGAGACCACTGGGCCACAAGCCGCCGATGGAACAGACTGACAGACACCGGCAGCCGCACTTCAATGAGCCGCCGCGCGCACTCGATGGCGAGCTTCCGCGCGCTATCGATGGTGAGCTCCCGCCGTTCGACGGGCCCCGTCCGCAGATGCGTCACCACGATGCACCGCCGCCCATCATCGGCGAGCGCGACATCCTGGCCATCATCGTGCTCATCCTGATGTTTGGAGCCAACCTCGGCATCAAGAGCTATTTCCGCAGCAGCGACGACCGCAAGCGACTGGAGAAGCTCGAGCGTGAGAACCTGGCGCAGCAGCTCGAATACCTGCGCTATCAGATCAATCCCCACTTTTTTATGAACACGCTCAACAACATCCACGCCCTGGTCGATATCAACCCCGAGCAGGCGAAAGACACCATCCTCGAACTGTCGAAGATGATGCGCTTCGTGCTCTACGAAGGCAACAAACAGGGCGTGCCCCTCTCCCGTGAGCTCGACTTTATCCGCCACTACGTCACGCTGATGCAGCTGCGTTACACCAACAAGGTGAAGATCACGCTCGATCTGCCCCAGTCCACCTCCGACCGTCAGATACCCCCGCTGATTCTCATCACCTTCATCGAGAACGCCTTCAAGCACGGCATCAGCTATCAGCACCCCTCGTTCATCGAGGTCAGCGTCTCCGAGCACGACGACGCTATGCACTTCACCTGTCGCAACTCCAAGGGCGAAAAGCCCAATGAAGAAAAAGGCGGTGTCGGCCTCGCCAATATCCGCAAGCGCCTCAACCTCCTCTATGGTCGCGACTACGACCTCCGCATCAAAAACGATGCCGACTCCTACTCCGTCGAACTCTCCCTACCCCTCAAATCGTAAATCAAAAATCCGTAAATCGTAAATATGATTACTTGTCTCGCCATTGATGATGAGCCTTTAGCGCTCCAGCAACTCGTTGCCTATATCAGTAAGGTACCGTTCCTCGAACTCGCTGCCCAGTGCCAGAGTGCGATGGAGGCCCGTGCCTTCCTCGAACACGACACCGTCGATGCCATCTTCTGCGACATCAACATGCCCGACCTCAACGGCATGGACTTCGTCAAGTCGCTCGCTGCCCCGCCCCTTGTCGTCTTCACCACCGCCTACTCCGAATACGCCGTCGAGGGCTTCCGTGTCAATGCCGTCGACTACCTCCTGAAGCCCTTCGGCCTCCAGGATTTCCAGCGCGCTGCCAACAGGTTAAAAGAAAGACGAGGGTACGAAGGTACGGAGGTACGGGGGTACGAGAATACTCCAAGCTCAGACATATCTCGCACCACCGCACCCCCGTACCCCCGCACCTCCGACGATGTGCTCTATCTCAAAACCGACTACCGCATTGTCAAAGTCAGCATCCCCGACATTCGTTACATCGAGGCCATGAGCGAATACCTGAAGGTCTGGATCCAGGGCGAGGCCAAGCCCATCATCACCCTGCTGTCGATGAAGAAGATGGAAGAGCGCCTGCCCGACTACTTCATGCGCATCCATCGCTCCTACATCATCAACCTCACGATGATTCAGGAGGTAAACAAAAACCGCGTCATCATGGATGCCGACACCTACCTCCCCATCGGTGATATGTACAAAGACGCCTTCCAAGCCTATCTCGACACGAAATTCTTAGGGAAATAATGGTCAATCCCGTATCTATACACCTTACTTATATGTATAGGTCATCTGCATGGAGATATAGCCATTAGGCCACTTTTGCCGGTCTACATAAAACTTGGCGTTGCCCTTGGAGAGCAGGAACAGATCCGGCCTCACCTCGCTGAAGTCAAAGTGCATCTTGTTCTGGCCCTCCGTATAGTCTAACATCTTGATCTGCCAGCACCCGTCGGCGATGTGTACCTGCAAATTGTCAATTCTCACCTTATAGATCGTCCTGCCGCCCGTGGTGTAGCTCCCCATGTATCGCATATCCGTTTCCTGCTTCTTGCGGTATTTCTTCTTCAGTTCCTTTGCCTTGTCGCGTACCTTTTCATAGAACATGTCGTACACGTTGGCACTCATCATACCATCGTGTTTCAGGAATGCCTTTACCTGCTTCTCCGTCAGTTTCTGTTTCATCTCGACCATACGCACGTTGGATGTCGTTATCTTGCCATTGTTGAACAGCACGTCCTCAGCCATCGTGATGCCAAAGACCTTGTGCTCCATCAGTGCCGACACAATCTGTCCGTAGCCTGCGAGTCTGGCTGCCAGGGTCATGGTGCGGCGGTGGGGAATCTTGGTCAGATCCATATCCTTGTCCAGCTTGCACGTCACGGAGTAGCGCAGTGTCTTCAGGCGCTTCTTCAGCGGCTTGGCGTTTTCCAGCACCTGTTTCACCAGATATTCC
>JAFRQC010000028.1 GCA_017428805.1 Prevotella sp. | reverse complement strand
GCTGCGAGGTCGATGACCTTACAGTTGTCGAATACATAGCCGAACTTCACCGTTCCGCGAGGAGCGACGACGGTACGGCTGCCCTTAAGGTCGAGCTGACGAGGCTCCAGAGAGAGGGTAGAGTTCTGGAAGCGAACATCGCCACCACCGCAGATGAAGTCGACGGTACCGTGGATGTCGCAGTCCTCATAGTACGACTGCATGTTGTCGTTCGAGCTGTAGTAGGTATCCTGGCAAGAGAGCATGCGGATGTTCTTACCGATGGTACGGTTACCGGCATCGTTGATGACGGCAGCACGTCCGCCCACCTGCTTGTTGTCGAGGGCGCCATAGTAGTCGAGGGCGTTCTGCAGCGTGAGATCCTGCAGATAGAGGTTCGTTCCGCTGACATTGAACATATCGGCGCTGCCGAGACCCTCGATGCTCTTGTCGGGAGCCGTCACGATGATCGTGTTCTCCGTCGACTGTCCGATGATGGAGATGTTATGTCCGCTGATGGCGGTCTTCACGGTCTCGCCGAGGTCGTAGGTGCCGTTGGGCACGAAGATGAATGAGCGCTCAGCGTCCTTGTCGGCATTGGCGCCGTTAACGATGTCGAGCACCTCGAGGAGGCTCTCTGCGCTGCCGGGCTTCACGAAGTACCACTGGCCCTGGCTCTCGTAGTTGGTCTCGCTGGTGTTGACGATCTTCACGCCGTGGAGATACATCTCGCCTTCAGTGCTGAGGTTCAGAGTGATGGTGCCGCCTTCGCCCTCGTAGTTGAAGGCAACGATCTCTGCATCCACATCCTCATTGTTCTTACCGGGCAGCGTACCGATCTGCTGGCCGTTGGCGTCGGTGATGATGATGTCGCCGGCATTGCCGTAGCGGCAGAGGGTTAGCGATACGATGGCCTTCGGACCTACGAGCAGGTCGATCTTATTCTCTGCATCGCCCTTGAAGGCCCAGCCGTGCTGTGCATCGTGCCAGTAGAAGCTGCCGGAGGGATTGAAGGCCTCGTGGTCAGCGGGATCGAAGAGCTTGTCGGTGAGGTCGAAGACGTACTTCTTGTAAGTGCTGGGTGCTTCGATCTCTGTTGCGACAGCGTAGAGCGTGATGTCGCTGGTGATGACATCTTCAGCAGTCCACTTCTCGCCGCCAGCGGTCTTCTTAAACCAGCCGCGCACCTTCATGTCGTCAGGAGCGGTAGCGTTGTTGTAGTCAACGTCGAACTCGCCGATCACTTCGTCCTTCTCGCGGGTATATATGCCGAGCACCGTCTGCTTGTCGGTGTCGATGTAAGTCAGATTGAAGTCGGGCTTCTGTACGAAGGTCAGCAGATACTCGACAGCGGTCTCGCCCAGGGTCATCGGGATATGTGCAATGACGACAGTCCGAGGATCGCCACCCGTAGTATTTAAGACGTCGTAGGTGATGGTGCCTACCTCACCCTTCTTGGCAGTAACCTCGATGGGGTTGGTCTCACTGATCATAGGCACCTTCTTCGAGAGCTCCACAGTGGCCTCGTAAGCATCGTCGAAGATCTTCTCGGCCTTGAACTCCTCACCGTTGATGGTCACAGTGGCGAGGATGGGCACTTCCTTCTCTGTGCCGCTGAGCGTACCCTCGATGAGGATGTCGCCGAAGCCGATCTGCTTGCCGCTCTGCAGATGATAGAGGTTGATGAGCAGGGCGCACTTACCCTCACCAGGTGTGGCACCCTCGATGTCGTAAGACAGTTCGCTGACGTTGTCGTTGCGCTCAGGCTTCACGGCCTGGGCCAGCAGCACGGTGGTCTTGTCGGGATTCTCCCAAGCGAAGTCAAGCAGACCGTTGTCAGTACCGAAGCGGGTAGTCTTCAGCGATACTTTCTTCGGGGTGAAGGTCAGGCCGAGGTTTGGCTGGATGATGAAACGGATGGCGTTGCTCTCGTCGGCTGCCGTACCACCTTCCTCCTCGTTCTGCTGGGTCTCAGGCATAAACTGCGTCTGATCCTGACGGGCACCGTAGATAGAGAGGTTGCTGCCGTAGGTCACCTTGCTGGTGACGAAGTAGTCGTTAGCCTCGCCGAAATCTGCCTTCTGACCGTCGATACCAAGACCGAAGTCGAAGAATGCAGAGACAGGCTCGTTGTCGAGGGTGACAGGTTCGTGCTCACCGCTTTCACCGCTCTTGTTGGCGATGGCTACGCTGTGGAGATACATCTCGCCGCCAGACTCCATCACTAAAGAGAGGACAGTAGGTCCGCCCTCATATTCGAAGGAAGCCACACCGCCGTCGGCATCCGACTTGGCAGGCAGCGAACCGATGGTCTCGCCTGTATTGGTGTCAACGACAGCGATGTTCGTGCCGTTACCATACTGACAGTTGACAATCGTGATGGTAGCATCGCCGGCAACTGTCAGGTTGATCTTCTCGTCGTTGTAGAATGCCCATCCGTGAGAGGCATCGTGGTAGTAGGCCTTGTCGCCGATGATGTCGATACACTCGTGGTCGGCAGGATCGAAGTTGGGATCGGCCAGGTTATAAGAATAAGAAACGCCTGGGAAGGCGTGCTCGATGGCTGTGGCAACGGCATAGAGCGACATATCGCCCTCCACGATGTCTTCCACCTTGTATTTCTTGCCGCCTTCGGGCTTGTCGAACCAGCCTCGGAAGGCACCGCCATCGAGTTGGGTGACATCGTCAGCACCAAAGGCAAACTCGCCGATGGGATCCTGACCCTTGACCAGCTGGGTGCCGATGAGCGTCGTACCGTCGTAGTCGAAGTAGGAGAGAGTGTACTCTGCGTTGAGGGCTGCAATCTCTTCCTCTGTCAGGGCGCTGACAGCCACGAAGGGGCAATAGTCCATACCCGTGATGGTCAGGGTTGTTGCCTCGCCGGTGTAGTAGAGCACGTCAGCATTGTTCTTGTCGTTCTTCCAGCAGCCGGGGCCGTTGGGCGTCTTTGTGGCTACCACATTGCCTGCGGCATCAGTCACGGTGATGGTGGCAGGACTGTAGGTACACTGTCCGACCGTGATCTTTACGTTCGAGGCTTCGTAGGCTTGCACTTGCAGGTTTGTACAGCCATGTTCGCTGTGGAACTTACCACTGACGTGGCCTGCGGCAGTGCCGTCTGCGGGAATCTCTCGGGTGGTAACACCATCGACAGCGTCCACATAAAAATCAATCGCTGTTCCTTGGACTTGCTCCTCCGCCGTCAATAGGGTTCCATCCTGATTGTTGACGATGACGCTGAAGTCCTTGAAACCGTCTGCCCGGCTCACTATCGCAAGCATCAGCAGGAGGCACAATGTGCCCAGTCGTTTCATTTGTTTGGTCATAATGCTTTTTTGTTAATTGTTAGAAAAAAATTAAATAGGTGAATCTTCTGCAAAGTTAGCACTTTTTGCTGAAATGGCCATCGCTTTGGGAGTGTTTTCTTCGCAAACGTTTACGTAAATATACGAAAATAAAGGTATCTTTCGTTGTATGAATAATCACTAAATAGTCTGAAAACATTTGGCTGTGCGGGGGCTTATGCCTAATTTTGCAGGCGATGAAGATGATGCGAGGCATATTATTGCTCCTCTTTTTGGCAGTTGTTGCGCAGGTTTCCGCCCAGCGGAGGCTTGTGGTGGTCGATGTGGAGACACTCATCCCTGTGGTTGGGGCCAACGTGGTGAGCAAGGATGGCAACACGACCACAGACTCCTTGGGCTATTTCTGCGTGTCTGACAGTTGCCGTTCGCTGGCGTTCTCGCACGTCAACTACGAACCTCGTATGATCAATCTTACGGAAGTGCGCGATACCGTGTTCCTTATCTCCAAGCTGCTGAATGTCCGCGAGGTCGTCGTCTTCGGACATGGGCCCCACGACGTGCTGCCAGAGGCGCTGAAGAAACAGCTGAAAATCAACAAGACCGAGGCTGAGCTGGCTGCCGCTGATCCCAGCAGCGGCGGTAATCTGCTCCCCCTCCTGGCTCGCATCATCCCCAAGAAGTGGCGCCGCAATAAGAAAGAGGAACGCCTCAAACGCCTAAAGCAGATCTTAGACAACTACTAACTGAAAATATGTTAAATGCGTACTAAACTAATTAATTTAGTTTAATAACTAATCCATTTAGTTGTATATAACGAAAACTTTTAGTTACTTTGCACCCAGATATTGATAACGACGCATATTTGATTGTAAGAACTAAAAGCAAAACAACAATGAAAAAGCTGACAAATAAGGAAAAGGAGATTATGGATCTGTATTGGGCGCACGGTCCGATGTTCGTCAAGGAACTCTTGGAGTACTACGACGAGCCTCGTCCGCACTTCAATACGCTCTCCACGATGGTTCGTATTCTGGAGAAAGAAGGATACCTCGATCATAAGCAGTTCGGCAACACCTACCAGTACTTTCCGCTGATAACGGAAGCAGAGTATGGGCGCAAGTCCATCGCTGGCGTGATTAAGAACTACTTCAACGACTCTTATCTCTCGGCCGTCTCCTCTTTCGTCAAGGAAGAGAAAATCTCCGTGGAAGAACTTCGTGAACTCATCTCCGAGATAGAAAATAGTAAATCGTAAAACCTATGATGACTGAGTTTCTGACATACGACCTGAAGGTGGCTGTGCTCATCGCGGTATTCTATATGTTCTACCGCCTGATGCTGGCCCGCGAGACGTTCCACCACGTGAACCGCCTGGTGCTCCTGTTGACGGCTGTTGCCTCCTACGTCCTTCCTCTCTGTGTGATTACCATCCACGAGACGGTGACGATACAACGGACAGCAAACGTGGCAGTAGGTGCCTGGCAGGCTGAAGCAGCAGTCGAACAACCAGCAATGCCCTTATGGCAGATCGTCTTGCCTATACTATTTATAATAGGTATGGCGCTCACGCTGTTTCACACCCTCTGGTCGTTGTTCAGAATCATCCGTCTAATCAAGCATAGCGAGCAGCATCCTCAGGAGGATGGCACCATCATCTGCGTGACCGGTAACGCAGCGCTGTCGCCTTTCAGCTGGATGCATTATATAGTTATGAATCGTAGTGACTACGAAACCAACGATGCCACTATTCTCGCTCATGAACGGGGACATATCCGCCTGCGTCACTCGTGGGACCTGATCCTCGTTGACACCCTCACCGCTCTGCAATGGTTCAACCCCGCTATGTGGATGCTGCGCTCTGACCTCAGGGCCATCCACGAGTACGAGGCTGATGCGGCGGTACTCTCTCAAGGCATCAATGCGCGTCAATATCAATACCTGTTAATCACAAAAGCCGCGGGCATCGGCGGGTACTCCCTTGTCAACGGCATCAGTCACAGTACCCTCAAAAACCGAATCAATATGATGTTACATACAAAATCCAACCGCCGCAGTCTTCTGAAGCTGCTGGCACTCCTGCCTATCATTGGCATCACCCTCGCCGTCAATGCCGAGAAAGTGGTCGATGTCCGTTACGATGGCCCTCAGAAGCAAATAACGAAGAAAGGCAGGAAAAATGCGACCATCAATATGGGTGATAATAAGACCATCCTTGTTGTGGAAACAGACGAAACGAAGGCTGAAACGCCTGAAACCAATACTGCTGTTGGGACATTCGAGCCAGTTCAAGGTGACGTTTTCGATGTCGTCGAAGAAATGCCTCAGTATCCTGGTGGCGCTGAGGCTCTCCTTGAATTCCTGAACAATAATGTCCAGTATCCTGAAGAAGCAGAGAAGGCTGGCATTCAGGGACGTGTCATCGCGACCTTCGTCGTAGAGACGGATGGAAGTGTTTCGAATGCGAAAGTCGTGAAGTCCGTCGATCCCTTGCTTGATGCTGAGGCTTTGCGTGTCATCAGCGCTATGCCGAAGTGGAAGCCTGGCAAGCAGAATGGCAAGGTCGTTCGCGTCAGGTACACCGTTCCCTTGAGTTTCCATTTCGATGGTGTTAGAGAGAGTGAGGAAGACCATATATGCGAAGAGGACGGGTCGATCGTCGAAATGGATGTCGAGATGGAGAAATCCAGGGTTGTACGACCTCTTTTCATCGTTGATGGTAAGATCATGGATGGTAAGGAGGTGTATTCAATCAATCCCAAGACCATCGAACGCTTCTATATGCAAGATGGCCAGGAGGCCGTCGAGAAGTATGGTGAAAAGGCCAAGGAAGGCGTGGTCATCATCACTCTTAAGAAGTCATAATAATGAAAAGTTTATTTTCGATAATCACCCTCGCCCTGATGACGGCTCTCTCCGCCAAGGGCGAGGGGGTTGACTCCTTGCAGATCTATGTGCAGGCAGGCGACAGTTGTATGCAGCAGTATGATACTTACGAGGCGCTGAAGTACTACCAACGGGCTTACTCAATCGCAGAAGCCCAAGACAGCTTGCGATTCTCAATGGAGGGCGATATTCGCATGAAGTTGGCTGACTGCTATTACAAACGTGCGAACTACCGTGAGACTTCTGAACTTCTGAAGAACCTGCCTGAGGACAGTCTCTCACACGATGCCTTCCGCCAGTTGGCATACAGTTATCAAAAGCAGGGCGACAATGATTCCTTCATGTATTGGGCTCAGCAACTTGTAGGCCGCTTTCCTATGGATGGAGAGGTGGTGGCTGGTCTGACGCTTGCTTATGCCAAAGCCAATCAACCGCAAAGAGGTATCATTTGTGGAATGAAATACTGCCAAAGGGACTCTACGAACATTCTGGTAAACAGGGCGTTGGCTGATGCGTGGTTTATGAATCGCGACTTTACGGCAGCTGGTAAGTTGTACGACCGGCTGCTTGAACAGGGCGACTCCACTTTCAATACGCTTTATTCCGCCGGCATGTGCTGCTCGCAACTCGACAGCCTCGAACGTGCCTATAAGTATTTTCAGTTGGCCTTCCTCATCAGCGGCATGCAACATGCGGGCTGTGCCTATCGTCTTGGTGTGGTCTGCGTCGATACCCAACGCTATCCTGAGGGACTGAACTATCTGAGCCTCGCCCGTGAACTCATGCGTCCTGACACTACCATTATGAAGGCCATCACGCTCTCTCAGGGCGAAGGCTATTACTTGACTCAGCACTATCCTGAAGCCGTCAACGCCTGGAAGGAGCATCTCAGCTATAATCCCTCCTCCGTCGCCACCTATTTCAACATCGCCAATGCCTACGCTTACATCCTCAAGGACGATGAACAGGCCCGCACCTACTACCAGCAGTTCCTCGACCGTGCTGCCGAGGTGGAGAACCCCACGCCCCAACTCTCCGAGATGGTCGCCAAAGCCCGTGAGATGTTGAAGTGATTTTACTAAAGTGCACTCAGTCTGTCCCAAACTGTTGCATCGTCTAAACGGGCTGCGATTCTGCGGGTAGCGGAGTATATTTGTTTTGTTAGCTTACGAACTTGTGCTTTGCCAAATTCTTCGAAGGTATATTCAAAAACCTCATCAAGGCTCTGCAACGCAACAGGCGTCCATTCGATGTTCAAGTTCATAAATCTTATTGTTCATAAAGTGTTCGACATAGTCCATTGAATAGGTCTCGCCTGCAAGGGCCTGAGCATGGCTCTTGCGTAAGATGGCCTTTAAGGCTTCATTGCGGTTTTCGGGTTTGTTGTTTGTATTCATGTGATCATGATTTTGTTTCATGCTGCAAATATACGCACTTTATTTGTAACTTCCAAATAAAATCAGGAAAAAAGAGGAATACGCTTAAAACTGTAATGATTACAATCGTAAGCAGTTTGTCTATGTCAATTTTCTTTTTATCCTTCTTTTTGCTCTTGTTTTTCCCTATAAGCAAATCGGATTGTTGTTTGAAAAGCAGATGTCTCTAAACTCGTCTGCAAATTTACGAAATAATCTTGGATTGGCGAAATTTTGCGATTAAATCTTTTCTTTTTTGAACTCGATGTCCTTGTAGAGCACGGGTTTGCCGTTTTCGCTTTCGGGGATGATGTGGAGGCGGACGCTGCGGATGTGCTTCTTCGGGCGGAACTCCTCAGGGCTGTCCACCTTCTCACTCTCAATCTCCAGCTTCAGGCGTCCCCACTCCCTCAACTGGACGATGTCGCCAGCACGGAGATGACGGCTGACAACATCGGAGAGCCTCATCATGATGGCGTTGACAACTTGAGAAAATTGAAAAGCCTCCTTTCGGCAGTCCTCCGGAAACCCCTGCTGGAAAGGAGATTTTAGTGCCTGCAAACCCCGCTTTTGGACTTCGTACCCCGACCGAGAATCGAACTCGGAACTAAGCTTTAGGAGAGCCTTGTTATATCCATTTAACTATCAGGGCTTGCGGGGCCCGTAATAGCAGGCATGGTTTCCGGGTGCAAAGGTAGTGCAAATTTGTCGGATAGCCAAACGATTGGAGAACTTTTTGCAGAAAAGCATCAAATTGTGCCATTCCATCGGGTATAAAGTTTTCGATATGTAACTGATTCTTTATGAATAATAATGTACGCGAAGAAAAATGGGCTGGGAGGTAGGCAGATTCGGAAGAAATGCCTATCTTTGCGCAAGAAAGCATTATAAACCAAAAACTATCAAGTGATGAAGAAACTCATGTTACTGTTGCCATTCGTGGCATTGTTGATGGGCTGCTCGCAGAATGAGAAGAGTGCCCAGTGTCCTGTACTCTCCGTTGAGGGTGGTCAGATTGTCGGCGTCGAAGCCGAGATTCCTGGTGTGTTTGCTTACAAAGGCATCCCCTATGCCGCAGCGCCCATCGGCGACCTGCGTTGGAAGGAGCCTCAGCCCGTGGTGGCGTGGGAAGGCGTGAAGGATTGTTCCAAATTCGGCCATCCCGGCTATCAGGCTGTTCACTATCCTGGCGGTTATGCTACGGAGTGGGGCTACGGCGACGAGGCTCCCTACAGCGAGGACTGTCTCTATCTGAATGTCTATACGAAGGCAGCTGGTCAGGTAGACAAGAAACTGCCTGTGGCCCTGTGGATTCACGGTGGCGGCTATCGTGAGGGCTGGGGTACTGAGCCCGAGTTCGACGGCAAAGAGTGGGCTGCGAAGGATGTGGTGCTTGTCACCATCAACTACCGTTTGGGAATCTTCGGTTTCATGCCTTATGGCGAACTCTCTGCTGAGAGTCCTCACGGCGTGTCCGGCAACTACGGTATCCTGGATCAGATCCAGTCGCTGAAGTGGATCAAGGCCAACATCGCCCAGTTTGGCGGCGATCCTGACAATGTGACCATCTTCGGACAGAGTGCCGGAGCCGGTAGTGTGCGCACTATCTGCGAGAGTCCCCTGGCCCGTGGTCTGTTCCACAAGGCTGTCATCATGAGCGGCGGTGGTCTGAATGTTCCCCCGAAGGAGGGTGAGGCTGCCAAGCCTGCTACGCCGATGAACAAGTTCTTCTCTTACAACCCCACGCTGAAAGAGGCTGAGGCTGAGACGAAGAAGGTGATGGACTGGGCGGGACTGACCGATCTGGAGAAGCTGCGCAAGGCTTCGACGGAGATTCTCTACCCGATGTGCAACATCTATAATATGGTGAACAAGAGTGACCTCTACGTGATGGAGCGTCCGATCGTCGACGGTTATGTGTCGCTGAAGAGCTTTGAGGAGGCCGCCCGTGCTGGCGAGATTGCCGATGTGCCCTATATGATCGGCTATACGTTGAACGATCTGGGTGCTATGGGACCAGGCATTGCCGAGTTCTGCAAGGTGCGTTCGGAGCAGGGTGGCAAGGTTTGGGCTTACGAGTTTGCCCGTCCGTTGCCCGATGACGGCTCTCATCCTGAGGTCACTGCTCGTCTGAAGGGGGCTTTCCATTCCAGCGACCTCTGGTATGTCTTCAAGAGTTTGGAGCATTGCTGGCGTCCCTGGACACAGGGTGACTGGGATCTCTCTGAGAAGATGATCACCGCCTGGACGAACTTCGCCAAGTACAGTGATCCCAATGGTGAGGACGGCAAGGCCCTCGGCTGGACGACCTGTACGGCAGAGAATCCGCAATTCATGCTCTTCAAGCTCGACGCCAATGACGCTGAGGCTTCCGAAATGGGCGAACCAATAACAGCTGAACCACAAAATTAATTATTAATGACCACGAATTTCACTAATTTCACTAATTTGGCTGCGCCTCGATTGCAGCATAATAATTCGTGTAATTCGTGAAATTCGTGGTTAAAAACATTATTGTATGAAAAGATTATTAGTATTTTCTTTCTTAGTGTGTGCGGCGTTGAGTGCCAGCGCGCAGAACCCTTATCTCCCGTTGTGGGAACATGTGCCTGACGGTGAGCCCCGTGTGTTTGAGGATCCCGATAATCCCGGTAAACTGCGCGCCTACATCATCGGTTCGCACGATACCAACTATACCGCCTATTGCGGTAGTGATATCCGTATGTGGTCTGCCCCCGTCGAGGATCTCACCCAGTGGCGCGACGAAGGACCTATCTTCACTTGGTATGTTGATGGTCAGTGGGACACGATGTTTGCCCCGGATCTTGTCGAAGTGAAGGATAAGGCCACAGGCAAGAAGACCTATTTCCTCTATCCTCACTCCCGTGGTTGGCGTCGTGTGGCGATGGTCTGCAAGAGCGATCGTCCTAATGGCCCCTTTACGCCTATTAACCTCACGGAAGATGGTCGTCAGTGTGTGCCTGGATCGCTCATCGACTTCGATCCTTCCGTTTTCATCGAGAATATCACGGATAAGAAGGACAAGGATTACGACAAAGGCTTCCGTGCATACGTCTTCTATGGCTTCCAGCACTCTACGGCTTGTGAGTTGGATCAGAACACGATGTACTCTCAGCGTGAGGGTACGCAGTTGATTGATCCCTTCATCCCTGCCAGCAGTGCCGACGGTCGTCTGCTCGACAAGGAGGGCAGCGAGTATAAGGCTCTCTATCAGGGACAGAATCCGCTCGACTTCAACTTCTTCGAGGCCAGCAGTATCCGTCAGGTGGGCAATAAGTACGTGATGGTGTTCTCTGGCTACAGCGGTAAAGAGTACGGTCTGGGCAATACGAACTCCGCCCTTCGCTATGCCTTCGGCGATTCGCCCTTAGGCCCTTGGCGCTCGGGTGGTGTGCTCGTTGACTCCCGCGGTGTGGTGCTTGGTGAAGACGGCTCACAGCTGATTACCACCAACGCAGGTCACAATACACACGGCTCGCTGCAGGAGATTAACGGTCAATGGTATGTGTTCTATCATCGTCCGCCGCGTGGCTTTGGCTTTGCCCGTCAGCCGATGGTGGCTCCCGTGAAGATCACGTGGGACAAGAAGCCCGTCGCTAAGGGTGGAGTGGTGAAGATTACCGGCTACGACCCATACGCTGCCAACAACGAGTGGACGGCCGCTGCCTCCGACGGCAATACTTATACGGGTGCCGAGGTAACCTCTGAGGGCTTCCAGATCTTCGGCCTGCCACCTTATCAATATTACTCTGCCGGCTACGCTTGTTTTATGACGGGTGGCACGAACAGCAACGAGTGGATGCAGGATAATCACGACATCTGGAACAACTCGATGGATCTGGCTGGCATTACCAACGGTGGAATCGTTGGTTTCAAGTACTTCGGCTTTGGCGGACTGGCTCAGGACACGAAGGGTCTGAAGGCTTTCGAGGGTACGAAAAATGGCGATGGAACGGGACTTTATCTCAATCTGACGCCAGGCAGACACGGTGCTTTCAAGATCCATGTGCGCCTCGACGATCCTTGGAAGGGTGAGGAGATTACCGTCTTCGATATTGCAGCAGACGACTCTCATACCGCTAAATTGTATCAGAAGAATGTGCCAGCCGTCGAGGGTTTGACAGGCAAACACGCCATCTACCTCGTGGCCGAAGGTCCGGAAATCCAGCAGCCACAGCGTCCTCGTTGGGGTGGTCCTCGTGGCCCGCAGCGTCCTGAAGGTCTCTTCGACCTTCACGGAATCGGCTTTATGAAGGCTGGTATGAGCCTGAAGGCACCTCAGGTGCCACAGGTGACCATTATGGCTGACGGTCAGAAGCTTGTGATTCCCACAACGCCCATCCGTTTCACCAATCTCAATGGTTACACGGATCAGACGCGCTATCAGGTGTACGGAAAGCTGGCAGACGGTTCTAAGCTCACCGCTACTTCCAACAATCCATCGGTGAAATTCGAGATCAGCCCCATCGTCGAAGGTCGTGCCACCATCAAAGCCACCTACAACGGTCTGACGAAGATTTTCCTGATTAACTAAGGTATTTATTTCTCCCCCTGAGTAGGGGGAGCCAGAGGGGGTCTGATTAAGCGCTTTGTCTGAGGCAGATAGTGCGGCTGATACTGAGGTTGATCAGACCACCCCTTACCCCTCCTACTCAGGAGGGGAAAAAGATACCTTGATTCTTTCTAAAGCCTCGATGAGGCGGGAGCGCTGGGTGGCGATGTTGAAGCGGACATAGCCCTTGCCTGATTCCGGGCCGTACATCGTACCAGGATTGATCCATACTTTTGCCTCTCGAAGCAGACGGTCGCAGAGTTCATCGACGGGGATGCCCATAGCCGAGACGTCCACCCAAGGAAGGTATGTGCCTTCGAGGGGACATACCTTCCACTGAGGCAGGTTTTTCCCGATGAAATCGCACAAAACGGTGTAATTACCCCACAGATACTGGTTCAGTTCGTCAATCCAGTCCTCGCTCTCATTATAGGCGGCGATGAGGGCTACGGGACCGAATGGATTCACGTCGCACACTTCGTTGATGTTGATGGCACGATCGATGCGGCGACGCCATGAGGGGTTAGAAACGATAATGTTTGCAATCTGCAGACCTGCGATGTTAAACGACTTCGAAGGCGAATTGAGAATGACGCTGTTCTTTCTGCACGCCTCGCTGACAGCAGCGAAGGGCTGGAATGTGTGTCCCGGCATCATCAGTTCACAATGTATCTCGTCGCTCACCACCTTCACGTTGTGCTTCAGGCAGATATCGTTCATCCTTTCCAGTTCCTCTTTCGTCCACACACGTCCCGTAGGGTTATGCGGGTTGCAGAGGAGGAATACCGTCGTCTTTTCGTCTGCGCACTTGGCCTCAAAGTCGATGAAATCGACCTCAAAGGATGGATGGCGATTCTTCAGACCACCCCCAGCCCCTCCTGACTCAGGAGGGGAGACGAGGCGGAGAGGAGTTTCCAGCACCTCGCAGCCGTTGTTACGGACGGATGAGAAGAAGCAGTTATAGTCTGGCGAGAGGATGAGCACCTTCTCGCCAGGCATCGTCAGCGCCTTGATGGCAACGGACATCGCCGGCACGACACCTGTAGTATAGAGGATTTCTTCCCGATGAATCCGCCAGTTATGGCGCCGACGGAACCAGTTGATGACGGCTACATAATAGTCTTCCTCCACAACGGTATAGCCGAACACACCGTGTTCAGCCCGCTTCCTCACAGCCTCCAGTATCTGGGGAGCCGCCTTGAAGTCCATATCCGCCACCCACAGGGGGATGACATCTTCACTCGGACTCTCGTCCCACTTCACACAATGCGTTCCCCGTCTTTCTACGATTTCATCGAAATTATATTTCATATTTTTGGTATTTATTTCTCCCCCTTAGTAAGGGGGAGTTAGAGGGGGTCTGAACAAAGGGAAGATGCGCTTCTTCAGACCACCCCTAACCCCTCCTAACTTAGGAGGGGAAGAGATTACTTTCTTATCTCTATCACGCAATTGTTCGGCTGGCGGACGTTCTCATCGATGGTGATACTACCGATGGAATCGGCAATAATATGTCCTGAAGTCGGGTTCTTGATGTTCTCGATATGTCCTCGGATGTCAGCCTCGACGGTGGAATATTCGAACATACGGTCGCACATCTTGTCGATGGTGCAGTTCTCCAGCACGAGGTTCTCAGTATAGCAGAGCAGTTGCTCGCCTGCAAGATGGCAGTTCACCAGCCTGACGTTCTTCGAGTGCCAGGCCAGGTACTCGCCGTCGAGCACGGAGTCATAGACCGTGACGTTCTCGCACTCCCAGAAGGAGTCCTTCGTTAGGATCTTGGCGTTGTGTACTTCCACGTTCTTGCAGTATTGGAACACGTACTTCGAGTCGCTCTCCAGTCCATCGACAAAGATATTGCTCGAGAACATGAAGGGATATGTTCCGCCATGCAGTTTCACGTTCTTAATCTTAATGCCGTCCACCTTCCAGAAGGTTTCGTCGGCATCGGTGATCTCCACATTCTCCAGCGTCAGGTTCTTCATCTCACGGAAGAACTTCGGACCGTCGATGCGCGAGTTGGTCATCACGAGGTCGTTGGTGTACCAGATGGCCGAGCGCGAATCCATCGCGAAATAGCAGTTGTCGATCTTTGCGCCGTCGACGTGCCACCAGGGGTATTTGCCGTAGAACTTACAGTCGTAAGCCTCCATATTCTGGCATTGCTTGATGCCCGACTCTCCATCGGTGATAGTGACCCGCTCCAGCCGCAGGTCGTGCTGGGCGAACAATGGACGCTCGCCTCCAAAAGTCTTGTCTTTAATCAGTTTCATCGTTTTTGTATATATTCGGCTGCAAAGGTACGAATAAAAATCCGTAATCTATCTACCAAGATTACGGATTTTACTACCTATTTAAGGGTTTTTAATATGTTGAGAGAGAAAGCGTTAGCCCAATCGTATCAGTTCATGGCCAGCAGACGGTCGCTGATCTGATCCAGCGGTTCCATGCAGAGCAGGCTGTTGACGAGGTACATATCATTCTTGGCCTCGTTCATCTTGAACGTCTTCACCGATGTCACATTGGGTGCCACCTCGCGATAGAGGGTCACTTCCATCGGCATGTCGTAGGCCTGGAGCGTAGCGTCCCACTTGCTGGTCTCCATGTTGTAACCGTTCTTATAATATTTATAGGTGTGGCGGAAGTCGTTCACCCACTGCTTCTTGCTCTCGTCCCAGCGCATCACCTCGCGGGTGGTCAGCCTTCCCTGCTCGTCGTAACTGTAGTGATACTCCATCTTGGCGCACATCTGGCCCTCGGCCTTCTGCTCGTAGACCTCAATCTTGTGGATCACGCCGTCCTCCAGATCTGAGTTGTACAGATAGGGGGCGTTCACGTCGTTGGCGGCGTTGAAGTACATAGTCAGTACTGTTGCGATGGTGATAATTGACTCCATAATTCTATTTGCGATTTATTTGTTTGACGGTGCAAAGGTACGATAAGTTGCAACAACATTAAGTTATCCGAATGTTATCTTTAGGTTAATTCATCGTCGCCTTGTTAAAAAGACGTCATCATGATTGTCCGGAACATCGCGGCATCACCGGCGGTGGCAGGCGCGAGATTACTCTGCTGCGGAATCCTCAGCCCTTAGAGTATTCTCTTCCCCTCCTGAGTTAGGAGGGGAGCCCGGTAGGGCGGGGTGGTCTGAAGAGGCACTGGGACTCTCGCCTAAACAGGGGGAGATGGAGAGGGTATCATTAGCACCTGTTCTTGCGTCCCTTCGGTAGCAAGCGGCAAAGCCGAGCGCAGACCACCCCTAACCCCTCCTAACTCAGGAGGGGAAATAATTACCACCCTCGGCGGCTTTATCCGTTACCTCCAGCACAGAAAGGAATGCCCTGTCTTAGAAATCACCGCCTGACATACAAGAGGGAATTTTTTCCTCCTTGTACTTTCTCCCTTGAATAATGACCATCAAGGTCGGAGGAAATTCGCATCGACGCACTGTCTCCTGGAATATCCCAGCAGGGCCCGGACGACCATAGAACTGTATGATGAATGGCTGGCCTGTTCCCATGTAAAAGCCAAACTTTGTTAAATAATTCTGATTTCATGCAAGTTTTTTATCGTCTATCCATTATATATATAGGAAAAGGTATAATTTTGCATTCAAACTAGAGAACGTGAAAAAGAATTTGTTTGCATTAGTCTGTGTGATGGCAGTCGTACAGTATGCTGGGGCTCAAGAGTACTTCCGCTCTGCTTCGGACTATGCCCGACTGTATGTGGGGCCGATAGAGCCTCAGTACCAGGTGTCATTGTGGCATGATATCCCCTATTATAAAGGCAATGCGAATGTGTATCAGGGCCGCATCAGTTATCATGGGTTGGTGTATGATCAGGTGCAATTGCGCTTTGACCTGTTGGAGCAGCGGGTGGCGGTGCTCTCTCCCGTCAAGGGCGTGTTTTGTCTGCCAGAGCAGGCCTACATAGACTGGTTTGAGATGGATGGCCGCAGATATGTGCACGATCCGGAGGACGGCACGCGGTATGCGTCTCTTCTTTCTGACGGGGACAAGAACGGCGTCCGTCTTTATCATAGTGTGTGGAAGACCTATACTGGTGAAAACACACTTGAAGGTAATAAGCTTCTGAAGAAACTCAGTACGAAAGAACTTTATACGGTCATCACTCCCGACGGAGAAGCGCATCATGTGAAGCGTGCATCGGATGTGGCTGCGCTCTTTCCGCAACAGAAGAAGCAGATCAGGCAGTTCGCCAGACAGAATCATCTTTCTTTCTCGAAGGATGAGCGTGAGTTGAGTCTGAAGAGAGTGGTGGAGAGCGTTATGAACGAGCGGGGGCTCGAGTTGTTTACTGTTGACAGTTTACAGTTTACAGATGATTACACTAATGGTTCAGAAGGGCTTGCCAGCAAATCAACTGTAAACCGTAAACTGTTAACTGTAAACTATCCAGAGGACTCCCTCATCACCGGCATTCCCGTTCTTGACAGCGACACGCTTTCGACAGCCGGTTCTGCAAACACAAAGACCTATATCGTGCCGGGCGTGAAGAAGGCAAAGGCCAGTATTTCCGATGATCAGGAACTCGCCGAGATCGTCGTTGTCGCCGGCCGTCAGTCGGCTGTGAAAAGCACGACGATGGGTTCTGAGAAGTTCAAGCCCCAGCTGCTGAAGAACATTCCGTCGGCCTTTGGCGAGTCGGATATTATGAAGGTGGTGCTCACGCTGCCGGGTGTCACTACCGTCGGAGAGGCTTCCAGCGGATACAATGTGCGAGGCGGTGCCACAGACCAGAACCTGATATTGTTTAATGGCGGAACGGTGTATAATCCTTCGCATCTGTTCGGCCTCTTCACGTCGTTCAATTCTGATGCGGTGGAGGATGTGGAACTGTTCAAGTCGAGCATTCCCGTGGAGTATGGCGGCAGGATCAGCAGTGTGCTGAAAGTGACCTCGAAGGAGGCCAACATGCAGAAACTGACGGGTTCGGCCAGTATCGGCGCATTGACCAGTAAACTGAATCTGGAACTGCCGATTGTGAAAGATCATGTGTCGCTCTTGCTGAATGGCCGCACCACCTATAGTGACTGGATGCTCAAGCAGTTACCAGAGGATAGCGGCTACAAGAACGGTTCCGCGAACTTCTTCGATTTCGGCGGCGTACTGACCTGGAAACTCAACAGCATGCACCGCCTCAAGCTATATGGCTATTGGAGCAAGGATAAGTTCTCGTTCAGCTCAGAAGACAATTATGGCTATCAGAACCGTAACTTCTCTGTCGAATGGCGATCTATCATGAATGAAAGGATAACTGCTACGCTGTCTGCCGGACTTGACCACTATGATTATTACAATGAAGAAGTGGGCACACCCTCTATGGCCGCCCGGCTGAGTTTCGGTATCGACCAGTTGTGGGGTAAGCTGCATATTCGTCATCGTCTGTCAGAAAAGCAGGTACTCACTTATGGCCTCTCCGTGCAACACTACAATGTGCAGGCAGGAAAGTATGAGCCTGTGGGTGAGCTGTCAAGCATAAAGACAGATCAGCTTCAGCGGGAAAAGGCTTTGGAGAGTGCCGCCTATATCGAGTATGAGCATTCGCTCACCGAAAAGTTGTCGGTGTCGGCCGGTTTGCGTTATTCGATGTTCAATGCGCTCGGCCCGCGTGACGTGAATTATTATCCTGATAATGACCTTCCGACAGAGGGTTCTTTGTTGGAGACACGTCATGAGACCGGTATCATCAAGACCTATCAGGCACCAGAGTTCCGACTCTCGGCCCGCTATGCCCTCTTGGAGAACCTCTCCTTGAAGGCCGGTTTCAACACGATGCACCAGTATATCCATAAGGTGTCGAACACTTCCATCATGTCTCCTACTGATATCTGGAAACTCTCCGACCTGAACATCAAGCCCCAGAACGGCTGGCAGGCGGCTGCTGGTATCTATCATGAGACCGCCGGCAAGAAATACGAGTTCTCGGCAGAGGTCTATTACAAGCATATCGGCGATTACCTCAACTATCGTAATTCTGCTGTTCTGCTGATGAACCACCATCTGGAGACCGATGTCATCTCCACCGATGGAAAGGCCTACGGTGTAGAGCTTCAGGTGAAGAAACCTCTGGGAAGGTTGAACGGATGGGTCAGCTATACCTACTCACGCTCTATGCTCCGTCAGGATGACGACAGGGTGGAAATGCCTCTGAATAACGGTGACTGGTATTCTTCCGAATACGACAGGCCTCATGAGGTGAAGGCCGTACTCAACTTTAAGTTTACCGAGCGATACAGCTTCTCAAGCAACTTCAACTATGCCACAGGTCGCCCGACAACGTTACCAGCCGGCAAATATTACGACGCGCACAATCAGAAATACATGCCCTACTATACAGACCGCAACACCTACCGCATTCCTGACTATATGCGACTGGATCTTGCGTTCAATATCGAGCCGACCCATAAGCTGACAAGCTTCCTCCACACGTCGTTCTCGATAGGCGTCTATAATGCCCTTGCCCGCAAGAATGCCTACAACGTCTATTATGTCACCGAAAATGATGAAATAAAAGGGTATAAGTTATCTGTGTTTGGCACCGCCATTCCTTATGTCTCACTTAACATACGATTCAACTGATATGAAGCATATACCATATTACCTTCTTGCCCTTTCGCTCTTCATCCTGTCGGGCTGCATTGAGGAATTCGAAGCAGACATCCCTGAAGAGGACTCCAGCCTGCTCGTCGTTGAGGGAACGATATGCTCTGGGAAAATGAATACGTTCATCCTGTCGCGCACACAACCAGTCAATTCTTCCTATACACCTCGGATGGTTGTTGGAGCAAAGGTGTCTGTACGCGGGAGTGACGGTTCTGAATACAGGGCGGAGGGGACTGGTGGCAATTACGTCTGTTGGATTGAATCACTTAATCCCGACGCAGAGTATTCTCTGCATATTGAGACCGACGGCGAAGTCTATGAATCAGAACCTCAGAAACCGTTGCGTACCGAGAGTATTGCAGAAGTGCATGGGGTACAGGATACGCCAGATAGCGATATCGACATTCTTATTACGCCCGATGCTCCCTTTGAGTCTGGCCATGCGAACTACTATTCGTGGACATACGACGAGACTTGGGAAGTACAATCCGACTACACGACCTCCGTGTTTTACGACATAGAACTCATGGACGCTGTCATAAAACCCAATCAGTTCCCTTGGCGTGGATGGAAGGATGCTGCCAGTTCGGCGATTATGGTTGGCGGAAGTTTGAGTTACGAAGGTCAGCACATCCGGAATCTGAAGCTGTACGACATAGGCCATCACCTCGATGAGCGTATGTATCACAGGTATACCAGTCTGGTTCATCAGCGGGCCATCACGAAGGCTGAATACGAGTATGAACTTGCGCGGCGTCAGGCTGGTTTGGAGATGGGAGGCCTGTTCACCCCCCAGCCGTCAGCCCTGCCTACGAACATTCATTGCCTGACGTCTAACAGACACGTGATAGGATTTGTAGGATGCTCGTTGAATACGAGCGAATACAGGTTTTTCCTCGATGCCTCAGACTACGCCATCCGTCTTCCCGTACACGATGACACCCGTGAATGGCTCACAAATCCGGAATCTTGGTTGTGTCGTCAGATGGTGGAAAGTGGCATGTTCCTGTGCGAATGGAAGATATCGGGTACTACCGGTTCGTTGGAGACGGCTTGGGCCACCGAGCAACAACTCGATGTCAGATATAAAGGCGCCTATATCGAGAAACCTGATTTTTGGGTAGAGAAAAGTGAAGAATGAAGATGAATAACAACAGAATATTATCGCTGACAGCTGCGCTGGTGCTTGCTCTGAGCACCTTTGCTGCAAGTGTTGAGACAGACCGCACGTGGTATCTCGCTGGTGAGGCGATGACAGTGAGTGTGACGGCCGACGATGCTCTGATTGCCTACGCCGAACTGTGTGATACGCGCGGTTTGGCGGCTGGCACCGTCGTGAGTCTGCGGAACGGAACGGGAACAGGCGTCCTCGAACTGCCTTCCGACCTCCATAGCGGCTACTATGTGTTGTCGGTCTATACGCGCCACAACCCCCAGGTAGTCAGCCGCCTCGTTGCTGTCATTAATCCCCTTCGCAAGAGTGCTGACGACGATATCGAGTGGGTGTCGGCCGACAGTTGTTGGGCGATGGGCAATGGAAATGCGAATCTGGTGGGAGACCAGTCCGTTGGCATGCGTGAGACCGAAGGCCACATCATCAAGGCCCGCATCAAAAACATCTACGACGGCCAGACCTTCACCGCCGGTCAGATTACCCCATCCGTCGCTATCGTGGGAAAACAGATTCACTTTTTTGAAGGAAAGATGATCAGCGACTCCATCGCCGTCTTCTATACCTATGGCGTCAGCGGCCGGCAACCCTTGGTGCTCTCTGCGGTGTCATCCACAGGTGTCAGTCTGCCCATTGAGATGATCAGTCCCTTCGCCGTCCTGCTCCCGAAGAGCCTCCCGCATCTTGTGTTCCATTACCAGCGCAGCGAGGTGGAAGCCCGCTCTCAGGATATGCAGCGTCATCAGAAGGCTATCGGAGGTAGAGATAACCAACCTGCAAAAGTGTTGGATTACGACGCCACGGTGCTTGGCACCCGGCCTGAACTGACTTATAATCTCGACGAATACCGCCCGTTCTTTACCGTCCGCGAGGTCTTGCTTGAATATGTGAACTGCGTCAGCAACATCCGGATCAATGGCGCCCCGCAGCTGATTGTCCATATCAATCAGGCTCCTTCCGCCAGCCTGTGGCCGTCGCTAGTGCTCATCGACGGTATGCCGGTCATCAACGTCGAGCGGCTTTTGAGCTATGATGCCCGCCGTATCCACTATATCAACATCTACGGTGGCCAGTACACGTTTGGCGGCGTTGTATATAACGGCATCTTGTCGTTTGTCACGCGTTCCGGACAGCTCACCAACTATCCGCCAGAGCCTAATGCGCAATATCTGGTGTATGAATTTCCTCAATAAATTTGGAGATTCGTCTGATTTGGATTACCTTTGCAGGCGGGAATGCAGAAGAATAAATATAAATATGTGTCTGTAGCGGCGATGGTGGCGGTCATGCTGCTGTTGGGACTCTACATGTGGATGACCTACCGCTCGGCCGTCACCGACATCTCTGAGCGTGCCGGTAATCAGTTGACGTGGGGCATGTTCTACGAGAGCTATCAGCGGGCGGAGGTTGTCTCCGTCGGTGATACCCTCAGCCTGCCCCATCTGCGCGGCGACCTCTCGTTGGAATCGTCGGTAGAGGGCATGAACGACGTGCTCAGCCGGCGTTATCACTCCGAAGTGTCGCTCGATACGTTGGCACAGTATGTCGACTCCCTGCTCAGCGTGGTGAGCCTCGACCGTAATTTCACCTTGATGGAAGTCGATGCCGACGGCCGCATCCTCCGTCAGAACAACGACCGCCTGTCGTCCGCCGCCTTGAAGACGCGGGTGTTCAGCACCCGTCGCGACCAGTCGCGGGGCATCCGGCTCGCACTTAATAATCCCTATCCGACGCTTGTCCGCCGGCTCAGCCCGCTCTTTGCGGCCAGCGCCATCATCCTGATACTCTTTGGAGCCATCCTGCTGAGACTGCTGCGCTACCTCGACGAGCAGAAAATGATGGCCGACCTCCGCAATGACTTCTCCTACGCGATGGTACACGACATGAAGTCGCCTTTGTCGAGCATCATCATGGGTGCGCGGTTCCTCCACAGCGGCAAGGTGGATGACAAACCGGCGATCAAGGAGAAATACTACGCCATCATCGAGAGTGAGGCCGAACACCTGCTGGCACTCGTCAACAAGCTGCTCACCATCTCGAAGCTCGAAAACAAGAAACTCATCTTGAACAAACAGGACGTAAACCTGGAACCCATCATCGATGATATCGTGGAGAAGGCGAAGGCCAAAACGGATAAAAACATCGATTTCATCGTGGATTTGCTCGAACGCCACGTCCTCGCCGACGAACAATATCTCGCCGAAGCCATCTCCAATCTCGTCGACAATGCCATCAAGTACTCGAAGGAAAACATCGAAATCCGCATCACGACACAGAGCAGCGACAAGTACGTCCTGCTGAAGGTGCGCGATAACGGCATCGGCATCTCCCGCGAAGATCAGCGTATCATCTTCGATAAGTTCGGCCGTGCTGCCGTGCATGAGAAGAACCGCAAGGGCGGCGTCTCAGGCTTTGGCCTCGGACTGAACTACGTCGATCAGGTCATGCAGGCCCACGGTGGCAAGGTCACCGTCACCAGCGAGAAAGACAAATACTCAGAGTTCACATTATTTATACCGAAATAATAACGACCACTAATTACACGAATTAAACTAATTATTCTGTGCGCAGCTAAAATTAGTGAAATTAGTGAAATTCGTGGTTTAAATAAAAAGGAATATGGTAAAGTTACTTTTGGTTGAAGACGACGCATCGTTAGCGTATATCGAGAAGACGGGTCTCGAGGACATCATCGGCGGCTACACCGTGACCACCGCCACGAACGGCAAGGAAGGCCTCCAAGCCTGGCAGGAGACCAGACCCGACGTGATCATCTCCGACATCGACATGCCCGTGATGAACGGTTTCGAGATGGTGGAGCGCATCCGTGAGACCGATCAGGACGTGATCATCATCTTCACCTCAGCCCTCACTTCGCCCAATGACGTGAAGGCGGGTTATCGGCTTGGCATCAACAACTACGTGAAGAAGCCTTTCGTGCCCGAAGAACTCGACGCCCATATCCAGGCGCTGATGAAGATGCGGGGTGGGGCAAAGACGCAGAATGAGACCCGTCACTATAAGTTAGGCAAATACACGCTCGATGCCGATCACGCCACACTGCGCAACGACGAGACGAACCTCGCGCAGACCATCACCCAGCGTGAGGCGCAGATCCTGCAGCTGCTGGCAGAGAACAAGAACAACGTCGTGCGGCGAGAGGCGATCCTCAGCCGATTCTGGAACACCGAAGACGATTACTTCGCCTCCCGTTCCCTCGATGTCTTCGTCAACAAACTCCGCAAGCTCCTCTCCGACGAACCTCGCATCACCCTCAAAACCGTCCGCGGCGTCGGCTTACAATTATTGGTTGATTAATGACCACTAATTACACTAATTAAACTAATTATTCATGCGCAGCAAATTAGTGAAATTAGTGTAATTCGTGGTTTGTTATTTCTTTCCCATGTTCAGTCTTAGTCCAATCTGAAGGTTGAAGTTCGTAGGACGGTACTTGAAGAAGTTTCGGATGTGGCTTCCGTTGTCGAAGTAGTGCTTGACGCCCGGTTCCACATAGATGCCTAACTGCGGAATGAAGTTATACTGCACACCTACGGCCGCATTCACCGACCACTGCACATCGTCTTTCTCCAGTTTCGTCTCCGTTCCCTCCGTCGTCACGCACGCGCTCACATTAAAGTCTGCCTGTCCGCCTGCCGCCGCATAGACATTCAGTCCGCGCCACTGCCACACGTTATACTGCACCGTCAGTGGGATGCCCACATAGTGGAGCGTCTGCTGCCGCTCGTAGACGAGGCTGTTTGCGATGCTGGTGAAGTCGGAGCGCAGACGGGTATAGACGACGCCAGACGATACGGAGAATCCCGATGAAATGGGGATATTTACGCTCAAGCCGAACGAGATGGGCTGGTAAAACTTCTGCCGTTCCTCGTGGTTCGCCAGATAGACAGGACTGCTGCCGGCTCGGGTGCCGTGACTGTCGGGATTCGTATAGTAATCATAATTAGAGAGCATTTCCTGACTCATCAGCACACCATTGCGGTACGACTGGTGGCCGAAGCCGTTGGAGGCATAGAGGTTGATGGCGGCGCTCCCGTTGCGATGCTGCTTATATTCAGCGATCTTCTGATCCAACTCGCGGATGACGTCCTCCGGGCTCTTCTCGGGCTCTGCGGGCTTTTCTTCCGATGGAATGGGCTTATCATCCGATGAAATGGGCAGAATGGGCTTTCCTTCTGGCGAAGTGGGCTCCTTGGGTTCCTCTGCCGACTTTTCTCCCGATGAAATGGGCTCTAAAGGCTTTTCTTCAGCCTTTTTCTCCGATTCCATCGGTCTCTCTTCAGCCAAGAGCGCTGGGGCCTTTGCCTTTAGCCCGATGCCCTCAGGAGTATCCGTTTCCCCTCCTGAGTAGGAGGGGTTAGGGGTGGTCTGATCCGCCTCAAGCTCCGCCTCAAGCTCCGCCTCAAGCTCCGCCTTAAACTCCGCCTTACGTTCCGCCTGAGAATGCGCCTGCTCAGACCCCCTCTGGCTCCCCCTACTCAGGGGGAGAACTGCGGCAGTCTGATCCGCCTCATGACTATTCTCATTCCACATTCCACTTTCCACATTCCACAAAATCATCAATCCTCCCACAAACACCGCCGCTACTGCAGCCCATCTCGCCCACAAAGGAACAATCCTCGCCTCCTTCTTCGGAGTCGGGCTTACCACCTTCACCTCCTTCGGCAGTCTGGCCTCGATCTTCTCCCACAGATCATCAGGCACAGGCACTTCATATCCTGCCAGATGGTCGCGTAGCCGTTGAGCCCAGTCCTCTTCGGGACTGTGTCCACCTGTCTGTTGCCTTTTCTGTTTCATATTCCTTGTGAGTTTAAGTATTCTTTCATCATCATTTCCAGTAGCCGTCTGGCTCGAGAGAATTGCGACATCGATGTCTTGGCGCTGATGCCCAGCTTTTGGGCGATCTCCTTGTGCGACATCTGTCCGAAGGAATGCAGGGTGACAATCGTCTTGCTTGTTTCTGGCAGACGGTCGATCATCCCGCTCAGTATGTCTGGAGGAACCTCCTCGAGGGGTGTTTCATCCTCCTCTTCTGCGGTTTCATCGGGCAGTTGGTCTGAGAACAGCAGTCTGTCGTGACTCCTCATCCAGTCCAGGGCGCGATGGGTGGTGATCCTTGCCACCCAGTTTCTCAGCGAGCCCTCGCCGCGATATTCGAAGGAGCCGATGGAGGTGAGGATGCTGACGAAGGCGTCCTGTACGATGTCGAGCGAGTCTTCACGCTCAGGCACAATCCGCAGGCTCACGCCCATCGCGTATCTGGAGTAGCGTTCATAGAGGCGCCGCAACGCCTCCCGTTCTCCAGCATGTATCGCCTCTACCAACTGTCGTTCTGTCTCCTGCACGACCTATTTGATTCTTTTTGTAGCCCTGAATACTAATAGCCAAGCAGACTTGTCCGGATTTTCTTCATCGAGGTATGACGAAGTAATCAGATTACTTGTCCGACAGTTATAGGCCGACACTTGGTCGATAGGAATGGCCACTGTCCACAGCCTCGTGTTATTGTCGAAGACAGCCGTCGGCTGTTCTTTGATGGCTATCAGGTTTATACGGTAATCCACGCTGTCGGCCTTCACACCAAACGAGGGTTTATTGCCAAAGTCAATCTCAGCTATGATTCCCGCCATCTCATAATAGATGGCTTCCTTCGAAACTCCCTGCGTCGAACAGCCCATCGTCTGTTTGGTGTCAAAATAGGTGGGGTATGGTGTCGCAAATAGCGGCTCCTCAGGATACATCGCCTTCCTCTGGTCTGTCACGAACCCTAACCTCGGAAAGAGGTAGTCGGCAGGAATGTCGAAGGTGATCGTGTCTCCGTTTGCTTCTATCCGTCCCTCACAGGTCTTTCCATACTTACTCAGCCTCCATTCACCCTCGAAGATGCCGCTGGAGACAATCAGGCTGGATAGGACGTTCGTTGTGTCATTTGCCGATTGCTGAGAAATTTGCTGGGTATAGACGTCATCGATATTGTCTTTTGAGCAAGACATCGCGACCGCTAACCCAACGCCTAATAATATGATTCCAAATCGTCTCATAACAATTCTTGTTTTGGTGATTTCTTAATGGAAGACAACTCTTTCTTCGGTTGAGCCCATTAATTTTGAAGAATAGAATCCAAAAGGTATGGTATCTTCTTTATCGTGTCTACGAGGCCAATCGTGAACAATTCTTAAATCCCATTGTTTGCCAGTTTGTAAGTTAATGAATCTGTAGGCCTTAAACCAGTATAGGATGCTCCACATTCCTGGTGTATTCCATGTGTTGTCGTTCATGTCGAATCTTGCGTTGCATTCATGATCCTTACTTACAAGGTCAATGCGGTAGGGAACGCCATCAGCCTCTACGGAGAACGAGATGGTGTTTGGCTCTGGAGGGTCGATGACGATGGTCTCTCCAGAAACGGGAGATTCAATGACCGTACTGATGTCTGACCACATGCTCTTGATGCTTGAAGCCTTTGCCCAATAGTTCCCTTCTGAAAAGGAATCAATCTCATACTTGATTTCCAAATTGGCTTTTGGGTATTTGTAGGATTCTGCGAAGAAGATATTCCCAATGGAATCGGCCATTTCTTCCTTTATCGTAGGACGAACGAGATAAACAGCATTCATGTCCATTATAAGTCCCTTAAGGATGCCCTCTGCCGGCAGTTCATCAATGATGATGTATTCATTGTTCACCGTTATTCTCCCCTTGGTAGGCTCCGTCATATTGTCCCATTCTCCCTCGAATACACCTGTCATTACATAGTTCGTCATAGGGACTACAGGCTCACTGTTATCAATGGGCTTTTCGACTTCCTCTTCTTTTGAACACGATGTGCTCAGTGCCAAACACACACCTATTAAGATAATTCCAAACTTTCTCATACCTTATTTATTTTATAGTCCTTGAATTCCGTTAATTTATTGATAGTCCTGAATGATGCCATAGACCAGTTCATCGTATTTCTGGCGATAGGCCTCTTCCGTAGGCGCGATGGCCACGCTGTCGCCCTCCAGTTCCTGACGGCTGATTTCTTCCTTCAGACGGATGCGATAGCGGTGGCTGCCGAACACGGGGCGCTCTGACGGCGTGATGGTCAGCCGCATTCGGGCGACGTGATGGTCAAGACTTGTCAGCCACTTATAGAGTTGAGGCGTATCCGTATCGGGATAGTAGATCTCATACAGATTCATGTCGAGCGTCTCGCTGCCGTCAGTCGCCTGTCCGCAGAGATAGTGGAAACACTCCGACGACGTCTGGTCAGGTCGCATCATCTTCACCAACCGCACGTCCATCGTCACCTCGCGCTGGCCCTCCGTGCGAATGCCGACATACGTCTTGCTCAGCACATTTCTTAATTTAAACCTGTACTTGCCGCTGTCAGCAATTCTCGGATCCGTCGTCGTTGCCTCTACAGAGAGGATGTAGCGATAGCCCTCCTCGAACTTGAAGCCCTGAATCTCGTCGAGGAAGAACGTTCCAACGGTCTTTCCCGTGAGGTCGATGGCCTCCATCTGGATGCCGAGACCCGTGTAGCCACCCCAGTACGAATGGTTCAATATGTACTCCGGCTCGATGGTCACCGTCCACACCTCCGTCTTTGGCACAAAATTGCCGTCCTCATCGATGTAACCACCGTCCACTTCAGTCCCGTCTGTCGAGCAAGCAACCAGAAATGTGGCCGCTACGAGCATCATCATGAATCTTTTTATCAGTTTCATTGCATACATTTTTAATCGTTCGTCTATAGCTATAACTACAAAATCGCAAAATCTTGCACGATTTTGGCCAAAATTTAAGATAATTTAAGAAATAAATTTGGAGGCCGTTTTGGTGTGTGTAAACAAAATTCGCAACCGTGATTAATTGCCGAAAATGCCCATTTTCAGCGCTTTTCGGGCTTCTGGACTTTCCTTAGCCCAAAGTCTGAGTTTCCTTACTGTAAAGTCGGACTTTCCCTAGCCCAAACTTCCGCTTTCAATAGTCCTTCAAAGGTGTAATGTTTTTGTTTGTACAATTGTAAAACATTATTACCAATCGCGTTACGGCGTTACAGCGTTACAGTTCTTTTTTGCATCAGCAAACCTCAAAATTATGGTCTATATTTATATATATTA
>JAFRQC010000027.1 GCA_017428805.1 Prevotella sp. | reverse complement strand
GTAGCGGTGTATGAGCGACGGCACACCTGGATGCACTCCCCACGGTTGGCAGAGCGGTTGGCAGCGTGCAGGCTCATATAGCATTTGCCACTGATGGCCATACAAAGGGCTCCGTGACAGAACATCTCGATGCGGATCTGCTCACCACTTGGGCCACAGATATGCTCTGCCTCCACCTGACGATATATCTCTGCCACCTGATCCATATTCAACTCTCGTGCCAGCACTACCACATCGGCAAACTGGGCATAGAAGCGCAGGGCCTCGATGTTCGAGATATTCAGTTGCGTGCTTAAATGTACCTCCTGCCCCACCCTATTACAATAAGTCATCACTGCGACATCGGAGGCAATCACAGCCGAGATGCCTGCGGCCTTGGCGGCATCGATGATCTCATGCATCAGGGGAATGTCCTCGCCGTAAATGATGGTATTGACGGTGAGGTAGCTCTTGATGCCATGCTCGTCGCACTGACGGGCAATGTCGCGAAGGTCGTCAATCGTAAACGTTGAGGCCGAGTGGGCACGCATATTCAGTTTCTCGATGCCGAAATAGATGCTATCGGCTCCTGCTTGTATGGCAGCCACCAGCGACTCGCGGGAGCCGACGGGCGCCATGATTTCATATTCAGAATTCATAACCGAGATTGATATAAAAATAAGGTGTCTTGGTGCGATTGGAGTAGCCAAGTGTAGCTCCCAAGGGACCAAACATCGAATTATAATAATAGGCCAGCTGAGCGCCTAACATCGTCCTGGACTTAAACATATCCTCAATTTCGCTTGCATACTGTGCGGCAGCCGCCTTAAGCAGCACGTAATGGTTGCGCCCGAAGCGCTGCTGACCCTGCAACTGAATGGCTGCGAACTGAGCGTCAGCAGTCTCCAAGTGGCCCAAGCCAGCAAAGGGCATCTGTTGCTCCACATAGTGTCCGAAGTTGTCGCCACCAATGAGATTACTAAAGACATAGGGGACATACGGGCCGAAAAGCAGCCTTCCGTAGAGCATGGGCTGAAAGACGAAACTCCTGCTCAGCGCAAATGACTTCCTCCAGGAGGCACTCAGGTCGCCCACGCCGCGGCCTACCAGGTGACCATTCAGACATTTCATCTGGTAGAAGTTCGTGGTGAGATAATTATAGGCTGCCTTGAAGCGTGCGCCACGGGTGGGGAAATGCCAGTCGTCCTCAGAATCGAAATTCACGGAAGCCCGATAACTGAAGTAGTGATCGTTCTCGAAATACAGCCCGGGGAACTCGTCTGACGACAAACGGTTGCTGAAGTGGAAATGATCCCAACGCAGACCAATGCGGAAATTGAAGTTCCGGATGCTGAAGTTAAAGGGTTCTATAGCCGCCTGATGATGGTTGTAGAGCACACTGTAACTGCGCTCGCCCTCCAGATAGATGTCGATGTCGCTATGACGGTAATAGTAGGAGAAGGCAGGACGCGTAAGACGCAGGCCATGCGGGTGGTACAGAATCTCACCGCCAGCCAGCACCCGCTTACCCAGACGGAGCGTGATGTCGGAACTGAAGTGCATGGACTGCTTCAGCGGCAGGTTTGCATTCAGCTGCAGGGCCACCATCTCCTCCGTATCGAAGCGGAAGCCTAAGTTCAACTGGCTCGTCTTCCGATTACCCGCCGTCAATACCAGACAGTAGCCATCCCCTTCTTCCACCAGGCGCGATGTGGCTGTCTGATAGAACAGGTCGACACGCATCGAGGTGGTGATGATCTCCTCGCCCTTGGAGTCGAGGCTGTCGAGGCGGTTCAGGTGGAACTTCTGATGCAGGAACTTCTCGTCCTGCGGTGTCATATTCTCAAACCTGCAGCCGACGATGTGTACCTTATCCGTCATCACCGTCGGACGCAGCGGATTCAAGCGGACTGGCACAAAGTCTGGTCCGATGCCGATCTGTTCCTTCAGCGCCATCAGGTCGTCCCAATGTCGCATCGCCTCTTCCTCACCACGACGCAGCAGCGTGTCAACGGCAGACGGTGTGAAACTGGCGGCACTGTAACCCTCTGGATTCACACGGATGGCCACATCGGTGATGGCGAGGTTCTCGTTATATTTGTTCAGCGTGTTAAAATCCACAACCTGCATCAGGATATTAAGCGTACTTCCCAGCTCGTCGGCTTTCCTCAGCGAATCCTGTACGGTGACGCCGATCACAATGTCTGCCCCCAACTTCCGGGCAAGGTCGGCAGGATAGTTATTGCACAGGCCGCCATCGCAGAGCACCTGGTCGCCGATACGGACTGGCGAGAAGACGGCAGGGATAGCCATCGAGGCACGCATAGCCTGAGGCAGGATGCCAGAGGTGAAGTCTATCTCGCTGTTATCGACGATGTTTGTCGCCACACAGGCAAAGGGGATGGGCAGACGGTTGAAGTCCATCGAGTCGGTATAGCCCATGCAGAGCTTCTGCAGGAGCACATCCAGGTTCTTGCCCTTGATGATACCACCGGCATTCGCGTTACGCTTGCCGAACGTCAGTCCCCGCGACAGCATATAGGTATTCTGCCGCTTTCGGTCTTCAATACTCTGACGACTCAGATCCTCCTTGTCTGAAAGCACATAAGCCCAATCCATATGACGGGCGATGGAGTCGAGGGAGTGGGCATTGTAGCCGATGGCATAGAGGCCACCCACCAGACTACCCATAGACGTACCCGTGATGATGTCTATAGGCAGACCGGCCTTCTCAATCACTCTCAACGCACCGATATGGGCAACGCCCTTGGCACCGCCGCCACTGAGAACGACGGCCACCTTCTTACGTTCCTGAACCTGGGGTTCGTCTTCCTCTGCAAAGACAGACAAAACCGTCATCACAGTCAACAACAAACAAACGACCTTTTTCATATCGTGTGCAAAGTTACTATATTTTTTCAACACAGAGATACAGAGACACAGAGAAAATAATAAAAAAAACAAAAAACTCTGTATCTCTGTGCCTCTGTGTTTCATTTTTATATATCTTTGCAAACAAGAAACCCAAAAACGGATGTCAATGAAAAGAATCTACGATATGATACTGCTGCTCACGATGGCCCTGACCTCCGCAGCACAAACCGAAAAACGCGACTCGGTGGAACTGCCTACCCTGCGCGTGGGCTACTCCAAAGGGAACCAGAACACGCTGACTGGTGCTGTGGACCAGGTGACGGAGGCCCGTATGAACAAAGGTCTGATGACCTCGTCGCTCGACGCCCTGAGCGGTCAGGCGGCAGGTGTGCAAGTGACCAATGACGGTAATCAGGAGGCGATGGTCTCAGCAGTGCGGGTACGTGGTACGACGTCGCTGACAGGTAACAACAACCCATTGGTGATCATCGACGGTGTGACGGCAGACCTCGACGTCCTATCAACCATCTATCCTGCCGACATCGAGAGCTTCACCATCCTGAAAGATGCCTCAGAGACGGCCCAGTACGGCAGCCGTGGTGCGACTGGTGTCATCGAGGTGGCCACGAAGAAAGGCAAGAACCAGAAGTTCCATATCTCCTACGACGGCAGCGTTGGCTTCGAGAAGGTGTTCAAGCGCACGGAGATGATGAATGCCGACGAGTACCGCTGCGCATGCCAACGCTACGGACGACCCTATATCGACCTGGGCTATGACACGGACTTCCGCAAGGCCATCGAGCGCACGGGTTTCGTACAGAACCACCACGTCGCCTTCGGTGGCGGAACGGAAACCGCCAACTACCGTGCCTCGGTGGGTATGATGGAACACAACACGGTGGTCAAGACCCAGAGCAACAAAAGCTATATCGCCAAGCTCGACATCACGCAGATAGCCTTCGATAACCACCTGACGGTTGACCTCGGTATGGTGGGATCGCTGCACCGACTCTCTTACCCGCCCTTCAAGCAGAAGCTGCTCTATTCGGCCGCCACTTTCAATCCCACCTTCCCTGAGACGAAAAACAGTGCAGGGGAATATGATCAGGTGACAGAGGCCATCTGGATCAACAACCCCCCGTCGTTGTTGGATATGGTACAGGATGAGGACAACGGGCACTTCAATGTCCATCTGAAGGGAAAGGTCATCCTCACGAGGGACCTGACGCTGCGTGTCTTCGGCTCCTACTCTTTCAACAACATTGACGACGCCCACTACTACCCCACCAGCGTATGGAACAGGGGCCAGGCCTACCGGCAGCATGAGAAGACCGAAGACATGCTGGGCAACATCTCGCTCACCTACATCCTCAACCTCAGCCACTCCACCCTGAACGTGATGGCGCTGGCAGAGGCGGAGAACACGAAGAAGAAAGGTTTCTACGTCACCTCGACAGGATTCAACACCGATGCCTTCGGCTACGACAAGCTCTCAGCAGGCGTCGCACGGCCCTGGGACGGCACCGACTCCTACTATGCCGACTCACACATGGAGTCACTTCTGATGCGCGCCACATACACCCTCTTAGACAGATACACCCTGACGGTGAATGCCCGTGGCGATGCTTCTTCAAAGTTCGGCAAGAACCACCGCTGGGGTTTCTTCCCCTCAGTCAGTGGTGCCTGGGTCATCAGCAAGGAGCCTTGGATGAAGAAACAGAAATTCATCAACAATGCCAAGTTGCGTATCGGTTACGGACTGTCTGGAAACCAGGCTGGCATCGACTCCTACAACTCCATGCAACTCATACAGCCCAACGGTGTCGTGCCTGTAGAAGATGCACCAGCCGTAACCCTC
>JAFRQC010000026.1 GCA_017428805.1 Prevotella sp. | reverse complement strand
GTTGAGTTCGCTCTCGAACTCGACACCGTGATGGTGCTGGATGTGGTAGGAGTCGGCACAGTCGCCACGGGCGGTGATCGACTCGATGAAGTTGTTGTGTTTGTTCTTCTCCTTCACCTTGTCGTTGCGCAAGAGCATATCTGTATAGACGCGGGCAGGGTAGGTGCGTGGCTCACCCTCGGAAAGGAGCGTCACCTCGTATAGTTTCGTCTCGTCGCCGTTGAGGTCTGCCAGGAAGCAGAGTTCGTCGAAGGTGTCATCCTGATCGAGGTCGTCGAGCTGGCAGGGGATTTCCTGTCCGCAGGTGGTGACAAGGGCGGAGCGGATGTCGCCGAAGGGTGTGAGACTGATAATGACGGGCTGGTCTGTGCGGGCAGTCGTCAGGGGATTGGTGACGCTGACGGTGAACGTCTGTTGTGCTTGGACTCCCAGGGTGAGGGCCATCAGCAGGAGGGTGAACATTAGTCTTTTCATACCATCTGTTTTAGTAGGCTACAAAAATAAGAAAAAAGGCCGAAATATGCACTCAAATTTTACACAAATAAACAAAAGTGTGCAATTTTGAGCACTTTTTTTAAAATAATTAGGTTAAAATTTGGAATTATGAATATTTTTTAGTAAATTTGCACGGTCTTTTAACAAATAACGATAGGAATCAGTTTCACTGTGCGTAAGATATATTATCTGGTATTTGTCATAATGCTTGGGTGCATTAGCTGTGAATGGCAATTCAGAACCTCCAACGATGAGGACAAGACGGTTGCCGTTGACCGCTACGACCGTATCCAGTCGTTGTATCTGACGACGGGCGATTTCTCAGCCCTGCAACAGATGAACACAGCCTATCCGATGCAGACGCGGACACTGATCGAGGACGTGCTGCGCATCGGCAAGGTGAACGATCCGGAGATCAACAAAACCTTCCTCCGATTCTATCAGGACACGACGCTGCAGGCGCTCATCGCAGAGACGCAGCAGCAGTATGCCAGTATGGACGACATCAACGAGCAGCTGACACGGGCCTTCAAGTATCTGCGGAAGCACATCCCCAACCTCGATATGCCTGAGGTGTATGCCCAGATAGGGTCGCTGGACCAGAGTGTCGTTGTGGGTAATAACAGCATCGGCATCTGTCTCGACAAATACTTAGGGACGAACTTCTCGCTGTACAAGAGGCCTGATTACGGCTATTCGGATGAGCAGCGGCGGATGATGGACAGGAAATACATCGTGCCCGACTGTATCGGCTTCTATCTGCTGAGCCTCTATCCGATGCCGCTCGACAGTGGGATGACGCAGAAGGAGCGCGACATCTACATCGGAAAGATTCAGTGGGTCGTCGATGAGGCGATGGGCGAGGAGGTCTTCGCCTCAAGGTTCACCCGTATGGCGGGCCGCTATATGAAACGCAATAAGAATGCCACTGTTGACCAACTGCTACGAAATAACGACTTCAAGGATTTCTATTAAACATAAGGAAAAACAAATATGACCAGATTTTTTAGAGCATTATGTCTTTCGGGCGCTTTGTGCCTTGCCGGTTTATCGGTATTTGCTGGTGGGAAGCTGGACCTGAAGGCCATCACCAAGGGAGAATTCTCGCAGGAGACGATGACTGCCGTGCGCCCCAGTGCAGACGGTGAGACCTATACGCAGATCAGTGCTGACGGCAAGCAGATCGTAAGCTATTCCTTCCGTACTGGCAAGCAGGAGAGCGTCGTTTTCGATGCTGCTACGGCCAGAGGCGGACAGGTGAGCAAGGTGGACAACTATATTATGAGTCCTGACGGCCGTCGTATCCTGATCCAGACGCAGACAAAACCCATCTACCGTCGTTCGTTCACGGCTGTCTATTATATCTATGACATCCGGAATAATAAACTGGAGCCGCTGAGTGACGGCGGGCCGCAGCAGACGCCAGTATTCTCTCCCGACGGCAACCAGATTGCCTTCGTCAGAGACAATAACATCTTCTTGGTGAAGCTGCTTTACGACAATGCGGAGAGTCAGGTGACGAAGGATGGCAAGCGCAACGAGGTGCTCAACGGCATACCAGACTGGGTGTATGAGGAGGAATTCTCCACAAACTCGTCGATGGTGTTTTCTGCCGACTCGAAGCAGATCATCTGGATTCGCTACGACGAGACGGACGTGAAGCAGTACTCCCTGCAGCTGTTTAAGGGTATGTATCCGGAAAAAACGGAATTTATGGAATATCCGGGATTCTATACGTATAAGTATCCTGTGCCTGGCCAGGTGAATTCGAAGGTCAGCGTGCACAGTTTTGACATCAAGTCGCATCAGACGCGACGCATTGAACTGCCGTTGGATGCTGACGGCTATATCCCCCGTATCAAGGCCACCAGCGATCCGACGAAGATTGCCATCTTCACACTCAACCGCCATCAGGACGTGCTGAGGATCTATATGGCCAATCCGCTGTCGACCGTCTGTCAGCTGGCTATCGAGGACAAGGTGGACAAGTATGTGAAGGAAGAGACGTTCGAGGAGGTGAAGATCACAGACAAGCATATCCTGTTGCCCAGTGAGCGCGACGGCTATAATCATCTGTATCTCTACAACCTGAACGGTCTGCTGCTACGTCAGATTGTGAAGGACAAGTATGTGGTGCAGCGTGTCTATGGCTTCGATGAGCAGACGGGTGACGCATACTTTGCCGCGAATCCCAACGGGCCTACAGACCAGCAGGTGATGGTGGCTCACGCCAACGGAAAGACGGAAGTCCTGTCGCAGAAGGCAGGTGTGAACAATGCCGTGTTCAGCAGTAACTTCAAGTACTTCATCAATACCTGGAGCGACCTGAACCATCCTGTGCAGTACACGCTCTGTCAGAACAATGGCAAGGTGCTGAAGACGCTGATAGACAACCAGGAACTGGTGCAGAAACTCTCTGGCTACGACCTTGGCACGAAGGAACTCTTCTCGTTCACCACCTCTGAGGGCGTGCAGCTGAACGGCTGGATGGTGAAGCCGAAGGATTTCAATCCTGCGAAGAAATACCCTGTCATTATGTATCAGTATGGCGGGCCAGGTAATCAGCAGGTGCTCAACCAGTGGGGCATCGGTATGAACGGCGGTGGGGCCATCCTCGAGCAGTATCTCTGTCAGCAGGGCTATCTCTGCGTCTGTGTCGATAATCGTGGCACGGGTGGCCGTGGGGCTGAGTTTGAGAAGTGTACTTATCTCCGTCTGGGTGAGTTGGAAGCCCGCGATCAGGTGGAAACGGCTCTGTGGTTAGGCAGTCAGTCGTATGTCGATAAGGAAAGGATCGGCATCTGGGGATGGTCGTATGGTGGCTGGAACACGCTGATGTCGATGTCGGAGGGAAGGCCTGTGTTCAAGGCTGGTGTGGCGATAGCTCCTCCTACCTGCTGGCGCTTCTACGACTCGATCTATACGGAACGCTATATGCGGACACCCAATGAGAACAAGGCGGGCTATGACGAGGTGAACCCCATTGCCAGGGCGTCGCAGTTGAATGGCGCGCTGCTGCTCTGTCACGGACTTGCTGACGACAATGTACATTATCGGAATACGGCTGAATATGTGGAGGCACTGGTGCAGGTCGACAAGGATTTCAGGCAGTTGGTCTATACCAACCGCAACCACAGCATCTTTGGTGGAAACACAAGAAACCACCTGTTCCGTCAGGCCATAAACCACTTTAATGCTACATTAAAATAAATGGTGTCTTCTGAAAAAAGATTAATAAATGGCAGGAATCGTGTGATTTAAACAAAAAGTTTGTAACTTTGCAGCCGATTTCTATATATTTATATTGTAAAAGATGAAAATTATCAAATGTTTAGGAATATGCCTGCTCGCCGTTTTGGCCTCTGTAGGGTTTGGATCCTGCAGCAGCGATGATGAGTACAGCAGCCGACTCAGGGAGCTGATCCTCAAGGATATGACGTTTGAGACAAGCGAAGAGGAGGGGCCGATGTCTCGAACCACGAGCTTCCGAAATGAGGATCTGTCGAACTATCTGGCTACCCCTGATGCTTCATGGTGTCATGTATCTATCGATGTGTCCAAGTCGCAGATGACAGTGTCGGTTGATGAGAACAATAGTTATGGAGAGCGTGTTTGTGTTGTCACGATGACGGACGTCAAGGCTCCGGAGATTAGTCGTACGTTCAAAGTGTCGCAGAAGCAGAACAATGTGATCATGGTGTCCCCGAACAATTTCGAGGTAAAGACGGATGGCGGTGAGTTTAGTTTCGATCTTGAATACAACGTCAATGACTATGAGATAGAATGTGATGTTGACTGGGTGGCTGTTCAGAATCGCACCAGAGCACTCTCCAAGAAGACCATCTCTTTCAGCGTCAAAGAGAACACGTCTGGTAACCCCCGTCGTGGTGTGATCACCATTTCCAGCGAATCCACCTATGATCCCATCTATGTTACGATCTATCAGGAGTATGAGAAGAAGGAGTACTTCATTTTGGTTAACGACTATTTTGAGATTGATGAACTTGGTGGCAATGTCTCAGTCAGTGCTCAGACCAACAAGACGATGTTTGATATCTGGAAGCCTGCAGATGCGTGGGCTCAGCTTGGCGAACTGGAGTCATTTACGGAATTGAATGCTATCACGCAGCACGTCAATGTGGCACCGTTCACAGACAAAGAGGCAAGCAGATCGACCAGTATGTATATAGATGAGTATCAGGTCACTATTATGCAGTATAGGAACCTCTATATCAGGGAGTCAAGTATCAGCATGCTCCGTCAGGAGACGAGTCAGCTGAGTATCTACAGAAGTGATGATTTTGATGTCAAATGGTCTTCTTCTGACGAGAGCGTCGCCCAGGTGGATGCCAATGGTCTCGTGACTGGTATTGGTGCTGGTACAGCAACGATCACCGTGACTTCATTGAACGGCAGGTATAAGGACAGTGTTCCTGTGACGATCGAGAAACCAGAAGATCTCAGAGACTATCTCAATGTGGAGTGGCAGCCGTATTTCGATGGCAATGATGTGGAATCGTTGGCCTGCACGCTGAACAATGACAGTAAGTATAACATCCAACTGACCAAGTGCGAGATCTATTCAGATCTGAAGATGCTGAGCTATCTGGATTACAATGAAAAGTCTGGTGCTCTGAAAGCCGGTGATAGCAAGAAGGCATCTTTCGATGGTCTGAAGGGCAAGGGCTCTAAGTTCGGCTTCACCGTCGTTTGGTATTATCTCTTCAACGGTGAGAAGTTCACCTACAGATGTGAATATATGCCATAAATAATGAATTCCCACCAAAAATAATCCCCGCTGATTTAGTCGGCGGGGATTTGTTTTATTATCGGATATCGGATTAGTACGCAAACAGCGGATAATCCTTCATCTTCTCATTCACTCTTGCACGGACGCTGGCGATCACCTGTTCGTTCTCAGGATCATTGAGCACTTCCTCAATCCAGGCTGCAATCTGCACCATCAGGTTTTCCTTGGCACCACGGGTAGTGATGGCAGGTGTTCCTAAGCGGATACCGCTGGTCTGGAAGGCACTGCGTGTGTCGAACGGCACCATGTTCTTATTGACGGTGATGTCAGCAGCAACCAGAGCGTTCTCTGCCACCTTACCAGTCAGATCGGGATACTTAGAGCGGAGGTCAACGAGCATCGAGTGGTTGTCTGTACCACCGCTGACGATACCGAAGCCACGCTTTACGAGTTCCTCTGCGAGTACCTTGGCGTTCTTCTGAACCTGCTTGGCCCACTCCTTGAACTCAGGCTGGAGAGCCTCTCCGAAGGCAACGGCCTTGGCAGCGATGACATGCTCCAGCGGACCACCCTGCTGACCAGGGAAGACGGCGGAATTGAGCAGGGCAGACATCTTCTTCACAACGCCCTTTGGCGTAGTGTAACCCCAGGGGTTGTCGAAGTCCTTACCCATCAGGATAATACCACCACGGGGACCGCGCAGGGTCTTGTGGGTCGTAGAAGTCACGATGTGAGCATATTTCACAGGGTTCTCCAGCAGTCCGGCAGCGATCAGACCAGCGGGGTGAGCCATATCGATCATCAGCAGGGCACCTACTTTATCGGCAATCTCACGCATACGCTTGTAGTCCCACTCACGGCTGTAGGCACTGCCACCACCGATAATCAGTTTGGGCTTGTGCTCCAGGGCCAGCTGCTCCATCTCGTCGTAATCCACACGGCCTGTCTCCTTGTTCAGGTTGTAGCCGATGGGGTTATAGATGATACCAGAGGTGTTGACATGTGAACCATGGGAGAGGTGACCACCGTGGTCGAGGTTCAGGCCCATGAATGTGTCGCCTGGTTTCAGCACGGCCAGCAGCACGGCTGCATTGGCCTGGGCACCAGAGTGGGGCTGCACGTTGGCATACTCGGCGTCGAAAAGTTTGCAGACGCGGTCGATGGCGAGCTGCTCCACCTCATCCACCACCTGGCAACCACCATAGTAACGGTGGCCAGGATAGCCCTCAGCATACTTGTTAGTCAGGTAGGAGCCCATAGCTTCCATCACCTGGTCACTCACGAAATTCTCACTGGCAATCAGCTCGATGCCTTTCAGCTGGCGCTGATGCTCTTTCTCGATCAACTCGAAAATAGCGTTGTCTCTGTTCATTTTTGTCCTTATGGTTTGATTTTTGCCTGCAAAGGTACTAACTTATTCCGACATATCCAAATTTTATGGAAATAATGTGATGCCGACAGAGTTTTCTGTCGGCTCAGGGACAATGTGAAGGGAATGTATTCAGTCTGTCAGGCAGGCGTCGAGGAGGGAAGAGATGAGCTGTTTGTCGAGGTGCTGGCCGATGAAGACGAGCTTCTGCATGCGGTCGCCGTATTGGTCATCCCAATCGCGACGGAGGCCTGGATTGCGCCCCATGAAGTCCTCCAGCTCATCTTTGGGCATCGTGGCATACCATTGGCCGGCATTACGGATGCTGACTTGCTTACCGGCTTGCTCAAAGACGTAACAGGTATCCTTTTCGTCGTGGAAGTAGCAGATGCCTTTGGCACGGATGATGCCCTTTGGCCATTTGCGGGCGACGAACTCGTCGAAGAGTCCTAAATTGAATGGACGGCGACGGTAGTAGACGTAGGTTCCGATGCCGTATTCCTCAGCCTCGCCCTCATCGTGATGATGGTGGTGGTGATGCTCGTGACCATGATGGTGCTCATGCTCATGGTCTTCATCGTGGTCGTGATGATGATCGTGCTCATTGTGGTCGTCATCATCCTCATCTGATTCGTGTAATTCGTGTAATTCGTGGTCGTCATCCTCGTCATGATGCTTCTCCACCTCCTGAATCCAGGTGGCAGATGTGGCAACCTCGTCGAAGTCGAACATATTGGTATTCAGTATCTTATCGAGTTCCACGTCACCATAGTTGCAGTCGATGATCTCGGCCTTGGGCTGGAGGGTACGGATAATCTCTCGGATGCGGCCCAGCTCCTCAGGGCTTACCTCGGCAGCCTTGTTCAGCAGCACGATGTTGCAGAACTCAATCTGCTGGATGACGAGGTTCTCGATATCCTCCTCGTCGATGTTCTGACGAGTCAAGTCAAGTCCGCTGCCGAATTCGTCTCTCATGCGGAGGGCATCGACGACGGTCACGATGCAGTCGAGTAGGGGGTATCCGTTCTCTGTCACTTCGGGAGCCATCGACGGAATGCTACAGATGGTCTGGGCAATAGGGCCAGGCTCGCAGATGCCGCTGGCCTCGATGACGATGTAGTCGAAGCGCCGAAGGGCGATGATGTCCTGCAGCTGCTTGACGAGATCCATCTTCAGCGTGCAGCAGATGCAGCCGTTCTGCAGGGCCACGAGCGAGTCGTCCTGCTGGTTGACGATGCCGCCCTGCTGGATGAGGTCGGCATCGATATTTACCTCGCCGATATCGTTGACAATGACGGCAAACTTGATGCCGCGCTCGTTGCTTAATATCCTATTTAATAAGGTGGTCTTGCCGCTGCCCAGATAACCTGTCAACAGCAGCACGGGGATTGTTGAATGATTCATTATGATTTCTTTACGACCACAGATTACACAGATTGAAATGGACACAGCAATAGTCTGTGTAATCTGTGGTTAATTCATTTATACGAGTTCTACTTTGTTAATATCCTGTTCTTTCTCGCAGTAGTGGCAGGTCAGGATGCCATTGGCCACGTGGAAGTGTGTCTGCATGGGCTCGTTGTTCGTGATGCACTTCGGGTTGTTGCATTTCACGATGCCTTTGATGACTTCAGGCGTCACGACGGTCTTCTTCTCCACCACCTCATAGTCGCGGATGAGGCTGAGGATGACGTTGGGAGCAACGACGGAGAGGCGGGAGATCTCATCGTCGGTGAAGAACTTGTTGCTCACCTTGATGATGCCCTTGCTGCCTACCTTCTTGGAGGGATAGTTGAAACCGATGGTGACAGGGGTCTTCAAGTCGAAGAGCCCTAACAGACTGGCCACCTGATAGGTCTTCTCTGCTGGTATATGGTCGATGACGGTGCCGTGCTCAATGGCGGCCACCAGACGTTCTTTCTTATTCATAATCTCCAATGTTCAATCTTCAATGTTCAATAAATAATCGTTTTGTCTGCTTTCACTTCATCTAATGTGATGCCGAGGACATCGCAGAAGATGGCTTCACGGGCGAAGAGTCCGTTGCCGGCCTGCTGGATATAGTAGGCGTGAGGATTGTCGTCCACCTCGTAGGCAATCTCGTTCACACGGGGTAGGGGATGGAGCACCTTCATGTTCGGCTTGGCACTCTTAAGCATCTCATTATTAAGCACATAGACGTTCTTCACTCGCTCGTATTCCATCAGGTCAGAGAACCGTTCCTTCTGTACACGGGTCATATAGAGAATGTCTGCATCGGCAATCACTTTGTCGTTGAAAGCCGTGTGCTCCTGATACTTGATGCCGTGCTCGTCGCAGTAAAGCTTGTATTCCTTCGGCATCGCCAGTTCCTTGGGCGCCACGAAATGGAAGGTGGGGTTGAAATGGCGCATGGCCATCAGCAACGAATGGACGGTACGGCCGTATTTCAGGTCACCCACCATATAGATGTTCAGATTATCAAGCGTCCCCTGGGTCTTGTAGATGCTGTAGAGGTCGAGCATACACTGGGAGGGATGCTGGTGGGCACCGTCGCCTGCGTTCACAATAGGGATGGGGGCCACCTCAGAGGCATATTGAGCTGCACCTTCGATATAGTGGCGCATCACGATGACGTCGGCATAGTTGGAGACCATGAGGATGGTGTCTTTCAGCGTCTCACCCTTGGTGCCGCTCGTGATTTTCGGGTCGGCAAATCCGATAACTCGGGCACCAAGACGGTTGGCTGCTGTCTCAAAACTGAGCCTTGTGCGTGTCGACGGTTCAAAGAAAAGAGTGGCGACCACTTTCCCCTTCAGAAGTTCCCTGTTTGGATGTCTTTCGAATTCTTCAGCCATCTGGATCATATAGAGGATTTTCTCCTTCGTCAGATCGGCTATTGTCACAAAATTCCGCTTTTCCATTCGTTAATTTGAATTTGTTTGTGCAAAATTACGCAATATTTCTGATTTACGTGCGTTATTTTCAAAGAAATTAGTAATTTTGCACTCAGATACTTAAAAAAGTAATGAAAATCGATGATATGAGGAAGCTTTTTATCTATTTTCTATGGACATTATTAATTGTGACGGTGCTATCCATCGCAACGGCTATTTATGCCATCAACGAGGGATGGATCGGATATATGCCTCCCATCGAGGACTTGCAGAATCCTATCAACCGCTATGCCACACAGATATATTCTGCCGATGGAAGAATCATAGGTACCTGGAACTACAACAGGGAGAATCGTATCCTGGTGGACTATACCAAGCTGTCGCCTTCGCTGGTGCAGGCTCTGGTCGCTACGGAGGATGTGCGTTTCTATGATCATTCGGGTATAGACTTCTATGCCTTGGGACGTGCGATCATCAAGCGTGGACTGATGGGACAGAAGAGTGCCGGTGGTGGTTCGACGATCACGCAGCAGTTGGCGAAGCAGTTGTATTCCGAAAGGGCCCATTCCACGTTGGAACGTCTGTTCCAGAAACCTATAGAGTGGGTGATCGCCGTTAAGCTGGAGCGCAATTATACGAAGGACGAGATCATCACGATGTATCTGAACTACTTCGACTTCCTTCATAATGCGGTGGGTATCAAGACGGCATCTGACGTCTATTTCAGCAAGGAGCCCAAAGACCTGACTGTAACTGAGGCCGCTACGTTGATCGGACTCTGTAAGAACCCCTCCTATTATAATCCTGTGAGGAATCCTGAGAGGAGCCGCGAACGCCGTAATGTCGTACTCGGACAGATGTTGAAGTATGGTTATATCACTCAGGCTGATTTCGATAAGTATTCTGCTGAGCCGATGAAGTTGAAGTTCCATGTCTCTGACCATAAGGACGGTATCGCAGTCTATCTTCGTGAATACCTGCGTCAGTATCTGACAGCCAGAAAACCGGACCGTGCGCTCTATCCCTCTTGGAACATGATCAAGTTCTACAATGACTCCATTAACTGGGAGAATGATCCTCTGTACGGCTGGTGTAATAAGAACACGAAACGTAATGGTGAGAATTGGAGTATTTATACGGACGGTCTGAAAGTCTATACGACGATTGATTCCAGAATGCAGAAGTATGCAGAGGAGGCTGCTTATCAGCATGTGGCAAAATACCTCCAGCCCGCTTTCAATGCAGAAAACAAGAAGAAAGCCAATGCACCTTATTCTTCGAATCTGACACAGGCACAGGTTCAGCAGATCCTCAACCGTTCGATGAGGCAGAGTGAGCGCTATCGTGTGCTCCGTGAGAACAAAGCGTCGGACGAGGAAATCCGCCGTTCTTTCCGAACGCCTGTCAGGATGTCCATCTTCACGTATCATGGTGAGGTGGATACGCTGATGACGCCGCTTGATTCCATCAGGTATTACAAGTCCTTCCTCAGGACGGGATTTATCAGCGTCTGTCCTCAGAATGGTCATGTGAAGGCATACGTCGGTGGACTTGACTATGCCCATTTCTCCTACGATATGGTCATGGACGGTCGTCGGCAGGTGGGTTCTACCATCAAGCCCTATCTCTATTCACTGGCGATGGAGAACGGATTCTCTCCTTGTGACCAGGCGCCAAACGTGCAGCAGACCTATATGGTTGCAGGCAAACCCTGGACGCCGCGTAATGGCAGCAAGGCCCGTTATGGTGAGATGGTGACACTCAAATGGGGACTTCAACAGTCCAACAACTGGATCTCTGCCTATCTGATGAGCAGGCTGAGTCCGCAGGCATTCGTCGACCTCCTTCACGAATATGGCATCCGTAATCCGGAAATCCATCCGTCGATGTCGCTCTGCTTGGGTCCGTGTGATATCAGCGTTGGTGAAATGGCCAGTGCCTATACGGCCTTTGTCAATCATGGCATCCGTGCAGCATTGATGTTCGTGACAAAGATTGAGGATGGCGAAGGAAATGTCATCGCCCAGTTCCAGCCGAGAATGAATGAGGTCATTAGTGAGGAGAGTGCTCATAAGATGCTGTTCATGTTGAAGAGTGTCGTCGATGGAGGCACGGCAGGACGCCTGCGCTTCAAGTATGGTCTGAAAGGAGAGATAGCAGGAAAGACGGGAACGACCAACAATAACAGCGATGCTTGGTTTATGGGACTGACGCCTACACTGGTCAATGCCTGCTGGGTAGGAGGTGATGACCGTGATATCCATTTCGACACGATGGTCATGGGACAAGGTGCTGCGATGGCTCTGCCTATCTATGCGCTTTACATGCAGAAAGTCTATGCTGATAAGCAGTTGGGTTATAACGAAGATGCCATTTTCGATATGCCTGAAGGGTACGATCCGTGCTCGTTCATTGGCGATGCTCTTGAGGGTGATGATAACGATATAGACGAGATATTTGAATAGCGCCTATATATAATATATAAGGTATAGTCTTATTTTGTCAACAATCCCGAAAACTTTTATGTTTTTGGGATTTTTTTAGGCAAAAAGTTTGGATGGTATTGATATTATTCGTACCTTTGCATCCGCTTTCGCGCAAAATTTTGGGTGATAGCATAAAAAGAGAGTGATCTTTG
>JAFRQC010000177.1 GCA_017428805.1 Prevotella sp. | reverse complement strand
GGGCGTAGTCATATTCCTTTGCATCAGCAAAGCCTTTTTCCTTCAGCTCGACGATACGAGCCATCAGAGGATGATTCAGATAGAATCCAATCTCTGGGTGGTCACTATAATAGTTTGCCATTCTAATTTACAATTTTACAATTTACTATTTACTATTTGCTGTTCTGCTTGTAGTACTTAATCAGCTTTGGAACTACCTCTTCTACAGTACCCACGATCACGTAGTCAGCGATGCGGTTGATAGGAGCATCGGGATCGCTGTTAACAGAGATGATGATACCAGAATCCTGCATACCAGCGATGTGCTGAATCTGTCCAGAGATACCGCAGGCGATATATACCTTCGGATGAACGGTGACACCAGTCTGACCAATCTGACGATCGTGATCCAGCCATCCTGCATCAACAGCAGCACGGCTACCACCAACCTCACCATGCAGCACCTTAGCCAAATCGAACAGCAGGTCGAAGTTCTCCTTAGAACCCATACCGTAACCACCAGCTACAACGATAGGAGCACCTTTCAGGTTATGCTTGGCAGCCTCTACGTGGTGGTCGAGTACCTTCACGACGAAAGCCTCGGGGCTCACATACTTGCTTACCTCAGGATAAACAACCTCCTTCTTGCAGGCACCATCGTAGATAGCCTTCTGCATCACACCAGAGCGAACAGTCGCCATCTGTGGACGGTGGTCGGGGTTAACGATGGTAGCTACGATGTTACCACCGAAGGCAGGACGGATCTGATAGAGCAGATTCTCGTATGTCTTACCCTCTTTCTTATCCTCGTAAGGACCAATCTCGAGCTCTGTGCAGTCTGCAGTCAGACCTGAAGTCAGTGATGATGATACACGAGGACCGAGGTCACGACCAATCACGGTAGCACCCATCAAGCAGATCTGAGGCTGCTCCTCCTTGAAGAGGTTCACCAGAATGTCTGTGTGAGGAGCTGAAGTGTAGGGAAACAGGTCCTTGGCATCGAAAACAAACAGCTTGTCAACACCATAAGGCAGAATCTGATCCTCCACCTTGCCCTTGATGTCAGTACCAGCAACAATTGCGTGGAGCTCAACACCAAGTGTATTGGCGAGCTTGCGACCCTTGGTCAGCAGCTCCTGAGATACTTCCTGTACCTGAGTACCTTCTATCTCGCAATATACAAATACATTATTCATATCTCAATTAACCAATAATCTTTTCGTCCAACAATTCTTTGATCATTCCCTCGATGTCTGCATCAGAAGCCGTCAAAGTCTTCGACTCCTTAGCCTGGAACACAATGTTCTTGATGGCCTTTACCTTGGTAGGCGAACCTGCCAGACCACACTGCTGAACATCGCCGTCTACATCAGCCACGCTCCACTGGTTCAGTGTGAGATATGGACGCTCCTCATAGAGCTTATCGTAAGCAGTACCCTCTGCAGGACGCTCCATAGGACATGTAGCACGCTTGTACTTCATAACCAGCTTGGCGTTCTGTGGGCGGCATGGAGCTGCACTACCGTTAACGGTTATAACTACTGGCAGAGGAGCCTCAACGGTCTCAACACCACCATCGATAACACGCTTGATAGTAGCCTTGCCATCCTTGACGCTGAGAACTTCCTCAGCATAAGTAACCTGGTTGAGGCCCAGCTTCTGAGCCACCTGAGGACCTACCTGAGCGGTATCACCATCGATAGCCTGACGACCACCAATCACGATATCTACATCGCCAATCTTCTTGATGGCTGTAGCCAGAGCGTAAGATGTAGCTAGGGTATCAGCACCAGCGAAGAGACGGTCAGTCAGCAACCAACCTGTATCAGCGCCACGATAAAGTCCCTGACGGATAATCTCACCTGCACGTGGAGGACCCATCGTGAGGATTCCTACTGTTGAGCCTGGATTCTGCTCCTTCAAACGAAGGGCCTGCTCCAAGGCATTCAAATCTTCTGGATTGAAGATGGCGGGTAGGGCAGCACGGTTAACAGTGCCTTCGGCTGTCATAGCATCCTTACCCACATTTCGGGTGTCTGGCACTTGCTTGGCCAGAACAACAATCTTTAATGCCATAAAATACTATATATGATATAATTACTGTTTACTCTATTTTTTGCGGTGCAAAGGTACTGTTTTTTGTTTGATTTACAAAAGAAAAAGTGTGAAAAGTGCACAAATCATCACTTTTTGTGCGTATGAAACCTTAATTAAGGAAAAAAGTTGTAACTTTGCAGGCTGAAACATATATAAAGAATCAAAACGATGAAACAACTACTATCTACTATCGCACTGTCAGTGCTTACCCTGACTGTAGGGGCTCAGAACTTCGACAACCTGCCCGATCCTATAGAAGATGTCAACAAGGTGGTGGACAATACGCCTGACTCTATAGCCAAGGCCCTGATGTCGCGCCCGTCGCCCGGCTCCAGTCGTAAGGGGGCCAATCCTGTGCTCTTCCTCATCGGCAACAGCACCATGCGCAACGGCACCAAGGGCAACGGCAGCAACGGCCAGTGGGGTTGGGGCTACTTTGCCAACCAGTATTTCGACGAGAACCAGATAACGGTGGAGAACCAGGCCCTGGGCGGCATGTCCACCCGCACATTCTATACCGACTTGTGGCCCGCAGTGCGCGATGCGCTGAAGCCCGGTGACTGGGTCATCGTCAGCATAGGTCACAATGACAATGGCGAGTTCTTCGACAAGAAACGTGCCCGTGCCGTCATACCTGGTACAGACCTCGACACCTGCTATGTAGGCTTCAATGAGCGTACGCAGCGTACAGACACCGTCTACAGCTATGGCGGCTACCTGCATCGTTACATCAGCGAGATACGTGAGCATGGTGCCCATCCCATCCTGATGTCGCTCACCCCCCGCAATGCCTACGACGAGCAGGGTAAGGTGGTGCGCAAACCGCAGTCGGCCTGGCTCGTGGAGATAGCCGGTCGCGAGAACGTACCCTACATCGACCTCAATGAGATCAGTGGTCAGAAACTGGACAGCTACAGTCAGTGGAAGCGTGAGTATCACTTCCTGGGCGACAAGATCCATACGTCGAAGTTTGGTGCCGAGCTCAATGCCCGCTCTGCTGCCGAGGGTATCATGGCCAGTCAGGACAGACAGCTGGCATCACTCAAGTCCATGATGGTCAATGTGCCGGGTGCAAGCTACGCTGTTCAGCGTCAGGAGGGGCGTCCCGTGGTGTTCTTCACAGGCGACTCTACGGTGAAGAATGCCGACAAGGATGATGACGGCATGTGGGGCTGGGCATCACAGGCAGCCACCGTGTTCGACACCACTAAGGTGACGCTGGTCAATGCAGCCCGTGCCGGACGCAGCACCCGCTCGTTTATCCGTGAGGGTCTGTGGGAGAAGGTCTACAACTCCCTGCAGCCCGGCGACTATGTGACCATCCAGTTTGGTCACAACGACATCTGTCCCATCACCGACAAGAAAGCCCGTGGCGTGATAGCCGAGTCGAAGGATACCCTCCATGTCTATCACCTTGACAACGACACCTACGAGGTGGTCTATTCCTTCGGTTGGTATCTGAAGAAGATGATAGATGATGTACGCGAAAAGGGTGCTACGCCCATCCTCGTCTCGCTGACCCCGCGCAACGAGTGGCCCGATGGCCGCATTGAGCGTCGCGACGGCAGCTATGGCAAGTGGTATCGCGAGGTAGTCGCCGAGACAGGTGTGGCCTTTGTCGATATGCACAACATCTCGGCCGACTTCCTCGACAAGAAGTTTGCCAAGCGTCTGCCCAAGGACAAGGAGAAGGCTAAGGCCAAGATAGCCAAGATAAAGGCCAAGGCCGGCCGCTATTTTAAGAAGGACCACACGCATGCCTCGAAGATAGGTGCCCAGATGAATGCACAGTCGATGGCCAAGGGTCTGCGACAGATAGGTTCGCCGCTGGCTGACTATCTGAAATGATGTTCTAACAGGAAAATGATGATGAGAATATACAAAGGGCATATAGTCTATACCAAGGAGCGTACACGGTTTGAAGTCGTGGAAAACGGCTACATAGCCGTCGGTGACGGTCGCGTCTTAGGCGTGGCTTCCAGCCTGGACGGCCTCAGTAGTGCAGTAGGTCAGCTTGGTGATGCTGAGGTGGTGGACTTTGGCAACCGGCTGCTCATACCCGCCATGAACGATGTCCACGTGCATGCTCCGCAGTACCACAACCAGGGCATCGCCATGGACCTGACGCTGCTGCCCTGGCTTGAGAACTACACCTTCCCCGAGGAGACGCGCTTCAGCGATGTGGAATATGCCGACCGCATCTACCGGCGGTTTGTCTACCATCTGTGGCGTGTGGGCACCATGCGTGCCGCCGTCTTTGCCACCATCCACACTGCAGGCACCCTGCGGCTGATGGACATCTTCAGCCAGAGTGGCATGGGTGCACTTGTGGGCAAGGTGGCCATGAACCGCAACTGTCCCGAGGCCCTGTCGGAGTCTGTCGAAGACTATCTGCAGGGCATGGAGCAGATCATGTCGGCATATAGTGACCGTGAGGGCCTGGTGCGGCCCATCGTCACGCCTCGCTTCATCCCGTCGTGCACCCCCGAGCTGCTGACGGCCTGTGCCGACGTGGCCCGCCGACATCACCTGGCAGTGCAGTCGCACCTGTCGGAAAACCTGTCGGAGATAGCGCTGGTGCGCCAGCTGGAACCCCTCAGCCGTGGCTATGGCGATGCCTATCGCCGCTACGGGCTGTTTGGACAGGTGCCCACGGTGATGGCTCACTGCGTGTGGAGCGATGAGCAGGAGCGGCAGCTGATGCACGAGGGTGGGGTGATGGTGGCCCACTGTCCTACGTCCAACTTCAACGTCTCATCGGGCATGGCCCCTGTGCGTACCTTCCTCAACGAGGGTCTCACCGTGGGTCTGGGCAGCGATATCAGTGGCGGCCACGACATGAGCCTCTTCCGTACCATGGTCTATGCCATACAGGTGAGCAAGATGCACTACCAGCAACGGGGCGACGAGATGCCCTTCCTGTCGCTGTCGGAGGCATTCTGGATGGCGACCAAGGGTGGTGGCAGCCTCTTCGGGCGTGTCGGCAGCTTCGAGCCGGGGTATGACTTTGACGCCCTTGTCATAGACGACGGCGACCTCTATCCCGACGACTACACGCTGATGCAGCGGCTGGAACGCTATATCTATATAGGCGACGACCGCCACATCGTGCACCGTTTCTGCCGTGGAAGGGAGGTTCGTCTCAACTCCTGCCAGTAAAAATTTTGCTGTTTGCAGGAAAATGTGTACCTTTGCACGCAAATTTGTAATCGGATGATAGACAGGGCGACAGTAGACAGGATCAATGACGCGGCTAAGATAGTCGACGTGGTGGGAGAGTTCGTGACGCTGAAGAAGGCGGGCGTGAACTACAAAGGGCTGTGCCCTTTCCACGACGACCGCAACCCGTCGTTCATGGTGTCGCCCACCAAGAATATCTGTCACTGCTTCGTCTGCGGCAAGGGTGGCACACCCGTCAAGTTCCTGATGGAGCACGAGCAGATCACCTATCCCGAGGCCCTGCGCTGGCTGGCCAAGAAGTACAGCATAGAGATAGTAGAGAAGGAGCTGACCGACGAGGAGCGCCAGGAACAGAGTGAGCGCGAGTCCATGTTCATTGTCAACGAGTGGGCCAAGGACTGGTTCCACGATGTGCTGAAGAACGACCCCGACGGGGTGGCTATAGGCCGTCAGTACTTCCGCAGCCGCGGCATTCGCGATGATATCATAGAGAAGTTCCAGTTGGGCTATTCGCCCCAGAAGCGCGATGCCCTGTCTGCGGCTGCCACGCAGAAAGGCTACAAGCCCCAGTTCCTGGTGAAGACGGGACTGTGCATCGAAAACGAGCGCGGCATGTACGACCGCTACTCCGGCCGTGCCATCTTCCCCTGGTTCAACGTCTCGGGCAAGGTAGTGGCCTTCGGTGGCCGTGTGCTCGACAGCCGGACGAAGGGTGTGGCGCAGAAGTACGTCAACTCGCCCGACTCCGATATATATCATAAGGAACGCGAGCTCTACGGCATCTATCAGGCCAAGAAGGCTATCGTCAAGGAAGACCGCGTCTTCATGGTGGAGGGCTATACCGACGTGATAGCCATGCACCAGGCAGGCGTAGAGAACGTGGTGGCCAACAGTGGCACGGCCCTGTCGGTCTACCAGATACGTATGCTGCACCGCTTCACCAACAACATCACGCTGCTCTACGACGGCGACGAGGCTGGCATCCATGCCGCAATGCGCGGCACCGACATGCTGTTGGCCGAGGGCATGAACATCAAGGTGCTGCTGCTGCCCGACGGCGACGACCCCGACTCGTTTGCCCGCAAACATTCCACGGAGGAGCTGAAGAAATACATCACCGAACAGCAGACGGACTTCATCACCTTCAAGGCGAGGCTGACGGTAGAGAATACCGAAGACCCCGTGAAGCGCAGCGAGGCTATAGGCAGCATCGTGAAGAGCATCTCGGTCATCCCCGACCAGATACTCCGCTCTACCTACCTGACCGACTTTGCCCATCGCATCAACATGAAGGAGCAGACGCTCATAGCCGAGATGAACAAGTACATCCGTGCCGACATCGAGGAGAAGGAAAAGGAGCGTGAGCGTGAGGAGAACAGGAAACCCGAGGCGACGACAGAGGTGCACATACCCACGCCTCCCGTCAGCACCGCCATATCGAAGGTGGAGCAGCTGCTGGTGCGTGAGATAGTACGCTTTGGCGAGGAGGTCATCTTCGACCAGATAGAGACCGAGGACGGCGGGATGATCAGCTTCACCGTGGCACAGTACATAGACTACGACCTGTCGCAGGACGGCATCATCTTCTCGCAGCCCCTGTACAATCAGATACTGGCTGAGGCCGTGGCACGCTGCGGCGACGAGGGCTTCCGGGCCGAGACCTACTTCTGCAGTCATCCCGACATCCAGATAAGCCAGCTGGCCACCAGCCTGGTCATAGACCGTCATCAGCTGGGCGGACGCTTCCAGTTTGACAATGACGAGAAGGACGCGACAGTATTACATCAGAAACACATAGAACGACTGCGTCAGCGCGTGCTCCATCTGGTCATGGACTATCGGCTCGACATCCTGGAAGGCCGTCTGAAGGAGATTCAGCAGCAGCTGCAGCAGGTGGGCAGCAACGTAGAGCGCATGATGCAACTATTGAAAGAACATAAGGAAACCAAAGAGCTTCGCGACACCTTGGCCAGCAGGCTGGGTAGCGATCTCGTTGTCTAAAACGGAAATATGTATTACATTCAGAAAAAGATTGAGGTATCGGCCAGTCACCATCTGGTCTTGGATTATGAGAGTAAGTGTAGTCAGCTGCACGGTCACAATTGGATCATCACCATCTTCTGTAAGGCGAAGGAGCTGAACAGAAACGGCATGGTGGTGGACTTTACGGAGATAAAAAGGAAAATCAAGGGTAAGCTGGACCATCAGAACCTGAACGACGTGCTGCCCTTCAACCCTACGGCCGAGAACATTGCCCGTTGGTGCGTGGAGCAGATAGACACCTGCTACAAGGCTACGGTGCAGGAGAGCGAGGGCAACTGGGCAGCGTATGAGAGTGAAGAGTGAAGAGTGAAAAGTGAAGAGTGAAGAGTGAAAAGTGAAGAATTTGC
>JAFRQC010000025.1 GCA_017428805.1 Prevotella sp. | reverse complement strand
CTTTCTACCATTGTTCGTACGCCATTGCGTCGCTCCGTGATGTTCACCACCGTCCATTGTGCGATGCTGATGTCGTTTGGTTGTGAACAGAGTATCGCTGGTGTGGCGGATCTGAAGTACATCAAGATTCCCTGGATTCACGAACAGGTGAAGGCAGGACGCATCACTGATGTTGGTGAGGGTATGAGTCCTGTGGTGGAGAAGATCATCGACCAGCGTCCTGATGCCCTGTTCCTCTCGCCCTTTGAGAACAGCGGGGGCTATGGCCGCTTGGAAGAGATCGGCATTCCCATCATCGAATGTGCTGAATACATGGAGCCTTCGCCCTTGGCCCGTGCCGAGTGGCTGCGTTTCTATGGCATGCTCTTCGGCTGCGAGGCCCGTGCCGACAGTCTCTTCGCCGTCGTCGATAGCAGCTATTGTGCCCTGAAAGGGCTTGCAAGTAATCATAAAGCTCAAAGTTCAAAGCTCAAAGTTCAAAGTACAGTCCTCCTCGACAAAGTCACTGGCAGCGTCTGGTATGTGCCAGGGGGCCGCAGCACCATCGGCCAGATGATACAGGATGCCGGCGGCAACTATCCCTGGGCCAACGATGACCACAGCGGCAGTGTGTCTTTGCCTTTCGAGGCCGTCTTGGAGAAGGCTGGCGAGGCTGATGTCTGGCTCTTCCGTTATAGCAGTGACCACGACATCACCCCCGATGAACTCCTCAGCGAGCATCACGGCTACGATCAGTTCAAGGCTTTCCGCAGTGGTGAGATCTATGGCTGCGACGTGGAGCGTTCTCTCTTCTACGAGGAGTCGCCCTTCCGTCCTGACTGGCTGTTGGGTGATTACATCCACATCCTCCATCCTGACATTCCCGATCTTCCACCGCTACGCTACTACAAGAAGTTAAATAGAACGACCACTAATTTCACTAATTAAACTAATTATTCAATGATTCGTCATAAATATAGTTACTGTGCGCTGCTAAAAAATTCGTGAAATTCGTGTAATTCGTTGTCAAAAAATAAAATTGTGAAGCAGAGGGGTTTTGTATATTGCGGCTGTTTAGGGTTGCTCATCGTGGTGCTGTTTGCCCTGAATCTGGTGATGGGTTCCGTCAGCATCCCCGTTGCCGACGTGTTCAGCATCCTCGCAGGCGACAAGACGCTGAAACCCTCGTGGCAGTTCATCGTGCTCGAATCCCGTCTGCCACAGGCCATCACGGCGATGCTCTGTGGCGGTGCCCTCGCTGTCAGTGGACTAATGCTTCAGACTGCCTTCCGCAATCCCCTCGCAGGTCCTTCCATCTTTGGCATCAACAGCGGTGCCGGTTTGGGTGTGGCGCTGGTGATGCTCTTGTTAGGCGGTGGCCTCTCCGTTGGCTCTCTTCAGATCGGTGGCTTTGCCGCCATCCTGATTGCCGCCTTCATCGGTGCGATGGCCGTCATGGCACTCATCTTCTTTTTCTCCACGCTGGTGCGAAACAACGTCATGCTGCTCATCGTCGGCATCATGATCGGCTACATCTCCAACTCCGCCATCTCGCTGCTCAACTTCTTTGCCACCGACGAAGGCGTGAAGTCGTATATGGTCTGGGGCATGGGCTCCTTCGGTGGCGTGTCGATGGCGAATATGCCCGTTTTCGCTGGTGTCACCCTCATCGGACTCTTCGGCGCCCTGTTGCTCATCAAACCCCTCAACGCCCTGCTATTAGGCGACCGTTATGCCGAAAACCTCGGCGTCAACATTCTGAGAGTGCGCAACTGGCTGCTTATCGTCACTGGTCTGCTGACGGCAGTCACCACCGCCTTCTGTGGCCCTGTGGCATTCATCGGCCTTGCCGTGCCCCACATCGCCCGACTGCTGCTCACCACCGACAACCATCGTGTGCTGTTGCCAGCCACCATCCTCTGCGGCGCCGTCGTGGCCCTCATCTGCAACCTCATCTGTTTCCTCCCTGGCGAGAGTGGTGTCATCCCCCTCAATGCCGTCACGCCGCTCATCGGCGCCCCCGTCATTATCTACGTCATCGCACGTAAGCGATAATACTCGTTTGCCTTTTCTCCATACTTTGCTTCCAAAATCACTTGGCAGCAGCAAATTTTTTCACTATTCATTCTTCACTTTTCACTTTTTTGTCGTATCTTTGCAACGACAAAACTCTAATAACTAAGCGAATATGAAGAAAAGTATGATCTTTGCAATGCTGCTGGCGGCCTCTTTACAGGTGGCTCAGGCAGAACAGGTCACCATCGAGACGAAACACGCGACGATGGTGCTCGAAGTAGAAAACGGCAAACAGCCACAGTATGTGTATTTCGGCCAGAAGCTGAGTGATTTCGACCTCAAGAATCTGCAGGCCCCCCGCAACGGCAGGATGAATGCCTATCCCGCCTACGGTATGGACTGTCCCGCTGAGGCCGCCATCGCCGTGACGCACGCCGACGGCAATATGTCCACAGAACTCTTTGTCACTGGACTGGAGAAGAAGGACGGCATTACTCGGATTACACTGAAAGATCCGGTTTATCCGACCTCTGTCGCCCTCTGCTACAAGGCTTACGAAGACGAAGATATGATCGAGACCTGGACGGAGATCACCAACGGCGAGGCGAAGCCCGTCACACTGACACAGTTCGCCTCCATCTGCCTGCCCATCCGTCGCGGCAACGTGTGGCTCTCCCATTTCTACGGCTCCTGGGCCAACGAGGCCCGTCTCGTGGAAGAGCCTATCCTGCCTGGTGAGAAGGTGATCAAAAACAAAGACGGCACCCGCAACTCGCATACCGACCACGCTGAGGTGATGTTCTCTCTCGACGGTAAGGGCCGTGAGAACACTGGCCCCGTCATCGGCGCTGCCCTCTGCTACTCTGGTAATTTCCAGTTGAAGATCGACACCGACGATACTGAATACCACTATTTCTTCGCCGGCATCAACCCTGACAACTCAGAATATCACTTGAAGAAAGGTGAGACCTTCACCACGCCTAAGGTTGCCCTCAGCTTCTCCCAGTGCGGTTTATCCGGCGTCTCTCGCAATTTCCATAAATGGGGCCGCAAATACATGCTTGCCCACGGCAACAAAGAAAGAAAAATCCTGCTCAACTCTTGGGAGGGTGTCTATTTCGACATCAACCAGCAGGGCATGGACCAAATGATGGGCGATATTGCCTCAATGGGCGGCGAACTCTTCGTGATGGACGACGGCTGGTTTGGTGATAAGTATCCCCGTAAGGTTGACAACTCCTCACTGGGCGACTGGGTGGTCGATAAGAACAAGTTGCCTGAGGGCATAGAAGGATTGCTGAGAGACGCCAAGAAACACGGCATCAAGTTTGGTATCTGGATTGAGCCTGAGATGGCCAACACCGTCTCAGAACTCTACGAGGCCCACCCTGAATGGATCGTCAAGGCTCCGAAGCGTGAGCCCGTGCTGGGTCGTGGTGGTACGCAGGTGGTGCTCGATATGTCCAATCCCAAGGTGCAGGACTTCGTGTTCTCCATCGTCGACAACCTTATGACGAACTATCCTGAGATCGACTATATCAAGTGGGATGCCAATATGCCGATCCTGAACCACGGTTCGCAGTATCTGACGATGAACGACCAGAGCCATCTCTATATCGAGTACCATCGCGGCTTCGAGAAGGCCTGCCAGCGCATCCGTGCCAAATATCCTGACCTCACCATCCAAGCCTGTGCCTCTGGTGGCGGACGAGCCAACTGGGGTGTGCTACCCTGGTTCGACGAGTTCTGGGTATCCGA
>JAFRQC010000024.1 GCA_017428805.1 Prevotella sp. | reverse complement strand
TGTAAAGTATTCGATACCCTTCAGACTCTTGATGTCTTGATAAGCAACGTCAATGGACTCCACTTTTGCAATCTCCTCTTCTGTCAGGATGCCGTCCTTTCCGTACTTCTGACTTAGAACCCACTTACGGAAGTTCTCGTCTGGGAAGGTGGTCTCGTCGATGGTGACGGCACCACGCTGTTCACCAGCCATCTCTGCACGATGCAGGCTGAGGTCGATGGCAAGCAGACGGGTGATCTCATCGAGGTTGGCGAGGTTCTCGTCGAAAGAGAGGTTCTCATTGAAACCCAGGTCATCGATAGCCTGCTTGGCCTGCTCGATGAACAGCGCACAGTGCTTGTCATCAATCTCCGGCATCGCCATAGCGTCGCATTCGGCCTTCTTCACCTCTTTATATTCGTAGTAGGCCGTCTCCTGTTTGTTCTGACGGTCCACATCCTCGCTGGCAGTAGCGAAAGGCAGGGCACGGGTCCAGCCGCTCACCTGACCATCTTCATAGACGGCCTGCAGGCGTACCACATAGTTCGTAGCGGGCTTCAGGTCTTCAAGGGTGCAGGAGCGAGTGGTGAGGTTGTCGATCGTCACCCAGCGCATCTCCTGCTCATCGTCGGCTGTCTCCTGACGGTAGTTCAGGTTCCAGGCGATGGCGTCAGCGGACAACGAGCAGATGATGAGGGCGCTGGTCTGGCCCAGGTCTGTCGCATACATGCTGCCTGGCATGAGGAGGTCGATCTCCTCAGGCTGAATGTCGGAATGCTCGGCATGTCCGCTGGCAGGCACGATGATATTGGTATAGGTGGCCCAGCCGTCAGCGTTGCAATAAGCCTCCACCTGATCGTCGGGCACATGGATGGCCCACAGCTTGTTACAGTCGTAGAACACGGCACGCTCCATAGCGGGAGGCACGGTGGCGAGGTTCGCCACTTCCAGCAGCTGGTCATTGTAGGCGAAAGCTGCTGCGCCGATGCGCTCCAACGTGGTGGGCAGGATGATGTTCTCGAGCTTGGTCTCTGCGAAGGCATAGTAGCCGATGGTCAGCAGACCGTCGGGCAGCAAGTTCGCGTCGATGTCACCCGTCCAGTTCGTGGGGATGACTTTGTTGAGCATCGAACCGTAGAAGGCATTGTCGCCAATGGATGTGACGGTCTCGGCAATCTCCGCACTCTCCAAGTAGGGCATATACTGGAAGCCAGCCTGAGAGATGTGGGTGATGCCGTCCTCGACGATCAGGTGGATGATCGACTTGGAGTAACTCCACCAGGGAGCCTCCGAGGGGTCGTCGAAGTCTGCCATACGGCCATTACCGTAGATGGTCAGCAGGCCGAAGTCGAGGTTGAGTTCCCAGGTGATCATATTGTCACCTTCCATTCCGCAGAGACCACCAACGGTATCTGCCTTTGCGGACATTGTTGCCATGATGAAACATACCGTCATCATGAGTCTGAGTAATGATTTCTTCATAATTCTTGTTTTTATAAATTAAATAGTAATATATGTTTGGATTTTAAACACTTAGATATGTATTACTACATAGAGGTCATCTACTGACAATCAGCTATCAAATAGCTTTTTTTGCCCCCTCCGATTTCTCGGGAATGCGTTGTTCAAACAACTTGCGGAGACCTTCTTCGTAGGTGTGGAGGGCTTCACGGCCCTTGTCGGTGATGCAGAGGACAGTACGGGAAAAACGACCGATGCCGCTTTTACTTACCTCCAGATAGCCTGCCTCTTTGAGAATAGTGATCTGGGCACTGAGGTTACCACGTGTGCAGCCGGTGATGCGACAGAGATACATAAAGTCGGCACTCTTGAGGCTGTCGAGCGCCACCATAACCTTCAGCCGCAACTCGCTGTGCAACAACGGATTGATGACTGGAAATTTAAAATCACTCATAGACTTATTCTTTGTATTGTTTTCGGACGTAACGGCGGAAGAGGTGTCCGGGGATGATCAGCGTCAGGACGGTCACGAAGACCGCGACGAGTAACTGCCACGGCCAGAGGTCGCCCTGAAAGAAGAGAGAGACGAACGAGAGTACGGAGCCCAGGATGCCACAGACCGTCTTCGGACGGAAGTGGAGGATGAGTCCCGTCATCAGACAACCGAAGCTGACGAGCAGGCCCTGGAAGGTGCAGTAGAGTATCGGGAACAAGCCGGCAAAGCCCATCGTGGCACCACCGAGACAGCTGAGAAATCCCACGAATACCCACATCTGCAGGATGACGTTCTGCTCGAGTGTACGACGGTGGGTACGCTCGTAGTCCTCGTTGAGGAAGTACATCATCAGCGGTGCTCCCACCAACGGGATGCCGAGCCAGATCCAAGAGCACCAGACCTTGTTCCACAGGATGAGGGCGAAGAATTCCACCAAGAGGAAGAACGCCGTAGGGTAACCCCAGGCAAGAAAGAGATTCTCACCCGTAGGTTCCGTGTTTCCGCGCACTTCTCCACGGATCTGGCTGATGACACTCAGTTCGTCGGTAGTAGTCATATATATAATAATGTTCGCGTGTGGTCACTTAGTCGGTAGAGATGATGAGCAGACGCTGCTGGGCATCGAGGGCGGCCTTGATGTCCTTGCCACCGGAAGATACCTTGCAGAGGCTCACCTCATCGCCCTCGATGCTCGTCACCTTCAGACGACCTATCTGCTTACGCGTCTCCTTGCCACCGATGCTGCCGAGGATATAGACGGTAAAGTGGGTTCCCTCCTTCAGACCGTGAATGGCGCCGAGGTCGATGTAGAGTTCCTTCTGCTTGTCCTTCTTTTCCACGCCGCGCTCCAGGATGTTGGCGGTATAGGGATAGGCGGTGTTGTAATACTTCTCCACCTTCTTGCGCAGGCCTTCGAGGGCTTCCTTGATGGCGGTGTCGGAGCTGTTGTACCACGACCAGCCAGTCCGGTTCACCTCAAACATCTGACTGTTGATGACGGTACCCGTGGCAGGGTCCTTCAAGTTGAGCGTCAGGCTGATCTGGGCATAGAACTGCGGGATCTTGTCTTTCTTGCCATAAGGAGTACGCAGTTCGCGGGTGGTGGAGAAGTAGTTGACGACACCGTCGAGAAGGATGTTGGTGTCGGCATTGGGTTCCACCTGTAAGGCATCGGTGATGACGAAACGGCGCACGTTGCCAAGGGCGGCGATGACACTGGCGCGGAGGGCATCGACATAGCCGGGTTGCTCAGTAGTTGTTTGCTCTGCCAGCACGTCGAGCACGGCACCGACCACCGTTCCGAGGTTCGTCTTCGGCTCTTCCTTGATCGTGTAACTCAACTCACCCACACTGACGTTCTTGAGGGAGTTCTCATCCTGCGCCGTCATAGGCAGAGCTATGAACAGTGCCATTGCAAATAGTAGTTTTTTAATTGAAATCATATACCAATCGTTTTAATGTGTAGTCTTTTGTTTTGCAAATATAGTGTTAATTTTTTAAACTAACAAGAATCCTGTTAGCTTTTTACGATTTATTAACTGGTGTCTAATCTACACTGATTTGGGTCTTTGGCCAGTTGACGAGGAAGAGTTTTTCGGTGGCACGGGTGAAGGCGGTATAGAGCCAGTGGATGTAGTCGGGGGTGAGCATATCGTCGGTCATATAGCCCTGGTCGAGGTAGATATGCGCCCACTGTCCGCCCTGGGCCTTGTGACAGGTGACGGCGTAGGCGAACTTCACCTGCAGGGCGTTGTAGTAACGGTCGGTCTTGAGTTTTGCGATGCGGTCTGCCTTGACGGGGATGTCGGCGTAGTCTTCCATCACGGCAGTGAAGAGTTGTTCCTGTTGTTCACGGGTGAGAGCCGGTGCCTCGGAGGTGAGGGTATCGAGGAGGACGGTGGCGGTAAGCTCGTAGTCGTCGTAATCGGGGAAGGTCATCGTGACTTCGGCAAAACGGAAGCCATAGAGTTCGTGGGTGTTTCTCACCCGCTGCACCACGGCCCTGTCGCCGTTGGCGATAAAGTCGATGCCTCCCGACTCCTGACTCCTGACTCCCGTCTCCTGACTCCAGAAATAATTGTTCTTCACGATCATCAGGAGGTCACCACGGCAGAGTTCATCCTCACGGTCGAGGACGGTGTTGCGGATGCCCTGGTTGTAGATATTCGCCCGTTTGTTGCTACGGGTGATGACCATCGTCTCGTCCATACCCACACGACTGTAACTGGAAGCGAGGGATTCGATGAGTTCATCGCCAGGAACAACCTGGATATCCGGAAAACCACTTATACGGATTCTCGGGAGTACGGGGGTGCGGGGGTACGGGGGCGCGAGATTACCACCTGCCTCAAAACTATTCTCGTACCCCCGTACCCCCGTACCTCCGTACCCTCGAATACGAGTGGCGTTCCAAAGGATGCCGGAGGCCTCGCTCTGACGGAGCACCTGATTGAGATCACACTCATAGACCGTCATACCATAGCCACGGAGCACATCGGCCATCAGCGCAGGACTCTCCTCCTCTCCGACGGGTGGGAGCTGGGCCTTGTCGCCAATCAACAGCATACGACAGTTTTGGCCGCTATAAACGAACTCCATAAGATCATCAAGCAGGCAACCGCTACCAAATGCCGAATCGCCAAAGCCCAGGTTCGAGATCATCGAGGCCTCATCTATAACAAATAAGGTGTCGCGATTCAGGTTGTTGTTCAGATTGAAGGAGGAGAGATCACCGGCTGTCTTCTGACGGTAGATGCGCCGATGGATGGTGTAGGCGGGATGACCGGCATATAGTGAGAAAACCTTTGCCGCACGACCTGTAGGAGCCAGCAGGATGAGTTTCTGCTTCAGCGCTGCCAACGCCTTGACGATGGCTCCGGCGAGGGTGGTCTTACCCGTACCTGCCGAACCACGGAGGATCATCACCACCTGTTCAGAACGGTCAGTCATAAACTGCGTGAACACGTCGATGGCCTGTTCCTGTTCCGTCGTAGGCGTCAATCCCAAAGCCTGACGGATGCGGTATTTAAGTTCGTCCTGTATCATTTCGACTGCAAAGATAGCATTTTTTCGAACACAGAGATACAGAGGCACAGAGATTTTTTAATAAAAAAACAAAAATCTCTGTATCTTTGTTTCTCTGTGTTGCTTTTTTTATCTACCTTTGCAGCCAAATGCAGAAATCAGACAAGATTATCAACATCATCCTGGTACTCGTGGCACTCGGTCTGCTCGCCCTGTGCATAGCCAGCGTGGTCAGTTGAGAGTTGAGAGTTGAGAGATGGAAGAGATACAAAACAGAAAACTGATCATACGCATCGGGAGGAACACCCTCTCGTTCACCCTACCCGACCCTGCTGATAAGGAACAGCCACTCCGCTATGAGCCCTATGTGGTGAAAGGCGGCATCTCGATGGCTGCCAACCTGAGGGAGGCCCTGAAGACTGCCACCCTGCCATCAGCAGATGTGAAGCGCGTGCAGGTGGTGCTCGACACCCCGTCGATGCTCGTGCCCATCGAACAGTTTGAGGAGGAGAACATCAACGACCTCTATACCTACACCTTCGCCCCGAGTCAGGAACCGAGGAAGATACTCTTCAACGTGCTGCCAGACCTGAAGGTGGTCTGTCTCTTCCCCATCAACAAAGACCTGTATGGCGTGATCAACGACCGTTACAGCTATGTGCAGTTCATCCACGCTATGGCACCCGTCTGGCGCCATATGCACCAGCGCAGTTTCACTGGCCACTTCAATAAGCTCTACGCCTCGTTCTATGGCCGTCAACTCTGTCTTTTTGCCTTCCAACAGAACCGTTTTAAGTTCTGTAACAACTTTGAGGCAACGCAAGCACAAGATGCCCTTTATTTCATCGTCTATGTCTGGAAGCAGTTGCGGATGGATGTGCTCCACGACGAGTTGCATCTGTCAGGCGAGGTGCCTCAAGAGGAAGAACTCTTGAAGGAGTTGAAGATGTATCTGCAGAAGGTCTACGTCAGCAATCCCACAGCCGAATTCAACCAGGCGCCTGCCACGAAGGTAAAGGGAATGCCGTATGACTTGATGACGTTGATCGTAAAAGGGAGATGAGAATCATCACAGGACGATATAAGGGACGGCACTTCGATATTCCAAGGAGTTTCAAGGCGAGGCCGACAACGGACTTCGCCAAGGAGAATATCTTTAATGTGCTGACGCAGTATATCGACTTTGAGGGAACCGAGGCACTGGATCTCTTTTCTGGCACAGGCAGCATCACCCTCGAACTGCTCTCTCGTAGTTGCAGCCGTGTGGTCAGTGTCGAACTCGACCGTGACCATCACCGCTTCATCTGCGACTGCATCAAGAAATTAAACGAGACGACTTGTCTGCCGCTACGAGGCGATGTGTTCCGGTATATCAAATCGTGCAAACAGCAGTTTGACTTTATCTTCGCAGATCCGCCATACGCCCTAAAGGAACTGCCGACGATTCCCAGCCTCATCTTTGAGAGAGGACTTTTGAAAGACGACGGCATCTTCGTCTTCGAGCACGGCAAGGACAACGACTTCTCGGATGATCCGCACTTCGTGGAGCATCGCAGTTACGGAAGCGTAAATTTCTCGATTTTCAGAACAACGGAGCCATCAGACGAGTGATGCTCTCCCACAGACGGATGAAGAAGTTGGCACGCATACGTTCTGGCAGGTCTGTCAGTGCCACGGCCTGTCGCTCGTCGTCGAGGAACACCTTCTTCATTCGGAGTGCCACACCCTCATCGTAGAAGAACGCATTGGCTTCGAAATTGTTCTCGAAACTGCGGAAGTCGAGGTTCGTGGAGCCACAGGTGCTGACGGCATCGTCGCACACCATCACCTTCGAATGGAGGAACCCTGACTGATACAGGCTCACCTTCACCCCTGCCTCTGCCACCTCACGCAGATAACTGCGGCTGGCCCACTCCACAAAACGGGCATCGCTGTGACGGGGACAGAGCACACGCACATCGACACCTGCCAGCGCCACCGTCTTCAAGGCGAAGAGCACAGGGTCGTTGGGCAGGAAATAAGGTGTCTCGAGATAGAGGTAACGACGGGCACCCGTGATGATTCGCACGAAGCCTTGCATAATCTCCGGATAAGGCGTAACAGGACCACTGGTGACCACCTGAATGAGACAGTTGTTGACGATCTGTTCTCCCGTTTCGGAAATATGCTGCGGATAGAACTTACGGTCGGAGAGCAGGGTACGGTCTACGAAATACCAGTCAACGAGGAACGCCCGTTGCAAGGCATTGACGGCACCACCCGTCACCCTGAGCATCGTGTCACGCCAAGGCTGTCCCTTCGAACCTTTCACATAGCGCAGGGCAAAGTTCATACCGCCGATGAATCCAACTTGGCCGTCGATGACGATGATCTTACGGTGGTTACGGTAGTTCACCTTACTCGTGAACGACGGGAAGTGTACAGGCATAAACGCCACCACCTCGATACCCTCCTCACGCATCCGCTCGAAGAACTGGCGCTTGACATTCCAACAGCCCACATCGTCGTAGATGACTCGTATCTCCACCCCCTCACGGGCCTTGGCGATGAGGGCATCGGCAATCAGCGTGCCCAGGGCATCGTCGGCAAAGATATACATATCCACGTGGATATGACTGCGGGCCTTACTGATCTCCTGCAACAAGGCCGGGAAGAACTGATAGCCGTCGGTATAGATGTCCACCTTATTATCTTTGAAAGGCAGGGCGAGGTTCTGGTTGATGAAGAGGTCGATGAGCGGTTTCTGTTTCTCAGGCAGACGGAGGTTCTGCTGTTCGACGAACTCCAGCATAGAGCGTTTCGTCAGCTGGTTCATACTCCGTTCACTGACATAGCGTTCCTTGCGGGTGTTGATGCCGAAGAAAAGGTAGAACACAACACCTGCCACCGGCACGAACCAAATCACCAGCGCCCAGGCAAGGGTCTTGGCTGGCTGCCGGTTGTCGAGCACCACGTGGATAATAGCCAGGATGGCGATCAACTGCGAGACGATGACAAATATAACGTTCCAACTCATCTTATCACATCATTACCTAATTGGCGGGCGAGGGCGTCACGGATCTGCTGGGTGTCGCGGAACTCCTCCAGCAACTGCTTCATCCGTTCCATATCGCTGCCAACAGTCTTCAACTGGGCCTGAATCTCCTTGAGCCGTTTCTCGATGATGTCCATCCGCAGGTCGAGCACGAGATGGAGCACACGCTGACGAAGACCACCCTCCCGTTCCTTGGGCTGGAAGCCGGGTGTCAGCTGATGACGGTCGATGGCCAAGTCTGCTGCCAACGAACTAATGGCGATGTCAGGATGGTGCATAAAAAACTCCTCCGCCTTGAAGCCCTCCTCGCCACTATGGGCAGCTGCCTCGGAGAGAATCTGATTGTAACGGTCATCGTGGAACGACAGACCGTCTTGTCCCAGGTCGTAGGCGATATACTGCGCTACCGTCAGGTTGATGGTCTGCCCGTCGTCCGTCTCAATGCCCTCGTAAATGACCTTCTCGCCGTCGCGAACAATCGCCTGCACAAGCAGGCGTTCCACCTCTAACGAAGGAGTATGGAGGGAAGGAGTAAGGAGAGAAGGAGATATGCCTGTTGATGGCGTATTATCCGAAGCAGGAGTATTCTCCTTCTCTCCTTCTCTCCTTACTTCTTCTCTCCTCTTTTCATCAATGTCCTTGCTTATCATCCCGTTCATCGAGTTGAGCAATGTCTGCTCCTTGATGCCCAGGCGCTGGGAGAGTTCGCTAAGGTAGGTGGAACGCAGGATCTGATCAGGTATGACGGAGATGCTCTTCACGATGCCGCCGATGGCCTCGGAACGCTTCACGGGATCGGTCACGTTCTCCACCGTCAGACGGGTCTTAAAGCCAATGAAGTCCGTGGCATTCTTTTCGATATAGTCCTTGAATTCCTGGGCGGAATGTTTCTTCGAGAACGAGTCAGGGTCGTCGCCATCGGGCAACAACAGCACCTTGATGTTCATACCCTCTGCCAACAGCATATCCGTACCTCGCATAGCGGCATGGATACCAGCCTCGTCACCATCATATAATAAGGTGATGTTCTGCGTGAAGCGACGCAACAGTTTGATCTGATGCACGGAGAGGGCCGTACCAGAGTTGGCGACGACGTTCTCGAGGCCACACTGGTGCATGGCAATCACGTCGGTATAGCCCTCGACCATATAGACACGATCCTCCTTCGCGATGGCCTTCTTCGCCTGATAGAGTCCGTAGAGTTCACGTTCCTTATGATAGATCTCCGAGTCGGGAGAGTTCACGTATTTCTGTTGCACGCCCTTCGTCCTGGAGTCCAACAAGCGTCCTCCGAAAGCCACCACCTTACCACTGACGTTCAGCCAAGGGAAGATTACACGACCAGCGTAGCGGTCGCGCAACGCGTCCTCGCCATAGCACAACCCTGTCTTAACCAGAAACTCCGCCTTGTATCCTGCCTTCTGGGCTGCAGTGGCCAGGGCGTCACGCTTAGGCAGGGCGAAGCCGAGGTTGAACTTCGCAATGATATCGTCGCGGATGCCACGACTACGGAAATACTGTTTGCCGATGGCGATGCCGTCGGGATCGTTCTTCAGGATTTCCTCGAAGTATTTCATCGCCCACTCATTGACGATGAACATCGACTCACGATCGCTCTGTTCCTTCTTCTCCTCGTCAGTCAGTTCCTTCTCCTGTATCTCGATATTGTATTTCTTCGCCAGCCAGCGCAGGGCTTCAGGATAGGTAATCTGTTCGTGCTTCATCAGGAAGTTGATGGCCGTGCCACCCTCGCCACAGGCGAAACACTTGCAGATCTGCTTCGACGGCGACACCATGAACGACGGAGTCTTATCGTCGTGGAACGGACAGAGGCCTTTATAGTTCACGCCTGCCTTCCGCAACGTCACAAACTCCCCCACCACGTCGACAATGTTCGTGGCGTCCATGATCTTATCTATCGTCAGCCTGTCAATCACCTTTTCACCCTTTCACCTTTATTTACGGTTTCATAAATACGAAATAGACGGCTGCTACGAGACAGAGGGCCGCAGCAGCATGGTTCCAGTGCAGTTGTTCGTGCTGGAAGATGAAGTTCGCAATCACGGCAAACACCACCAGCGAGATACACTCCTGAATGACCTTCAACTGTACGAGGTTGAACGGTCCGCCGTTGTCCACAAAACCTAAACGGTTGGCTGGCACCTGACAGCAATACTCGAAGAAAGCGATCATCCACGAAAAGGCAATCACGAGATAAAGAGGCCAGTTGGTGGAGACACCCGACTGCTGGAGGCGCAGGTGACCATACCAGGCGAAGGTCATAAACACATTGCTCATAATGAGCAGCAAAATCGTATAAATACCGTTTGTCATATCATCATTCTACATTATATCCATCTATTTGCTGAAGTAGTCCCTGACCTTGTCCCAGTCCACATCGACTACCTCAGCCGGCAGGTCATAGTCGGTGGCAGTGGCCTTCTGGTTCTTGATGTCGAAACGAACCACAATCCTATCCTCTACACACACACCTGTGTCCAAAGAGTCGAGGCGAATAACGTCGAAACGGCCACTTTTCTTTTCAGAATCCAGAAGACACTCTTCATTGGCCTTCAGATACCAGGTCAGCGTGTCAGTGTCATTGGCGTTCTGTTCTATGGTCCTGACCGTCACCATAGCCGAATTCTTCTCCCTCTCGGACTTTTGATCGTGAAAGAAGAATGCACCAGCGACAGCCGCACCGATAAGCGCAGCACAGACAACAGGCTGCACCAGACAACCTATGGCAAGGCCCTTCCACCGTCTGCGAAGATATCCATACACGGGAATGAACGTCGATATGGCGATGACTAAGACGCCAAAAATGACCACAAAAATTGATATTGATATAATTTCTTCCATACTCCTACTTCTTTTGTATAGCGAACATGGTGAGGTCGTCGCTCTGCTCCGCATCACCCACGAACTGTGCGACGGCGGCGCTCATGGCAGCGATGAGTTCCTGCGGGTTGTAGCCAGCAGCCTTCGCTGTCTCCATCACCCTATCCATTTCGAACTGCTGGTGGTCGATGTTCTCGGCCTCGTTCAGACCGTCGGTATAGAGGAAGAGGGTGGCACCGCGTTTCAATTGTATCTGCTGACGGCTGAATTCCCATTCCGGGAAAACACCTGCAGGGATGTTCGGATCGCATGGCAGCAGACTGACCTCGCCGTCTGTCAGCAGCAGCGGCTGGTCGTGGCCGGCATTGCAGTAGTGCATGTCGCCCGTTTTCAGATCAATCACACCCACGAAGAGGGTAACGAACATGCTGGTCTCGTTGTTGTCGCTCAGCGAATCGTTGATGCCCATCACCATCTGCTCCGGCTCCGTGGTGTGGGCTGCGATATTACGGAACAGTGACCTGGTAACCGCCATGACCAGCGATGCAGGAACGCCCTTGCCCGACACGTCTCCAATGCAGAAGTACAGTTTCTCGTCACGGATGAAGAAGTCGTAGAGGTCTCCGCCTACAGCCTTGGCTGGCGTCAACTGTCCGAAGATGTCAATGTCTTCGCGACTGGGGAAGGCAGGATAGGTCTTCGGCAGCATACTCATCTGAATGCCGTGGGCTATCTTCAGCTCATTCTCTATCGAAGCCTTTGCCGAGGTGGTCTGCTTCAAGTTCTCTATATATTCGGTCAGCGAGTGCTGCATGTTCTCGAACGAGTCGCGCAACTGGCATATCTCGTCGCGATGCTTGATGGTCGGCAGGGGGGTGTCAAACTGTCCCTGAGCCACCTTATCGGCAGTGTCTGCCAGTTGCTTCAGGGGCTGTGCCGTGCGCCTGATGGTTAGGAAGCATACCAGGAAAGTGACCGTCAGCACACCAACGACAACTATCAACATGACGATGCCCATCACATTGCCAACAAAGTCTAATCCATACCTTGGGATAGTCACCATCAGCATCCAGTCAGTATCCGTCAAGGGCGAATAGAACACATACGTCTCTTTTCGGTTCACCACCACCACGTTGCTCGTCTCACGATCACTGGTCTTACGCTCCTTGATCTCATTGATGATTTTCTCTGCCACATCAGGCTCGTCGGCGTCCTTCACGTGTATGAAGAAATTGCCCTTCTGTATGCGCCGGTTGTCAGGATGGGTGATATAGGAACCGTCGCGCGACAGCACAAAACTATGCAGCACGCCGGAGAATCCCCATTTTGCTTCGTCGAAGATGCTGTCCTGCTCCTCCAATATCTGCGTCACAAAGTCGAGCGAGAGGTCGGCACCCAGAATGGCCACAGTACTACCCTGCGAGTCGCGGATGGGACAAATATAGGCCACAAGGGGCGTCTTGGCATCCTGACCGTCGAAGAAGGGTTCCGACCAGTAGGCCGAGTCTCTGGCGATGGCAGTCTTAAACCATTTGGCACTCAGGTAGTCATTATTGGCACTACCCAGTTGTCTGGTCACCACCGGCATACTGTCGTTACGCCAGGCATACGGACAAAACCATCGCCCCTTCTGGGGATAGTAGTTGTCAATGAAACTGATACCGCAACTACGTATACGGGGATTCTGTGTGACGATGCGCTCCACGATGGCCTGCATCTGGTCAGGCTCCTTCAGGTGACGTTCAATGTCGAAGAGGTTGTTCTTGACGGCTACAGACACATCCGACACTAATTTGTTAATGGCTCTGTCCGACGACCTCATACCAACATGGAAGCTGTCGGCGCTGATACCCACCATGGAATCCCTGATAAACCCATAGAGAAAGTACGACAGGCCGCCCATCATGATAAGCAGCACCAATATCACCCAGCGCGACAGCCTGGAGGCAAACGAATGGTTATATTTTTTCTCTTTCATATTGTTAGTTGTGGTTGCAAAGGTACAATTTATTTATGAAAGTGTATGAATTACGATTGATTTTTTTCAATTTCCATCCAAATAAAATGCACAAATCCGCCGAAATGTGCAAAAATGTATTGATTTTGTGCCATTTATGTGGCGGTATGGGTAAAATTGAGTACCTTTGTACCCGTCAATTCTAACCCGAACCGAAATGAGAAAGATCTTTTTATCCATCATCGTGCTACTCACGGCCGTCAGTATGAGTGCCAAGACGACCCTGATAAACTCGGAAATAGACAGCCTTTGGCGGCAGACGACCATCAGCGTCAAGAACGGTGGTCAGGCTCCCGATGTGATGACACTGCTCCGCGCTTTCCATCAGGCACTGCCCACATGGGTGGTGGGCGAGGTGCTGGAACAGCAGAAGAAACCCGTCCCAGGTACCAAGCGCAACGGCACGACACTGTTGTTTGGGAACAACGAAGAGGACGAGTTACGCATCCTCATCGACCCGAAGAATGGCTATGCCTGCTACGAGTCACTGACGGACATCGATCAGATGTCATGTTGTGTCTGGCGACGCTCTAACGGCCACCGTGTCTTCGCCATCAGCCTCTACGAGCAACACGTGATGCCACAGAACCTGCTCTGTTGGTACGACTACGATCCACAGACGCAGACAATGAAGCCCGAGCGCAGTCCGATGGACGACTATCAGAAACCTTTCCCCCTCGGGGAAGTGAGCTGGACACTGCCGGAGAAGGGCACCGACTTCATCATCAACGAATACTCGCCCTTCTACCCCACCCTCAGACGCATTTACACATGGGATGGTATGAAGCATCAATTCTCAAAAATACAGTTGGAGGACTTTGAGTATCAGGAGTTTGGCGACGGCGAGTGGACAAAGGCCAGCGGTGAGGGTTTCAAGGAGGTGGCTTTTGTGGATCTGGACGGCAAGGGCTATCCCCTGCTCTGTCTGAGGAAGGCGAAGGAGTCTGAGGATCAAGAGCGCGACGACATGCTGATTCTGGCAGAGTTCAAGGGCAAGATGCAGACGGTGGCCATCAGCGACATGTTCCACCGCATCCGGGGTTTCTTCCACGTGAAGCCCGAACAGGATGCCCCCTGGACGGGACAAGAGGTCGTGGCCTATACCAGCGACTTTATGCACATCAGCTATTACGTCGTGATAAAAGACGGCTACATCAGGTATTTCGTGACGGATTCGCCTTTGACTGACGACGATGGCGAAGAGATAGGATGGGAGCCGCAGATCACCGGTTATGGTTCGAAGGACGAGAGCATCCACATCATCCATGCCAGCGTGGCAGATTACGTCGAGGTGGATCCGCAATGGATGCCGTTCGAATTCTGTGGCCAAAAAGAGTGAAATGAATTGATTATTATCAATTTCCGTCTAAAATAATTGCACAAATCGGCCAAAGTGTGCACAAATCGGCTGATTTTGTGCAATTTATTTGGCTGTGTGCGCAAAAAGCAGTACCTTTGCAGCCGATTTTTGAGCCCCTCGGTTTTCTCCCCCTTCGCAAAGGGGAGTTTGAGGGGGTAAGAATATACATTATTAATAACATATTTATGGCTTTAAAGATTGTTGTTCTGGCCAAGCAAGTGCCAGACACCCGTAACGTGGGTAAGGATGCAATGACTGCCGAAGGAACGGTGAACCGTGCTGCCCTACCCGCCATCTTCAATCCAGAAGATTTGAACGCCTTGGAGCAGGCCCTTCGCCTGAAGGAGCAGAATCCGGGCTCAACAGTAGGAATCCTCACGATGGGTCCTCCACGTGCAGGTGAAATCATCCGTCAGGGACTCTATCGTGGCGCTGACACAGGTTGGTTGCTGACAGACCGTCTGTTCGCTGGTGCCGATACGCTCGCTACCTCTTATGCACTGGCTACGGCCATCAAGAAGATTGGCGACATGGACATCGTGATCGGTGGTCGTCAGGCTATCGACGGTGATACCGCTCAGGTAGGCCCTCAGGTGGCTCAGAAGCTGGGCCTCAACCAGGTGACATACGCAGAGGAGGTACTCTCAGTGAAAGATGGCAAGGCTACCGTGAAGCGTGTCATCGACGGTGGTGTGGAGACCGTAGAGGCTCCTCTGCCCGTAGTGATTACCGTGAATGGCTCTGCTGCTCCCTGCCGTCCCCAGAATGCCAAGCTGGTGATGAAATACAAGCGTGCTACTTGTCCGATGGAGCGTCCTGCCGAGGGTACAGCCTACGACAAACTTTATGAGGAGCGTCCCTACCTGACACTGAATCAGTGGAGCGTGGCCGACGTCGATGGTGATGTGCAGCAATGTGGTCTCAGTGGTTCTCCCACCAAGGTGAAAGCCATCAAGAACATCGTGTTCCAGGCTAAGGAGTCGAAGACTTTGACGGCTTCTGATGCTGATATCGAGGGAATGATCAAGGAGTTACTGGAAGAGAAAATAATTGGATAAGATTATGAATAATGTATTTGTATATTGCGAAATAGAAGGCACATTAGTGCAAGAAGTTTCCCAGGAACTCCTGACAAAAGGCCGCAAGTTGGCCAATACACTGGGTGTTGAACTCCACGCCGTTGTGGCTGGTACAGGCATCAAGGGCAAGGTGGAGGATCAGATTCTCCCCTATGGTGTCGACAAACTCTTTGTCTTCGACGCCAAGGACCTGTTCCCCTACACCTCCGCTCCCCACACCGATATCCTCGTGAACCTCTTCAAGGAGGAGCAGCCGCAGATCTGTCTGATGGGCGCTACCGTCATCGGCCGTGACCTCGGTCCTCGTGTATCGTCATCGCTGACCTCTGGCCTGACTGCCGACTGCACAGAGCTTGAGATTGGTCCTTACGACGATGCCAAGAGCGGCAAGCACTACGACAACCTGCTCTATCAGATCCGTCCCGCCTTCGGTGGTAACATCGTGGCTACCATCGTCAACCCCGACCATCGTCCCCAGATGGCTACCGTCCGCTCTGGCGTGATGCAGAAGGCTATCTACGACGGTGCCTGCAAGAAGGAGGTGGTTTATCCTGAGGTGTCTAAGTATGTGAGTCCTGAGGCTTTCGTCGTAAAGGTGCTCGACCACCATGTAGAGGCTGCCAAGCACAACCTGAAGGGTGCGCCCATCGTGGTGGCTGGTGGTTACGGTATGGGCTCGAAGGAGAACTTCGATATGCTGTTCGACCTGGCAAAGGTTCTTCACGGTGAGGTTGGCGGTTCTCGTGCTGCCGTAGATGCTGGTTGGTTGGATCACGACCGTCAGATTGGACAGACAGGTGTCACTGTTCATCCCAAAGTCTATATCGCCTGTGGTATCTCTGGTCAGATCCAGCACATCGCCGGTATGCAGGACTCTGGTATCATCATTTCCGTAAACAGCGATCCCGATGCCCCTATCAACCGCATCGCCGACTACGTCATCAATGGCACCGTCGAAGAGGTTGTTCCCAAGCTGATTAAGTACTATAAGCAGAACAGTAAGTAATTTATAAGCAACGGACAACAGGACTTAAGGACTATTTCAAAAGTCGTGTTAGTCGTGTAGTCCGTTGCAAAAAAGAATTAAGAATATGGCAAACTATTATAGTGACCACCCGGAGATTGGTTTCTATCTGAACCATCCATTAATGGCTCGTATCGTCGAGCTGAAAGAAAAGGGTTTCGCTGATGCGAAAGAATTCGACTATGCTCCCGTTGACCTGGGCGATGCCATCGAGAACTACAAGCAGATTCTCGACATCACAGGCGACGTGGCTGCCAATATCATTGCGCCTAACGCTGAGAGCGTTGACCTCGAAGGTCCACACCTCGAGAACGGCCGCATGATCTACGCAAGCAAGACTTATGAGAACCTCGACGCCACCCGCAAGGCTGGCCTCTGGGGTGTTTCGATGCCTCGCCGTTACGGCGGTCTGAACCTGCCCAACACCGTATTCTCCATGCTGAGTGAGATGATCTCGGCTGCTGATGCCGGTTTCCAGAACATCTGGAGCCTGCAGAGTTGTATCGACACGCTCTATGAGTTCGGCAGTGAGGAGCAGCGTCAGAAGTATATCCCCCGCGTCTGTGCCGGTGAGGGTATGAGTATGGACTTGACGGAGCCCGATGCTGGTTCTGACCTCCAGCGCGTGATGCTGAAGGCTACCTTCGACGAGAAGGAGAACTGCTGGCGCCTGAACGGTGTAAAGCGTTTCATCACCAACGGCGACTCTGACATCCACCTCGTACTGGCCCGCTCTGAGAAGGGCACCAAGGACGGACGTGGTCTGTCGATGTTCATCTACGACAAGCGTCAGGGTGGTGTCGATGTTCGTCACATCGAGCACAAACTCGGTATCCACGGCTCACCTACCTGTGAGTTGACCTATAAGAACGCGAAGGCAGAACTCTGCGGAAGCACTCGTCTCGGACTCATCAAGTACGTGATGGCGCTGATGAACGGTGCCCGCTTAGGTATCGCAGCACAGAGCGTAGGTGTTGAGCAGGAGGCTTACAACGAGGGACTGGCCTACGCTAAGGAGCGCCAGCAGTTTGGTGACAAGATCATCAACTTCCCCGCTGTCTACGATATGCTCTCCCGTATGAAGGCCAAGCTCGATGCAGGCCGCAGTCTGCTCTACGAGACAGCCGCCTACGTTGACGTTTACAAGTGCCTTGAGGACATCGAGCGCGACCGCAAACTCACTCCCGAGGAGAAGCAGGAACTGAAGAAGTATCAGCGTCTCGCTGATGCCTTCACCCCATTAGCTAAGGGTATGAACTCCGAGTACGCCAACCAGAACGCCTACGATGCCATCTCGATCCACGGTGGATCAGGTTTCATCATGGAGTACAAGAGCCAGCGCTTGTACCGCGATGCCCGTATCTTCTCTATCTATGAGGGTACCACGCAGTTGCAGGTCGTCGCTGCTATCCGCTACATCACCAACGGCACGATGCTCAACAACATCAAGGAGATGCATGAGAATCTGCAGGTGAGCGAGGGTTTGCAGAGCATCAAGAATCATGTGACTGCCCTCATCAAGGTCTATGAGGAAGCACTGGCCAACGTGAAGGCTCTCGAGAATCAGGAAGCACAAGACTTCCTCGCCCGTCGTCTGTACGACATGACGGCCGAGCTCGTGATGTCGCTCCTCATCCTCCGAGATGCCACCAAGGCCCCCGAACTCTTCGAGAAGAGCGCCAACGTATATGTTCGTATGGCAGAAGAAGACATCTTCGGCAAGGCTGCCTACATCAAGATGTTCAAGGCTGAAGACCTTAAGAACTTCCGCGCTGCAGAACCCGAGGCTTAATTTAAACAAAAATCCCCAACCATTTCTATTGGCTGGGGATTTCTGTTTTCTGTATCGTTCTTATTGCTGACTTACTTTCACATCAGAAACGGTGATAGAACCGCCGTAGTTATTGATGCTCCAGCAATTTTTCTGGATACCATAGATGCGTTGAGTGTAAGCACATACATCGTTGATATACATAGTAAGAACTGAATTATCAGTGTAGATGTCAATGTTATAGACATTGTCGACAGGGCGCTGGAATACATAGCCATCTGCAGCTTCGATGAAACCTTTACCATCTTCGCCCTCCTGTTCGAAGTTCACCTTGCGGCCATCCTCCCATTCAGGATTCACCACCATGGTGTAGTACTTCTTCGAGTCGGTACCGCGAACAAACGAAACGCCAAATTTATCCCAGTTGTTAGATGTCTTCACAGTGAACGAGATGTGGTTGGCAGCATAAAGACGATTGTAGAGCACATAAGCGCCGTCACCGCTCAGCGTACCATTGCTGTAGCCGTTAGAATCCATTACCTTTGCATCGACAACATTCTTATACTTCTCTGCCAGTGCAGGCACTGCACCAAGCGTGAGTGTGCCGTCGGCGTGCTGGATAATCTTGTGGCATACCAAAGCACCACTCCAGTTGGGCTCGTTGCCGTCGCCGGCACCTACATTGGTATTCTTCTCATGGATATCAGCACCTGAACGGAACGGGCACCAGCCCCAGATGTAACGGTCTGTACCATTAGAGGCAGTCTTGGCAGCATAAAGCGATCGACTATCGAGGATGCCCTCATGACCATCAGGTGCCCACTTCGGTCCGTCATTCAGACAGTTCTTCAGTTCCTCGTAGGTAGGAGCCACCATATACTTCACCTTACGGCTCCAGCTGGCGCGATAGCTCTCACTGAATACGATGTACCAGTAGTTGCCCATCTTGAAGATGTCGGGACACTCCAGCATGCGGTCCCAGATCATCTTGATACGGCCTACGTGTTCCCAGTTCTTCAGATCGTTTGACTTGAACTCAGCAAACACAGGATCGCCACCGTGTTCAGGATAAGTAGAGATGACCATGTGGTACATTTTGTCGTCGGCCACGAAGATCTGCGGATCGCGGAAGTCGTTGGCAGAATAGCCAAAGTCGGTGCCGTAGAGTGTCCACAGTTCATCCTTGGTCCAATTCTTAAAGTCGGTCGATGTAGCGCGCATCACCACCTCACGGTTCTTGCAGTTGCCATTATGACCTGTATAATAGATATAGTATGTGCCATCTTTCTCATAGGCACAGCCAGTACCTAGCGCAGCATCCTGCTCAAAATCGTTACCACCAAAAGGCAGCAGCTCGCCGAGCGACTCGTAGTTGGCACAGTCCTTTGTTGAGACAGCCCAAATGGGATGGAAACGGAAGGGCATGTTATTGATGTACTCTTGGAGGTAAAGCACTTTGAATGTGCCATCCTTCTGATCGTAGTAAGGCATGGGGTCTCCAACGCGTCCTACATAAGGCATATAATACGTGCCGAAATCCGGTGCATCTGTAGAAGCGAAGAAAGAGGTTGTGCCGTCCCAGTCCTTAGAGGGATCTCCGCTGAACTTTTCGTCGCTGCATGCCGTCAGCGCAGAGGCCGTCAGCATGAATGCGAATACTGAATATATCATTGTCTTCATAATTATCTGTTCTTTAATTCGTGAAAATCGTATAATTCGTTGTTTACTTCGTCAGGTAATCGAATGCGTTAAGCATGATACCACCCATGTTGTCGTGGTAGTTCGACTCGTATGGGGTAGGAGAATTCCAGTCGAAGAGTCCGGAGCCGAAGCAGATAATGCCACCCTTACCGAATTCACCGTTAGCACCCTTCAACTCCCATGACGATACGCTGTTGTCGCCACCCAGTGCACGACCACCAGTCTTGGCCTCGAAGGCATCTTTACCGTCCTGATAGGTATCCCAGAAACCGTACTGCGATGTGGTGTTACAAATGGTGTATCCGTTATCCAATGTGTAAACGGCATTGTCGGCGGCACCAGGATAGGTCTTCAGGCCGTTCCACAGCGGGTGTGTGATGTCGTAGGCGAAGAAGTGCCAGGGATCTTCGCCCATCAGGTCGGAGCCTTCACCGCCTCCGCCACCCCAAACATTGTTGGGATAGGCATCCTCTGGCATAGCGCCCAGTGCGATGGCATAGTTCACAGCCGAACGCCCCAGTACGAAACCTACGCCACGCTGCCAGAGTTCCTTCATCTTCGGTAGAGCCGTCATGGCACCGCTCTCAGCCTCTGCAAAGCCGTTGTAGTTGCCGTATGAAGAGCAGTGACGGTGGAAGAATACGAGTTTACATTCATCGAGTGAGATATTTCCGCTGGCTATATCGTCCCAAGAAGCGTATGCAGCACTGGCAATGTTTCCGGTGAGCCATTTGGCGGCAGCTTTCTCCTCGTCATTCAACAGTTCAATGTTCTCAGCCTCGCCAACGAAGATGGCTACAGGGTTGGCAATCAGTGTCACATTGACAGTATAGACAGAAGTGGCAGTATTGTCGTTCAGTGTTATCTGGAACGGCTCAGTAAAGTTTGCCTTCGTGCCACTGGCAGGACTGCAAATAGCATCCTCGCTGCACTCAACCTCAAAGGTGGCATTGCTCAAATCAATACCGCTGTTGGCCATCACACTTACCGTGATAGTCTTATCCTGCTGGTTGATAGCACCTTTCACACCTTCTAGGATGAAGAGTGACATCAGTGCTTCATCATTACGTACACTTACTTGATAGTCCATCACGAGGTCGCCATTGGAGATGTGCAGTGTACGGTCTCCGTCGAAGTTAATGTGGTCACCCACCTTCATATTAGTCTGAGCACCAGGCGAAACGGTCAGGCTGGTGATTTCCATGTTACCCTTCTGGTCGAAGTCAGCGGGAACCTTCACCTTTACCAGTCGCTTCTCTGTGTTGATGATGCCTTCATACTGTCCGTTCAGCACGAACTTCTCCACGAGGCATGAACCGCCCACGTTGATGCTGCCTGTATGATCATCGCTGCAGGAGGAGAGAAGCCCCACTCCAACTCCCCCAAGGAGGAGAGCAGTTACCAGATAAACTGCAAGTTTTATGATATTCTGTTTCATATTTATTTTCTTTTTTATAATGATTATCTTGTATTCATTCCCTTCCCTCATAGGGGAGGGTTAGGGTGAGGTCTTACCACTGTCCGCAGTTCTGCGTGTAGTGTCCGTTTGATGCAGCCATCTGCTCCCAGGGAACAGGCAGATACTCGTTCTTATTGGCAGTAAACAGTGAGCCACTCAGGAAGTTCATCTTCTCACTCTCACTGGTATAGTACTTGTTGAGCACTGTAGCAGCATCGCCCCAGCGTACGAGATCGAAGAAACGCTCACTCTCCATAGCCAACTCCAGCCGGCGCTCCATTTTGACAATCTTCATGGCGTCTTCCTTAGAATACGAGCCACTATATTTGCCCACTGCATAGTGGATACCGTATTTAGTGGGATAGTTAGATACGATGCTGTTGCTTGCCATACCGGCAGCACGTTCGCGTACTTGATTGACCAGAGTTATAGCCTCTGAAGTCTGATTCAGCTGAGCCAGTGCCTCGGCACGCATCAACAGTACATCGGCATAGCGGAAGACGATACGGTTCATTGAGCTGGCCCACTGTGAGTCACACAGGAACAGATAGATATCTGTGAGTGCGGGGTCTATATTTTGCTTCAGCGATACGAAGTATCCAAAGGTACCACCAGAACGGCTCCAGGCGTTAGTCTCTGCCATCATGAAACTGGTATTGAACATATAGGGAGTGCCAGGCACGCCAACTGTGACGAACAAGCGTGGGTCTACAGTCTGATTGGAACCGACGGTATAATCGGCATCGGCAAAGTTATCGAGCATCGGCAGACCGTCGCTGTTGGTACGATAGGCATTTACCAGATTGTGAGATGGTTTGTAAAAATCACAACCAGAATCGTGAACCTTAGGAATACATGGAACAATCAGACGGTTAGAGAAATTCAAGTTACCGTATACGGTACCATCGTTCTTGGAGTACTGGATAGCCCAAAGACTCTCTTTACCATTCTCATACTGTTCCTCAGGACGGAAGTTGTTGTGCAAGTCAGACTCCAAACCGTAGCCAGCGTAGAAAGACGGGCTTGTGTATTCCACTACCTTCTGCAGGTCAGCCTCGTTGATGCCTGTTACCTGATTCGTGTTGGCATCGTCTTGACGGTAGGCTTTATAGAGGTACACCTTTGCAAGGAATGCAGCACATGCGGCCTTTGTAGGACGGCCCTTGTCTGCCTGCACAACAGGAAGAACGGCGTAGGCGTCTTCAAGGTCATTGATGATCTGCTGCCAGCCCTCATCGTTGGAATATTCTGTGTTTGAGAGGTTGTTATAGTCCTCTTCATCCATGTTGGGCTTGTTCACGAATGGAATTTTCTTGAACAGGCGCTTCAACTGGAAGTGTCCGTAGGCACGCAGGAACTTCATCTCGGCAGTACGCTGCTTAATGGTTGCGTTATTCTGGTCAGCACTAGTCAGGATGTCGAGCGACAGGTTAATACGTGAGAGGTAGTTATACATCTTAGTCCAGATAGAGCTAAAAGGCCAGTCGGTAGTCATCACGCCTGTGCTCTTTTCCAGTCTGTGGAAAGGCTCACCATCAGAGAAGTCAGAACCGCCTACATAGGCATCGTCTGAACGGGTATCGTAGTTCCAGAGTGAGAACGAAGCGTTCATGTCCTCAATAGAAACCAGTCCGGCGTATGCAGAGATCAGCACATTGTCAATATACTCTGGGCTTTTCACCTCGTCCTGCGTCAGCGTTGCCTGTGGCACTTGTTCCTCAAGGAAATTCGAGCAGGCAGTAAGACCGCAAATCACGCAGATTGTGCAGATCAAATTATATATCGTTTTCATAATCGTTGCTATTTTTTAGAATGAAACATTGAGTCCGAAAGTAAGATTGAGTGGGATAGGATAGTTGAATCCAGGGTTCTCGGGATCGGCGCCAGTGAATTTGCCGCTCTTGATGGTCAGCAGGTTCTGGGCAGAAGCGTAGAGGCGGATGCGGTCTATGCGCAACTTGTCAGTCACCTGTTTCGGCATGTTATAGCCTAATTGTATAGTGCGCAGTTTTGCGTATGAACCGTTTTCAATATAATAAGAAGATACACGACCCTCGTTGTTGGTGTCCGAAGTGGTAAGTGCAGGGATATTGCTGTCTGGGTTGGCAGGACTCCAAGCATCAAGTGCACGGATACCCTTATTCAGATAAGGTACGTTGATGGCAGAGTTGGCCCAGAAGTCGGTCTGAGACTTGTATCCTCTACAATCTACGTCTACCCCCTGCACACCTTGCCAGAACATGGTCAGATCCCAGTTCTTGTACTGCAGATAGATGTTCAGACCCCAGGTGAAGGCGGGTGTGGGATCATAGATCCAGTCCTGGTCTTCCTCTGTGATGAAGCCGTCGCCATTCAGATCCTTATAGCGGATGCGGCCCAGTCCGGCACCTTCCTGAATTGCATGGTTGTCGATCTCCTCCTGACTCTTGAAGATACCGTCGTAGATATAGCCCACCTGCGAGAACATGGCGTGACCAACAACGCTCTTCACTCCGTTACCACCATATTTACCGTTGGCAGCCACTGTCTCAGGCAACTTGGTGATCTCGTTCGTATACTTACTGATGTTTCCGCTGATGTCCCAGGAGAAATCGTTAGGCAGACGATGGCGATAGCCCACTGTCAGTTCCCAACCGTTGTTCTTCACCTCGCCAGCGTTGATCCACTGTCCGGCTCCCTCACCCATAGCGGCGATACCTTCCATGAAGAGCAGAATGTCGGTGGTCTTCTTATCATACCAGTCGAAGCTTCCGTAGATTTCGTTTCTCAGGATGGCGAAGTCGAGACCGATGTTATGCTGTGTGGTGGTCTCCCACTTGATATCGTCGTTGCCGCGCTGGTTGCGGACATAGCCGTTGGGCAGGTCATAACCGCCGTTCGTACCTGTGATATCGTATGATGAACCGGCCTGACCGCTACCCCAAAGACCTGTAGAGACTACAGATTTATATAGGGTATAACGCGCTGTGTTAGAGATTTCCTGGTTACCGGTCTGTCCCCAAGAGTAGCGCAATTTCAAGTTGTCGAGCCAGTTCTTGGTGCCCTCCATGAACTTCTCCTGAGAAATACGCCAACCAGCACTGACAGACGGGAATGTACCATATTGGTTGCTGGAACCGAAGCGGCTTGAACCGTCACGACGGATGGTGAACGAAGCCAGATACTTGTCGTCGTATGTATAGTTGACCTTACCAAAGAACGATACGAGTGAGAATCCCTCACCGAAACCTTCAGCCAACTGACGGCCAGCGCCTGCTGAAGGCCACATGTAGTCAGTGTTCAGGATAGCCAGCTCATAGCGCTTGGCGCTGTTCATCTTGTAGTCCTGACGGTTCACCTCAGTACCGATCATGGCATCACCGCGATGCTTGCCGATCTCCAGATTATAGGTAGCAATGGCGTTCCACATCCAGCGCATAGTGTGTTCCTGCTTGCCTTCGACGGCAGAATCGGTACGCATCACCTTACCGTTTGCGATAGGGTAGGTGAAAAAGCGCTGTTCCTTCTGCGTATAGTCCATACCAAAGGTGGTGCGAACCATGAAGTTCTTGAACGGAGTCACACTCAGGTGAACATCGCCGAACATACGCCACTGGGTGTATTCGTTGTCTTTGGCATTGTCGATCATGCTCAGCGGATTCTCACGTTCTGAGTAGGCGCCAAGAGCCTGAGCATATTTGCCGTTTTCGGCGTAAATGGGGAAGTTGGGATTGAACTCCAGAGCGTGCTCTAGCACACCGCCAGGTGCATCAGCGCCTCTTGTGCGGTTGATGGTGAAGTTCTCGCCGAGAACCACGTTGCCGTCGAAAAGCTTGTAGTCTGCATTGGCACGAGCGGAGAGGCGGTTGAAATAGCTGTCCTTGATCGTACCCTTGTTGTCGTAGTAGCCAAAAGAGAAGAACGAGCTTCCTTTCTCAGAGCCGTTGCTGACAGATACATTGTACTGCTGAACGACACCCGTACGGGTAATCTCTTTGAACCAGTCGGTGTCGCCGGCGCGTACTGTACCGTTTTCATCGAGGAACATGTTCATCGTCATATTGTTCAGCACGGGGTTGCCGTTATTGTCGTAACTCCAGTCATAGTTATAACCCAGATTGTTGTTGCTGGGATTCAGTCCATCGTTGACGCTTGCCTGCCAATAGGCTCTGCCCCACTCGCTGGCATTCATCGTCTCAATCTTATTGGTATAGAAAGAGGCGGCAACGCTTCCGTCGAAGTTGACCTTTATCTTACCATCCTTACCTTTCTTGGTAGTGATAATGATCACACCATTAGCAGCCCGTGAGCCGTAGATGCTGGCCGAAGCGGCATCTTTCAGTACCTGGATGCTCTCGATATCGTTTCCGTTCAGCTCGTGCATGCCGGCTTTAGTAGGCACACCGTCGATGATGTAAAGAGGATCGTTATCGTTCAAGGTTCCGACACCACGGATGCGGACTGTTGCTGCACCAGAGGGGTTACCGTCGGCAGTAATGTTCATGCCTGGCACACGTCCCTGCAGAGCTTTCATCGGGTTGTTTTCGTTCTGCTTAGCCATCTCGTCAACGCTGACTGTTGAGATAGCACCCGTCAGATCGGCCTTGCGCTGGGTGGTATAACCAGTCACCACCACTTCCTGCAACACCTCGGCATCGTCCTTCAGAGTCACCTTCATGCCCTGCTGGGCTGGCAACTCCTGAGTCTGGTAGCCGATGTAAGAGATTACGAGGATTGCACCCTCGTTTACTTTAATCGTGAAGTTTCCGTCGAAATCGGTAATCGTACCGTTCGAGGTTCCCTTCTCCATTACTGTGGCACCGATGACCGTCTCACCAGAAGCATCGACGACGGTACCACTAATCTCACTTTGCGCGTACATTATAGTACACGTCAAGAGAGCCAACAAACTTAGAAAAAGTTTCTTTAGTTGTTCCATTGTTGAACTTTTAAATTGATTAGTACTTTTGTGAATTGAATTTGCTGCAAAAGTACAATAATAATACATGCGAATATAGCAAATATCGTTCAGATACTAGCAAAAATGTTACATGTAACAATCGTTGACTATTATGTCAAAAATGTCAAGCGCTGAGTCATTTTTGTTTTGTTTACAGTTTACGGTTTACAGTTTACAGATGATATGACTGGAGGCCGAAACACCCGCAGAGGTAATCATCTGTAAACCGTAGACCGTAAACAAAAAAAAATTATTCCGCTCTTAGTTCTGTCGGATACTTGCCAAACTGTTTTTTAAAGCAATTTGAGAAATAGCCAGGGGTGCCAAAGCCCACCTCATACGCTATCTCGCCTACAGTCTTCGTGGTCGATGTCAGCAATGCATAAGCTTGTTGCAGTCTCATTTGCCGTAACAGTTCCACAGGCGTCTGTCCTGTTATGGCCTTTACTTTCCTGTAGAGCTGTACACGGCTCAGTCCCATCTCCTCGCCAAGATTATCCATCTTGAGGTTGGGATTCGACATGTTTTTACGGATAGCCTCATTCAGTTGTTCTGCAAACAACATGTCCTGACTCTTGGGGACAGGCATCTCTTCTGTAGACGTAACGAATATCTCATGAAGGCGCCGATTGCTGGCATCGGTATAGAACAACGTCTGCTCCACATTCATGCTCTGACGTTTACGTATATTCTTTTTCGTCAACCACAATGCAAACAGTATCATGATAATTGCCAAGAGCAGAACAGCGATAGTCACAAAACTACCCACAAGTACCTTGTGCTGTGTATTATAAAGCACCAGCGAGTTCTCCAACTTATCGTGAATGGTCACCAAATCATCATTCTGCTTCATCAGTTCTGAAGCCTCGGTCATGACCAGATCTACATTGTCGGGCGTGACGACAAAACCCAGCAACGGGTTTTCACGTTCATAAGGCCTGCCCGTCAAAATATCAAGTGCAAGCCTGATAATCTTTTCGCCATGAGTAGGATAATAATAGGTACCTATCTGATGCCCCAATTTTACATACTCCAGCCCCTCGCCAGGCATACCGTCGATACCAAGGATCTTAATACGACCCTCAACATCCTGCTCTACCACGGCTTTATATACCCCTGTGGCCATACCGTCGTTGTGACAGAACACAAAGGTGTTGTCCAACTGACTGATGTCTGACCGTCGGAGCGAATCAATCAATTGGGTAACAATGTCGCAGGATGCGTCGCTCGACCAGTCGCTTATCCGACAAACATACTCCACCTCCGGTAAGGCTTTCATGGCTGATTCAAAACCGCGATGACGCTCAAGGGCTGGTGTGCTACTCAGTAATCCCGTAATCTCTACCACCAGAGGCTTCCTGCCCTTCGGCAGATTCCTACTTCTGACGATTGAAGCAATATACTGGCCCACGATATATCCTGCCTCGACATTATTGCCACCAATAAAGGCCGTATAGTCTGCACTGGTCTTGCGGTCAAAGCTCACGACAGGGATACCAGCCTTCAGAACCCGGGCTATGGCATCATTGATAATCGTAATATCCTCATAAGGAGCAACCACCATCAGGTCAATATCCGTCTGAGCCAGACTATCTATCAGATGAGCCTGCAATTCAGGGTCATCAACCGAATTTGCGATGCTGACCTTTACATCGTGTTCGTATAAATGCTGGGCTGCAAGCATCTCTTGGTTCACTTTCTCGCGCCAAGGTCCTTTTGAGCACTGTGCCACCCCAATCTTATATACCTTCGCTTCGGTACATGAAGCCAACAACGTTGCAACTATTAAATATAATAAGGTACGCAAGAATAACTTATGCATATGCTTAGTTCTTTATCCGGCTGCAAAAATAAATAAAAAACGGGAAAAATCCAAAAAAACGACTCACAAAAATCCTATTATCCTTGGTTGATTCGGAAAAAGTGCTTATCTTCGCATCAAAAAACAGAGAAGATGGCTGCACATAACGACACGGGAAAATGGGGTGAGGATCTGGCTGCAAAGTATCTAGAGGAAAAGGGATATACCATTGTGGAGCGCGACTGGAAGTCGGGCAGAAGGGACATCGACATCATTGCGCTGGACGACGACGTGGTGGTGTTTGTGGAGGTGAAGACCCGCCGCAACCGCCTTTATGGCGAACCCGAGGAGTCCGTCGACTACCACAAGCTGCAGAACCTGCAACAGGCTATCAGCCACTACGTCAAATTCAAGCATATCCGTCAAGAGATCCGTTTCGACATCATCTCCATTGTGGGGACTGTCGGAACGGATCCTGATATTCAGCACATCCAGGACGTCACGTTGCTGTAACAGCAACCACCAACTCCCTCGGGAGAGTGATCACCTTCAGCCGCTCGTACCAGATACGGCTGGAGCCTGCGATGTGTTTCTGCGTATGGCTGCTGATGATGTAATAGCTGGCTGTGTACTCATCCATCAGTTCGAGAAACACCTTCTTGATGCGCGAACACTTCTCGTTGATGGCATTGTCGAGCGGATCAATCAGATGGTCCACGCTCTCCATCACCTTCTCCTTATCCATAATCTTCGCCGTCGCCATATAATAACGTGTCAATTCCTCACGATATTCCGCCAGCCGCTTGAACTCGATGCCTTCGGGATGAGCCAGGAACAACAGATAGACGGCTTTATGCACCGGCTGCAGCTCCACCTCCTTATGATAGTCCTCCAGAATGAAACGATAATCCTCCGTGATGACCAGCCTGCTCAGCCTCCCCTTGGCAGCCTCTATCCTGAGTTCCTCCAGCAGGGGCACACCGATGGCCTTCAGCAGAAGGTCATTCCTCCCCTCCGCCTGCAATTGCTCTATGAGCCGCTTCAACTCTAAAGCCCGTTCCTCAGGTGTCTGCTGCTCGTTCATTCCGTGACGCTGTTAACCAAATTGTTCAGCCATATCTTCCACTTGTCCAGGATCGTAGGTTCCTTCTCCTCTTCGGGTTCAGGCTCTGGCTCGGGTTCGGGAGGCGTGACGACAGCAGGCTCAGGCTCTGCGGCAGGCTCCACGTCGAAATCAATCTCCGTCTGCGTGATCACCGCACCCATCGTTGGAGGCGTCTTCACAGCAGGCTTATACAGTTGCTTGATGATATCCTCATAGTAATCATCCTCAGTGCTATGAACGTCCATCTGCACCTCCGCCTCCAGACGGTCCTCCATACCCGTAGCCAGAATCGTCACCTTGGCATCCTCACCCAGAGAGTCATCCGTAGCCGTACCCCAGATCACATCGATATTCGGATCCAGCTGGTCAAAGAAATCATCTATCTCCTGCAGCTCACGGACGAAGATAGGATGTTCGTCGCTGGAGTAGATATTAAAGAGGATACGCTTGGCCTTGCCGATATCATTGCCATAGATCAGCGGCGAGTCGAGCGCATTGAGGATAGCCCTCTCCACACGGTGGTCGCCACTGGCACGCCCCATCGCCATAATGGCCCCACCGCCATCCTTGATGGTGGTTTCCACATCACGGAAGTCACTCTTGATACCTCCGTCACTGGGCAGGGTAATCAGTTCCGAGATTCCTTTCACCGCATCCATCAGGATATTGTCTGCCCTGACGAAAGCCTCCTTCACGGAGAGATCGGAATCAGCATACACATCGCACAGCCGTTCGTTGTTCACAATCAGCAGCGCATCCACGTTTTTGCGCAGTTCATCCACACCCTTCAGGGCCTTGATGATCTTCCGCTTCTTCTCGAAGAAGAAAGGTATCGTCACCACACCCACCGTCAGGATGCCCATATCCTTGGCCACGCCAGCCACCACAGGAGCAGCACCTGTACCAGTACCGCCACCCATTCCGGCTGTCACGAAGACCATCTTCGTGCCGTCGGAAAGCAGCTTCACAAAGTCGTTGATGTTTGTTTCCGCTTCACAACGCCCCTGTTCCGGATTGCCTCCTGCGCCAAGGCCTTCGCCTAACTGTATCTTCACTGGCACAGGCGACCTCGACAGCGACTGGCTATCCGTATTACATACAGCATAAGTCACGCCCTCAACGCGTTCCTTATACATATTCGCCACCGCATTGCAGCCACCACCACCAACGCCGACCACCTTGATGATGTTCTTCATCTGGTCTTTTACCTCACCAAAGAACGGTATGATATCCTCTCCCATATCCATATTGATTATTCGCCTGCAAAGTTAGCAAACATTTTTTATATCTCCAAATCTCCGCAAGGCTTGCGGAGAAAATTCTTTTCTTTCCGTTTGCATTATAAAAGGAACACTGTTTGTCTCTAAGAGCCACAAGGCCTCTGTCTGACAGAAAGTCCGGAGGAAACTGACAAAAACCTCGAAGGAAACCGATGTTCATGTCCGTTTGTCTTATTTTAAATAAGGTTGACACCAAAAGTTTGAAAAAGTATGGTGAAACAACCAAAAGAGAGCCGTTATGCGAAGGACACAGATCGCATTAACGAGATGAAGGAGGTGTATGAGATGTTCCATATCCAACATCTC
>JAFRQC010000023.1 GCA_017428805.1 Prevotella sp. | reverse complement strand
TTATATTATTTAGTTGTAGTGTTCGTTGTGTCGTAGCCTAACATCTCCATTTCGAGTGAGGCCCAGATAAAGGGACCAACACCCTTAGCATCATTGTCGCGGATGGGCTCGGAGAGGTAGTAGTCATAACTGCCGTCACGCTTTTGGTTCTCATTGACGGTGCCCTTGGGGTTCACCTTCTTCATGGCAGCGATAACCTCAGGTGTAGCAGCAGGACCAAGACCAGCCACCGAACAGCAGTTGGTGAGTGAAATTGTCTTGTCGGCATTCACACGGATGAAGTTGTTGATGATACCCTTATAGGCTTTGATCCCGGCATCGCGGTATTTTTCACCGACATAACCCTTACGGAAAGCCTTCAGCAGGGCATAGGTGAACATCGCAGAGCAAGTGCTTTCAAGATAATTGCCCTCACGCTGTGGAGAGTCCATCACCTGATACCATACACCGCTCTTCTGGTCCTGCCACTTCAAAATGGCGTCGAAATCCTTAGTCAGGAGGTCGATGACTTCTGAGCGACGGGCGTAGTCCTCGGGCAGAGCATCGAGAACTTCGATGAGTGCCATTGTGTACCAACCCTGGGCTCGGCCCCAGCAATGCTGTGAAAGTCCGGTTTCTTTGTCGGCCCAGAAGGTGTTGCGTGTCTCGTCATAGGCGTGACGATTCAGGCCAGTCTTTGGATCGAGCGTACGTTGGTAGGTGATAACGAGCTGATTCACAGCATCATCGTAAATACTTTGAACTTTGAACTTTGAGCTTTGAGCTTTATGATTACTCTTTTTGCTGCTTATTCCTTCGGTAATAGGTGCCGTGAGGCAACGATAGGGCAGTCCCATGAAAATGCCGTCGAGCCAAACCTGATAGGCGTAGATGGCCTTGTGCCAAAATACCTTGTCAGCGATAGTGCGCGGCTGGTTCTCCAACTGTTTCATCATCGTCTTCATAGCCAGCAGGTTCTTTGCCTCAGGCCACTTCTGATACATACGGGTCACGAAATGCCCTGTACGGATATTGTCGAGGTTATAGTCGAGGATGTCGTAGCCCCGGATGTCACCTTGGGCATTGATCATCGTATCGGTATATTCCTGGCAGTATTGGCGGATGTCCTCGCCTCCATATTTTAAATAGGTGTCGAGCATACCCTCCAATTCGATGCCCATCACGTAGCTCCACTTGGGAGCATTGGAGAAATCAAGCAGATAGCTCTTCGGCACGCGCTTCATCTCTGAATAGGTGAGCCACTCGCTATAGTGCTTGTAGGGCATTTCCTGCAATACGAGACTGCCGTTCAGGAAGAGATTCTCGAAAGTGATATTCCTGGTCTTACCGGAAGAGAAGTTCCCAGATTGTACGCCGTTGAACTTGCAGTTCTTCACCAAGACATCGTAAACGTAGGTATCTTCGTCGAGACCGATGATCTGCACACCGTATTTGGACTTCTCGCTTGTGACGTTCTCCATATAGACGTTGCGGACGGTGGGATAGTAGCCTCTGCAGCAAACCTCATTATGTTCGTAGTCGAGGTTGATCTTCAGTACGCTCTCCTTGCAGACACCCACCTTGATGTCCTTCATATTGATGTTCTCGATGATGCCGCCCCGGCAGGAGTTCGTCTTGATTCGCAGCACACGCTCCAACTCCGGAGAGTCCATCACACAGTCGTGGGCAAACACATTCTGGCAGCCGCCGGAGATCTCAGATCCGATAACCACACCGCCGTGACCGTTCTTCATCTCGCAGTTGCGGATGATGATGTTCTTCGAGGGCATATTTCTTTCCCTGCCGTCACGGTTACGGCCGCTCTTGATGGCGATACAGTCATCGCCGGTATTGAAGAAACAATCCTCAATGAGCACGCGGTCGCAGCACTCCGGGTCACAGCCGTCACCGTTGGGACCGTTGTTGATCATTTTCACCCGACGGACGGTGATGTCGGTAGAGTGGAGGGGATGGATCACCCAAAACGGCGAGCGCAACAGCGTAACATCTTCCAACAGGATACCTTCGCACTTGTTGAAACTGACGAGTTGTGGCCTCAGGCCATCCTTCGGACCGAAGACACGCTCCGGTGAACGTTCGCCTTTCTCATTATACATGGGAATGCCGTCCTCACCATTTTTCAACAGACGGGGACGTGACTCGATACGCTGACTGATCATACCCTCCTTCCAGCCGAAGCGGGGATTGCCGTTCCAGGGCCACCACGTGTCGTTCGAACCGCCACCGTCAATGGTTCCCTTACCCGTGATGGCGATGTTCTTGGCACCAAAGGCATAGACGCAAGGTGAGAGGTTGAAGCACTCCAGTCCTTCCCACGATGTTTCCACAATAGGGTAGAGCTCTGGCTCGAAGGCAAACTCCAAGACAGCACCCTCCTCAACCACGAGATTCACACCACTCTTCAGCGTGATGGCTCCCGTAAGGAATTTCTGTCCGGCAGGCACAATAACCTTGCCACCGCCCTTCTTCGAGCACTGGTCGATGGCCTTTTGGATGGCCTTCTGGTTCTTGGCTGCCGTTACATCAGGACTGGCACCATACTTGGTAATCGGGTAGGTCTTGTCCGCAAACTGCGGTTCACGGATACTCTGCTCAATCTGCTTGTACATCGCCTCGTCCCAGCCTTGGGCGATTGCCAATACTGGAGCGAGAAGACTTAGCACGAGCCATAGGGTTCTTTTCTTCATTTTATTATGCATTTAGTTCGTAGTCTCACAATTTGCGCACAAAGGTACGTAAAATCCGTGAATACTACGAACTATATTGCCGGAAAAACAACGTAAACGTTATCTTAGAACGTCCTTATTGGATCTCCCAGCCGATAGCCGAGGCACCGAGTACGGCAGCCGAGGCACCGTCGAGACCACTCACCAGGAACTGAGCCTTGTTCTTGAAGATGTTCATCACGTGGTTGTTGTAGGCTTCGCGGATGGGCTTCATAATCAGCTCACCGGCCTTGACCATACCGCCGAAGAAGATGAATGCCTCAGGCGAAGAGAAGGCTGCGAAGTCGGCACAAGCCTCACCGAGCATCTTACCTGTGAACTCATAAATCTCCTTGGCCAGCTCGTCACCCTTGCCTGCAGCGATAGATACGTCGAGAGAGGTAATCTTTTCCGGATCCATATCACGAAGCAGAGACGGACGGTCTGTCTTGGCCAACAGTTCACGGGCCGTACGGGCTACACCCGTTGCAGAGCAATAAGCCTCCAGACAACCAGTACGTCCGCAGCCGCAACTGCGTCCTTCAGCACCACGAACCATCGTAACGTGACCCAACTCTCCTGCGAAACCGTCGTGACCATAGAGCAACTGACCGTTCACCACGATACCTGATCCGACGCCCGTACCAAGGGTGATGACGATGAAATTCTTCATACCACGGGCCACACCATATACCATTTCACCGATGGCAGCGGCATTGGCGTCGTTGGTCAAAGCAACGGGGATATTGTTCAGACGCTCGCTGAACAACTTGGCGAGAGGAATCACACCACTCTTTGCCCAGGAGAGGTTCGGGGCGAACTCAATCGTACCGTTATAATAATTGCCGTTGGGAGCGCCTATACCCATAGCCTTGATCTTCTCGATGCCGCCCACCTGATCGATGATCACCTGCAGTGCCTCTACACAGGCGTCCACATAGTCTTCCACTTTCTCGTAGGTGCCGGTCTTGATGGCTGTCGTTGCTTTGATTTCACCACGGGCATCCACGATGCCGAAAACGGAGTTCGTTCCTCCTAAGTCCAAGCCGATTACATAGGGCTTGATTGCAGCGTTCTGTTCGTTCATAATCTTTCGGTTTTTTGTTTATAATTTATTATTTGGGTACAAAGTTACGAATAATTTTTGAAATCATATCTCCTTTTCCCGATTTTTTAGCATTTAATTTGGATAAATGTTTGTCAGATTGAAAAATATTCGTAATTTTGTGCCATCTTCTAGACTATTTTGATATGCGAAAGAGTTCAAGAAAACTGATAGTGATACCGATGCTGATGCTCCTCGTCGTTGCCTTTTCGTGCGGAAAGATGGGGTATCAGAAGAGGATTGTCAAGTCAGGCCACGCCGACAGCGTGCTTTTTGATGTGGGTGTGGTGAAAGATTACGAACGAATGCTTGTGCTCGTCGATAGCTTTGAGGCCGTTGGTGATTTGTCAAAGCTTGATGCAAACCGTTGGCGAGGCGTCGCCTATTACCGTCAGGGACAGTATCGCAAGTCGGAGCAGTATTACTGGAAGGCACTTGAGTGTAAGGTGAAGAGCGACGAGGATATGCTTAGTTATAATAAGGTGGCGCGCCGTCTGTCTGAGTTGCTCCTGGTGAGAGGCGATTACGAAGGTTCTCTCCGTGTGGCAATTCCCGCTGTGAAGAAGATGGACCAGACGGGTATAGGCTCTGATATCGACTATGCCATTCTGCTGAACAATATCGGCTGTTGCCAGCTGAACCTCGGACAAGACAAGGAGGCCAACGAGAGCTTTCTCACCGCCCGTGGGCATTATGCCAACCGTTGGCAGTCTGACAGCACGGGTCGCGGATTCCAGGAAGCCGTCATCGGAACGGTTTACACGAGTCTGGCCTATATCAATATGCGCCGTTATGCTGAGTCTATCTACTGGATAGACCGTACGGAGATGTTATTAAATATGTATAGGGAGCGTCCTGATGCTCGTTCAGAATACTTCGACGAATATCAGGGCCGTATTGAGATTATGCGGGCCGTTGCCCGTCAGGGACTGGGCCAGAAGGAAGAGGCGGCCAAGGCCTATCAGGCTTTCCTGAAGACGGACTACTCCAAAACCGGTGCAGGACATATCAATGCCAACGAGTATCTTGTGGCGGCCAAGCGTTTTAAGGAGGCAGCTAATAACTACCGCTATCTCGATCAGGTTCTGAGCGATATGGGTATGGAGGCGACACTCGACAATATCCAGCTCTATATGCTGCCCAAGTACATTTCCAATGCCAACGCTGGCCGCAGCGACTCTGCCCTTGTTGCAGGAAGGCGTATCCTGGCTGTGCTTGACTCTGCCATCACGCTCCAGAAGAATAGCACGACGGCTGAGATGGCTACCATCTATGACACTCAAGGTAAAGAGGCCGAGATTGCCCATCAGCAGGCTGATCTGGATCACCAACGGCTCATCAGCGCCCTCGTAGCGCTGGGATTGGTCGTCACGTTCTTCTCTGTATTTATCTTCTTCCGTTATCGTTCTGCGAAACGGTTGGAACACGCCCATACGAAGCTGCAGGAGGCCTATGATAAGCTGGAAGAGACGACGGCAGCCAAGGAACGTATTGAGAGTGAGCTGCGTATCGCAAGGGATATCCAGATGTCGATGGTGCCGAATATCTTCCCTGATCAGGAGGGACTGGACATTTACGCCGTGATTGAGCCTGCGAAGGAGGTGGGAGGCGACCTTTACGGCTATCTGCTCATCGGCGACAAACTGTATTTTACCCTCGGCGATGTGTCTGGAAAGGGTGTGCCCGCCTCGCTATTTATGGCTCAGGCCACCAGACTGTTCCGCACGTTGGCCGCACAGGGTATGATGCCTGCCGAGATTGCCACCCGTATGAACGCCGCTTTGGTGGAGGACAACGAACAGGGAATGTTTGTCACGATGTTCCTCGGACTGGCGGATCTGAAGACGGGGCATCTCGAGTTCTGCAATGCAGGGCATAATCCGCCTCTGGTCAAGGACAAGGAAGGTCAATGGAAGTTCCTCGATATGGTTCCCAATGCGCCTATCGGTATGTGGCCTGGCCTGCAATTTAAAGAGGAGCACGTCGATTCCATCAAAGGAATGCCGTTGATGGTTTATACCGACGGACTGAATGAGGCGGAGGACCGTGAACAGGTTCAGTTCGGCGACGACCGTCTGATTGAAGTGCTGAATCACACCACTTTCAAGAATGCCAAAGAGGTAATCGACAAGCTGATGGCCGAAGTGAAGCAACATCGCAACGGTGCAGCCCCAAACGACGACCTTACGATGATGTGCCTGAAAATCAGTTAATGTACTCGTTGACACTATGTCAAAAGGTTCGTTGACTGGAGTCAAATTGTTCGTTGACTTAAGTCGACGAATGCGTTGACTGATGTCGAAGAACGGTTTAAACGGCTATAGACATCTGTTTCTTCCGAGCTCCGTGTTAGTTTCCTAACGTTATCCTCCGAGTCTTAGCCGTTCAAGTTCAGACCCTGCAGTCACCTTCTTATAAGAACGAAGACCGCAAAAACGATAAATAATCCCCGTTTTCCTTGCTCATTTCAATATAATTGCGTAACTTTGCACTCGATATGCCCATACATATACCTATTAATATATTGGATTTCATCTTCAAGGGGATGATGATCGGGATGATTGCCAGCGCTCCGATGGGGCCCGTTGGCATCCTTTGTGTGCAGCGAACGCTGAACAAAGGACGCTGGTACGGTATGGCCACAGGTGTGGGTGCTGCCGTCAGCGATATCCTTTATGCGGGCTTTGCAGGCTTCGGTATGTCGTTCGTGATGGATCTGATCAACAACGACCAGAACCGATTCTACCTGCAGATGGGCGGTAGTATTATGCTGCTGTGCTTCGGCCTGTACACTTATAAGAGTGACCCCACGAAGAAGATGCACCAGAGTGGGCAGCAGAAGGGTTCGCTATGGTATAACACGTGGACGGCATTTCTTGTGACGTTCTCCAATCCGCTGATTATCTTCCTCTTCCTCGCCATGTATGCCCAGTTCGCCTTCGTGCTGCCCGACCATCCGTTCGAGATGCTCGTGGGCTTTGCCAGCATTGTGGGTGGAGCCTTGTTATGGTGGTGGGGACTGACGTGGCTGGTGGACCGCATCCGGACTAAGTTCGACACGGCGGGTATCCGCATCATCAATCAGATCATCGGTGTGGCCGTGATCGTTGTCAGTGTGCTCATGTTGCTGGGTCTGACGACCAACCTGATTCGCTTTTTCTGACGACAACTATGACAACATAGACAACTCGAAATATGTTTGTAGCACAGGAATTAAGAAAGAAGAATATCGCAGAATATCTGCTGTATATGTGGCAGGTGGAGGACACGATACGGGCATTCGACTGCTCGCTGAGGAGAATCCGCGATGAGTATGTCAGCCGCTTTGACTATACGGAGGAACAGAAGGAGGAGGAGATCGATTGGTTCGGCAACTTGATCCGTATGATGAACCAGGAGGGTTGCCGGGAAAAGGGACACCTGCAGATCAACAAGGTGACGCTGCAGATGCTGATAGAACTGCACGACCAACTGTTGCAGTCGCCGAAGTTCCCCTTTTATAACACGGCCTACTACAAGGTGTTGCCGTTCATCGTGGAACTGCGCAACCGTGGGGCAAACAAGGAAGAGAACGAGATCGAGACGTGTTTCAACTCGCTCTACGGTGTGATGCTGCTGCGATTGCGAAAGAAGGACATCTCTCCTGAGACGGCCCACGCCGTAAAAGAAATCTCAACCTTCATCGGAATGTTGTCAGATTATTACCATAAAGATAAAGAAGAAGGACTCAAGTTTGAATAGAATGAAAATATTGATTACGGGCTGTAATGGCCAATTGGGAAATGAAATGCAGTTGCTGGAGAAGGTGAATCCCCAGCATACCTATTTTAATACGGACGTGGCCGAGCTGGACATCACCAGCAAGGAGGCCATTGAGGCGTTCGTGAGCGAGAATGATATTGATGGCATCGTGAATTGTGCCGCCTATACTGCTGTGGACAAGGCGGAAGAGAACCAGGATCTGTGCCATCTGCTGAATGCTGTGGCACCTGGCTATCTGGCTGAAGCCGTCGGCAAGCGTGGCGGATGGATGATTCAGATCTCGACGGACTACGTGTTCGACGGCACTAACCATACACCCTATGTTGAGACCGATCCCGTGTGTCCGAACAGCGTCTATGGTTCGACGAAGCTCGACGGTGAGAAGGCTGTGACGGCTGCCTGCGAGCAGACGATGATCATCCGTACGGCGTGGTTGTACTCCACCTTCGGCAACAACTTCGTGAAGACGATGATCCGTCTGGGAAAGGAAAAACCTGAGTTAGGCGTGATCTTCGACCAGATTGGTACGCCGACGTATGCCCGAGACCTTGCTGTGGCGATTTTCGCCGCCATCAATCAGGGTGTGAAGCCAGGACTCTATCACTTCTCGAACGAAGGTGTCATCTCGTGGTACGACTTTACGAAGGCCATCCACCGCATCGCTGGCATCACGACCTGTCACGTGCGTCCTCTTCATACCGAGGAGTATCCGACTCCCGCCGCCCGTCCGCACTATTCCGTGCTCGATAAAACCAAAATCAAACAGACTTACGGCCTTGAGATCCCCTACTGGGAAGAATCCCTCGCCGAGTGTGTAAATAAATTGTTGTCATAAACAAAGATTTAAGGATTTATGGATTTTCCCATCCTTTTTAATCCTTAAATCCTTGTTCTATTATATAAAGAAATAGGAATGAATCAAGAAATAGACAGAAGGCGAACATTTGCCATTATCAGTCACCCGGATGCCGGTAAGACCACGCTGACAGAGAAATTCCTGTTGTTCGGCGGACAGATACAGGTGGCCGGTGCCGTCAAGAACAATAAAATCAAGAAGACGGCAACCTCTGACTGGATGGATATCGAGAAACAACGTGGTATCTCGGTGTCTACCTCTGTGATGGAGTTCGACTACCAGCCCGAGGGCTCAGACATTGAATACAAGGTAAACATCCTCGATACCCCGGGTCACCAGGACTTTGCAGAGGATACCTTCCGCACGCTGACGGCTGTAGATAGTGCCATCATTGTCGTGGATGGTGCGAAGGGTGTGGAGACACAGACTCGTAAACTGATGACCGTCTGCCGTATGAGGAAGACGCCCGTCATCATTTTCATCAACAAGATGGACCGTGAGGGTCGCGATCCCTTCGACCTGCTCGACGAACTGGAGCAGGAACTGGAGATCAGCGTGCGTCCTTTGTCCTGGCCCATCAATCAGGGCGCGAAGTTCAAAGGTGTGTATAACATCTATGAACAGAAGCTTGACCTCTTCACTCCCGATAAGCAGCGTGTGACGGAAAAGGTGGAAGTGGACATCGACAGCGAGGAACTCGACAAGCGGGTAGGGGAGCAGGATGCTCAGAAGCTGCGTGAAGATCTGGAACTCGTCGATGGTGTCTATCCCGAATTTGATGTTGAGACATATAGAAACGCCGAGGTAGCGCCTGTGTTTTTCGGCTCGGCCCTGAACAACTTCGGTGTGCAGGAGCTGCTGAACTGCTTTGTGGAGATAGCTCCCTCGCCTCGTCCGACGAAAGCCGAAGAGCGCGATGTGCAGCCAGAAGAACCTAAATTCACAGGCTTCATCTTTAAGATCACTGCCAATATCGATCCCAACCACCGCTCGTGTATCGCCTTCTGTAAGGTGTGCAGCGGTCAGTTCCGTCGTAATCAGCCTTATCTGCACGTTCGTCAGGGGAAAACGATGCGCTTCACCTCACCCACGCAGTTTATGGCTCAGCGTAAGTCTACCATCGATGAAGCGTGGCCGGGAGATATCGTAGGCCTGCCTGATACGGGTGGTATATTTAAAATAGGTGACACGCTGACGGAGGGAGAACAACTGCACTTCCGCGGTTTGCCTTCGTTCTCGCCGGAGTTGTTCAAGTATATCGAGAACGACGACCCGATGAAATCGAAGCAGTTGCAGAAGGGTATCGACCAGTTGATGGACGAGGGTGTGGCTCAGTTGTTCGTCAACCAGTTCAATAACCGTAAGATCATTGGTACCGTGGGCCAGCTGCAGTTCGAGGTGATCCAGTATCGCTTGGAGAATGAGTATAACGCCAAGTGCCGCTGGGAGCCTGTACATCTCTATAAGGCCTGCTGGATAGAGAGTGACGACGATGCCGAGTTGGAGAACTTCAAGAAGCGCAAATATCAGTATATGGCCAAGGACAAGGAGGGCCGCGATGTGTTCCTCGCTGACTCTGGTTATGTGCTCTCGATGGCGCAGGAGGACTTCAAACATATCAAGTTCCACTTTACCTCTGAATTTTAGTAAACAGGGATTATAAGGATTATAAGGAGGTTGCCACCAGAAAAATCCATAAAATCCTTATAATCCGTGTAAAAAATAGAATAGTATGACAAAGGAAGAAGATATAAGACAGGCAATAGAGACGATGCGGAAGGGTGGGGTGATTCTCTATCCTACGGACACCGTCTGGGGTATCGGCTGTGACGCCACGAATGCCGAGGCTGTAAAGCGGGTGTATGCCATCAAACAGCGTGACGACTCGAAGGCACTCATCTGTCTGGTGGACTCAGATGCCCGTATGCAACGCTATTTCAGGAATGTACCTGATGTCGCCTGGCAGCTCATCGACAGCCTGAAAGAGAGTGATGCCAAACCGACAACGCTTATTCTCGACGGTGCTATCAATCTGGCAGAGAACCTGATTGCCGATGACGGCAGCGTGGGCATCCGTATCACCAACGAGCCTTTCTCGAAGGAACTCTGCTATCGCTTCCAGAAGGCCATCGTTTCCACCTCTGCGAATATCAGCGGAGAGCCTGCAGCACAGAACTATTGTGATATCGATCCTCGGATTCTGGAGGCTGTGGACTATGTGTGCTGGAGCCGCCGCCAGGAGCATAAGCCCCACACCCCGTCGAGCATCATCAAACTAAAGGAGAACGGCGAAGTAGAAATAATAAGAAAATAACAAAAATGAATTATTATAATAACACGGATTATAAGGATTATAAGGAGGCTACCGCCAGAAAAATCCATAAAATCCTTATAATCCGTGTTTAAACAAAATGGAAGCAGCAGTAAACGATAGACGACCTAAGTGGCTCCAACGGCTGCACGAATGGCGGGTGGAGCATATCAGCGAGAAGTTGTTTATGATCATCCTCGCGCTGATTGTCGGCTTCTTTGCGGCTGTGGCGGCATTTGTGCTCCATTGGATCATCAACCAGATTGTCTATCTGCTCACCAGTTCCTTCGACCGTACAGGAGCCAACTGGCTTTATTTGGTCTATCCCGTTGTAGGTATCTATCTGACATCGTTGTTCGTCCGATATATCGTCAAGGACAATATCTCTCACGGTATCACCCGTATCCTCTATGCCATCTCGTCGAACAGGTCGAGACTGAAGTCGCATAACTGTTGGTCGTCGGTCATCGCCTCTGCCATCACTATCGGCTTTGGTGGATCTGTGGGAGCTGAGGCCCCTATCGTGCTGACAGGTTCTGCCATTGGTTCGAACCTCGGAAAGTTGTTCCATATGGACCGGAAGATGCTGATGACACTCGTAGGCTGTGGTGCGGCAGGTGCTATCGCAGGCATCTTTAAGGCCCCGATAGCCGGACTGGTGTTTACGTTGGAGGTGCTGATGATCGATATGACGATGTCGGCACTGTTGCCGATCCTCGTCTCTTGTGTGACAGCCACCTGCTTTACCTATATCTTCAGTGGCGATGCGGCGCTGTTTACGTTCCATCTCGACAGTGGGTGGTCGGTACAGCGCATTCCTGCTTGTGTGCTCTTAGGCATCACCTGCGGTCTGGTGTCGCTCTATTTTATCCGGATGATGGGTGCTTGTGAGGATGTGTTTGCCCGTTTCAAGGATAAACCGTATGTTCGTCTGGCTATCGGCGGTACGGTGCTGAGTCTGCTCATCTTCCTGTTCCCTGCGCTCTATGGTGAGGGCTACAGCAGCATCAACCTTTTGCTGAACGGACGGACGGAAGCAGATTGGAACCAGATTCTGGATAATTCATTGTTTGCTGGTCAGGGGGCAATGCTGATACCGTTTATTGCGTTGGTATTGCTGACAAAGGTGATTGCCACTTCGGCGACGAATGGTGGTGGTGGTTGTGGTGGTACGTTCGCACCTTCGCTGTTCATCGGGTGCTTTGCTGGCTTCCTCTTCTCACGTCTGTGGAATATCAACCAGATTGGTGTTTATGTGCCGGAGAAGAATTTCGCCCTGCTGGGGATGGCTGGTGTGATGTCGGGTGTGATGCACGCCCCGTTGACGGGTGTCTTCCTGATTGCAGAACTGACGGGTGGCTATACGATGTTCATGCCGCTGATGATTGTCAGCGTCTGTGCCTATCTCACCATCATCATTTTCGAACCTCACAGCATCTATGGCTCTCGTCTGGCTCGTCAGGGAAAGCTGCTCACGCATCATACTGACCACGCTGTACTGACGCTGATGAATCTGGATTCTGTCATCGAACGTGATTTCCTGAGTGTGACACCTGATATGGAACTGGGACAGATCGTGCATAAGATCAGCCGCAGCCACTCTACGGTGCTGCCAGTGCTTGATGCCGCAGGGATGCTGTTGGGTGAGATTGACATCATGGAGATCCGTAATGTCGTGTTCCGCATCGAACTCTATCATCATTTCACGGCTTCCCAGCTGATGACAGAGCCCAAGGCTCGTCTGAGTGATGCCACGCCGATGGCCGAGGTAATGCGGGCCTTCGACAAAACGGGTGCCAACTGGTTGCCGGTCTTTGACGTGGAGAACCGTCTGATAGGTTATGTTTCCCGCCAGCGTATCTACACTATGTACCGCAAAATGGTTGCCGACATGAGCGAAGATTAGTTTCTTTTTATAAACAAGGATTAAAGGATTTAAGAATTGAGATGGACAGTTTAGAGAAACTTCAGCGTTTCAGGGAACTGAGCAATCAGTATGAGACAATGACCTATAATATTATAGGTGCAGCATTAGAGGTCCACAAGCAATTGGGATGTGGCTTCCTTGAAGCTGTCTATGGCGAAGCTCTTGAATTGGAATTAAGTGCTCGAAGTATTCCTTTCGAGCGTGAGAAGATGTTGTCTTTAGTTTATAAGGGAAAAATGATGAAACAATATTATGTTGCCGATTTTGTTTGCTATGGATCTGTGATTGTTGAGTTGAAAGCTGTGTCAAAATTGGAATCCATTTATGATGCCCAAGTATTGAATTATCTTAAAGCAACAAATATGGAAGTCGGGTTGTTGCTAAATTTTGGTGAAGAGAGTCTGGTGAAGAAAAGATTATTCAATCTGAAAAAGTAATAGATAAGTATCAAAGGATTTATGGTGTTATATGTGATAAAATCTTTTAATCCTTAAATCCTTGTTTCTAAAATAATGAGAATATGGAGAAAAGAGATTTACGAATTGTGTTTATGGGAACGCCGGAGTTTGCTGTGGAGACGCTGAAGGCACTGGTGGAGAACGAGTATAACGTGGTGGCGGTGGTGACACAGCCAGATAAGGCAGTAGGCCGTCATCAGACGGAGGTGCAGCCCTCGGAGGTGAAGAAGTATGCTCTGGAGCATCAGCTCCCTGTGCTTCAGCCTGAGAAGATGAAAGATCCTGCTTTCGTCGAGGAACTCCGTAGCTTTAAGGCTAACCTCCAGGTGGTTGTGGCATTCCGGATGTTGCCGGAGATCGTTTGGGATATGCCGGCATACGGAACTTTCAACGTTCACGCAGCCTTGCTGCCTCAGTATCGTGGAGCCGCCCCCATCAATTGGGCCGTCATCAATGGCGAGACGCAGACGGGTGTCACCACATTCTTCCTGGATAAGGAGATTGACACCGGTCGCATCATTATGCAGAAGACTTTCGAGATTCCCGATGAGGCGGATGTGGAATATGTCTACGACGGCCTGATGCACCTCGGGGCAGACATCTGCCTGGAGACTCTCGAGAAGATCATCGCCGCTGATGGTCATCCGGAAAGCATCCCGCAGGCAGAACTTGAGACCAAGTTCCGCCGTCTCTATGACGCCCCGAAACTTTTCAAGAATACTTGTGAGATCAACTGGGACCATCCTTGCAAACGTATCTATGATTTCATCCGAGGCCTGAGTCCTTATCCCGGTGCATGGACACAACTGATGGGGCCTGACGGAAAAACCGTGGACCTGAAGATCTTCAAGACCACCAAAACCCAGAAAAACATTGGTATGCGTTCTGGAATGATCGTCATCTATAAGGGCGTGCTCTATATCACGACAGCCGATTTCCTGCTCCAGATAGATGAGCTTCAGCTGGCTGGTAAGAAGCGGATGACAGCCCGGGATTTCTTGAATGGAAATAAAAATTTTGAGAATTATATAATAAAGTAGTAGGTGTTTGCGTTTCTATGGTATAAACATTTAAAAAAGTTTTGCCTATGAAGCATTTTACTCCCGAATCGTTTAAACCCAGTGAGCAGACGCTCGACATCATCCGGCAGTATGCCTACACCTTCCGTGTAAACAACAACAAACAGGCTCTGTGCCTGAATTGAAAGGATTATGGCAATCGTATCACCCTCCTTACTCGCCGCCGACTTCCTCCATCTCGACCGCGACATCGACATGATCAACCGCAGTGAGGCTGACTGGCTTCACCTCGACGTGATGGACGGCTCTTTCGTCCCCAACATCTCCTTCGGCTTCCCCGTCCTTGAGGCAGTGGCGAAGGCCTGTAAGAAACCCCTCGACGTGCATTATATGATTGAGCGTCCTGAACGTTACATCCAGCAGACCGCCAAACTTGGTGCGATGATGATGAATGTCCACTATGAGGCCTCCGTCCATCTGCACCGCACCGTACAGGAGATCCACAATGCAGGTATGAAGGCTGGTGTCACACTCAATCCCTCCACACCTGTCTCGGTACTTGAGGATATCCTCGGCGACGTGGAGATGGTGCTGCTGATGAGTGTCAATCCTGGTTTTGGTGGACAGAAGTTCATCGAGAACACTATCGACAAGGTGAAGCGCCTCCGTGAGATGATTGACAGGAAAGGCTGCCAGACGCTGATCGAGGTGGATGGTGGTGTGCAGGGGGAGACGGCTCCCCGCTTAGTGGTTGCAGGTGTCGACGTGCTCGTCAGTGGCAGCTATGTCTTCAATGCCGCCAGTCCTGAACAGATCATCCACGACCTCCGCAGTCTAAAATATTAGGCGCGGATTACACGGCCTTATAGAATTAAGGACACGGCTTTCTTCCCGGTAGGAGGCCGTGTCTTTGATAAAAGCCGTGTAATCCGTGCCTAAATTATTCTAATACAAGATTTACCCCGTGCTGATGGGTCAGCTTTCTCAGGTTGATGAGGGCGTAACGCATGCGTCCCAGCGAGGTGTTGATACTCACACCCGTGATCTTCGCTATCTCCTTGAATGACAACTCCTGATAGTACCGCATAAAGACCACCTCGCGCTGCTGTTCGGGCAGAGCCTCCATCAGTCTCTTCACGTCGCACAGCACCTGCGCATTGGCCATCTCGCTTTCGCGACTGCCGTCCATCACCGAATTGCTGTTCAGGTTGGAGAGGTCGTTGTCCTTCGTGGGCTCCACGATATGACGGCTCTTCTGGGCACGATAGTAGTCGATGATGACATTGTGGGCAACACGCGTCAACCACCAGAAGAACTTACCCGAGTCTGTATATCTGCCACTCTGCATTTTCGTGATCGCTTTCAGGAATGTCTCTTGGAACAGGTCATTGGCCAAATTCTCATCTTTCACTATATACACGATATAGCTGAAGATTTTTTCCTGACTCCTTGAAAGTAACTCATCGAATGCTCGGTTATTGCCATTGATGTAAGATAATGCCAACTCTTCGTCGGTCATACTTTCTAAAGTACTCATATACTATTTTCTATTTAATCGTATTTGAGTAAAGTTTGTTTCGATAGGCAATAATCTTTTTAATTGTTAATAATTTCGGGGCAAAAGTAGGCATTTTAGATGAAACGACCAAACAAAATTGCAAAAAAATATCAAAATTCAAGCATTTTCCAGTCTTTTTTCTCATAAATCGGTGCAATCTGTGGCTTTTTTTGCTAACTTTGCACTGATAAAACTACAAGATTTATGATAAAACTATTTGTTCCGGGGCGTCTGTGCCTCTTTGGTGAGCATACTGACTGGGCTGGTCATTATCGTACGATGAACGCCGACATCGCTCCTGGTGCCGCCATCGTGACGGGTATCGAACAGGGTATCTATGCAGAAGTCGAGAAATCTAGTATCTTTGAGCTTTATAGCGAAGCATCCGAGATAGAGGGTGTATGGCAGGATTTCTCCTGTCGGATGGACGAGGTGGAACTGAAGCGCATTGCGAAATCGGGTTCGTTCTTCTGCTACTGTGCCGGTGTGGCCTCTTATATGCTTGAGTGGTACAAGGTGGGTGGTGTGCGCATCCGCATCAAGTCGATGACGCTCCCGATGAAGAGTGGCCTCTCCAGCTCTGCGGCCATCTGCGTACTTGTCGCACGCGCGTTCAATTTATTATATAATCTGAACCTGAACACTCTTGGCGAGATGAACATCGCCTATGTGGGGGAGTTGAGGACCAGTAGCCGCTGTGGACGTCTGGATCAGGCTTGTGCCTTTGGCGTGAAGCCGAATCTGATGACCTTCGACGGCGATGAGATTGAGGTGCGTTCTCTCAATGTGAAGACACATCTCTATTGGGTCTTTGCCGATCTCTGTGCCGAGAAGGACACCATCAAGATCCTCTCCGACCTGAACAAGGCCTATCCCTTCCCTACGACCGATGCAGACCGTGCTGAGCACGAGGCTCTCGGACAACAGAACCTCGATATCGTCCATCGTGCCATCCAATATATGGCGGAGGGGGATGCAGAGTCGTTGGGACGGCTGATGACAGAGGCGGAAGCGCTCTTCGATGAGAAGGTGGTGCCGATGTCGCCTGCCCTCAGGTCGCCCAAGCTCCACAGTGTACTTCAGGATCCTGACATCCAACCGCTCGTATGGGGTGGCAAGGGTGTCGGCTCTCATGGTGACGGCTCTGTTCAGTTCCTGGCTCGCAATGCTGAGGCTCAGCAGCAGTTGATTGCCTATCTCAATGATCGTGGCATGAAGGCTTATCCTCTCACACTGAAGCCGGTTCACACGGTGCGTCGCGCCATTATCCCTGTGGCAGGCTTCGGCACCCGGCTTTATCCTGCCACGCGTGCCTTGAAGAAGGATTTCTTTCCCATCCCGTGTCCTGATGGGATGGTGCGTCCCGTGATCCTGATCCTTCTGGAGGAGTTGGTGAAGAGTGGCATCGAGGAGATCTGTCTGGTGCTGGGTTCTGAGGAGGAGCGTCAGCTGTATGCCGATTACTTCGAGCGTCCACTTTCCGACGAACATCTCCGCAAGCTGAATCCTGAGGCGCAGGAGTATGAGAATCGCATCCTCGATATCGGCAAGCGTCTGCATTATGTCTATCAGCGTGAGAAGCGTGGCTTCGGTCATGCGGTCTACCAGGCGGCGCAGTTCGCCCGTAATGAGCCTGTACTGCTCCTTCTGGGTGACACCATCTACCGTAGTGACTCCAACAAGCCATGTGCCCTACAGCTCATCGAGGAATATGAACGCTATAACGCCCTGATGGTCAGCATCCACAGCGTCCCCTTATCTGTGGTGAGCCATTACGGCATTCTTCACGGTGTTTGGGAGGACAAGGATAATACCATCCTCAATGTTGACGTCATGCATGAGAAACCTAAGTCCAGTTACGCTGAGGAGTTCCTGGGCGTCCGCAATAAACAGGGGGAGAAAGAGTATTATAGTGTGTTTGGACAGTATATCCTCACGCCGGAGGTCTTTGCCCAGCTGCATGAGGATATTATGAAAAAAGAAATTGACGGAGACCACGTCAGCGAGATAGAACTCACATCTGCCCTCGAGGCCGTCCGTCAAAGAAGTGGAATGATGGGTGTCAGACTGAGGGGACGTATGTTCGACATGGGAAATCCCGCAGCCCTCACCCGTTGTGTGGAGGAATACGCTATCTGATGTATTCCTCTGCACGACGCAGCAGATACTGACCGTAGTCGTTCTTTGCCATCGGCTCGGCCAGTTTTTTCAGTGCTTCTTTCGTGATCCAGCCACGCTTGTAGGCAATCTCCTCCAGGCAGGCCACCTTCAGACCTTGACGCTTCTCGATGACTTCGATGAAGGTCGAAGCCTCAGACAACGAGTCGTGGGTGCCAGTGTCGAGCCAGGCAAATCCGCGCTGCAGGGTCTGCACCAACAGGTTCTTCTGTTCGAGATATTTTTGGTTTACAGTAGTGATCTCCAATTCCCCACGGGCACTGGGCTTGATGTTCTTCGCAATCTCCACCACGCTGTTCGGGTAGAAATAGAGTCCTACCACCGCATAGTTCGACTTCGGCTTGGCGGGTTTCTCCTCAATGCTGAGACAGTTGCCGTCCTTGTCGAACTCAGCCACACCATAACGCTCAGGGTCATTTACCCAGTAGCCAAAGACTGTGGCGTGATCGTTCTGCTCTGCGTTGATGACAGCCTGCTTCAACATACCTGTAAAACCGCTGCCGTAGAAAATGTTATCACCTAAGACGAGACAGACGCTGTCCTCACCGATGAACTTGTCACCGATGATGAATGCCTGTGCCAGACCGTCGGGTGAAGGCTGCTCGGCATACTCGAAACGCACGCCCAGATCACTGCCGTCGCCTAACAGACGCTTGAAACCTGGCAGGTCATAGGGAGTGGAGATGATCAGGATCTCACGGATACCGGCGAGCATCAGTGTCGAAATGGGATAATAGATCATCGGCTTGTCGAAAATGGGAATCAACTGTTTGCTGACACCCTTGGTGATGGGGTAGAGGCGTGTCCCTGAGCCTCCCGCTAATACGATACCTTTCATGTTAATTTGTTATTTGTTGACTGCAAAGGTAATGAATTTTGTTTGAAAGTAATGTCCTTTAACTCCCTTTAACTTCTTTAACTCCTTTAACTCCTTAAAAAGTAGTAACTTTGCACGCGATTTCTAACAATTAGTGACAATTATGGGATTTTGGAATAAAATTTTTGGAAAGAAAGACGAACAGAAGGTGGGAGGCATGGAGGATTTCATGACCCTCATCCGTGTCTACTTTCAGGCAGCCCTCGCTGCCGACCTCGGCATCACGAACCTCGCAGCACTCCCTGACCTCAGGGTGTTTAAGTCCACGCTCAAGGTGCCTACCGTTAATAATAAATTAGGTGTAGGCGAACGCAGCCGTTGTAAGAACATGCTTAAGTCGATGTATCAGATGGACGATACCTTCTTCAAGGAGATCGACCAGAGCCTCCATCGTCGTTGCAAAAAGATACAGGACGCACAGACCTATCTCCTGCAGTTCCAGGGCTTCACACAGGACATTATGATGCTGACGGGTAACCTGATGAAGTTCAAACTCCGTCTGCCGGGCTTTATGAAGAAGGCCCTCTACACGATGACCGAGAAGACTGTCAGCGACATCTTCAACAAGAACGACTTCAAGGAGCCTGATGTGCTCAAGACTGTTGCCTCCGTCCGTGAGTACAACCGTCGCCTTGGTTTCTCCCAGAAGTGGGTGACAGATTTCGTCTATCGTGTGGTGATGCTCGCCAAGAAAGAGCCGAGGAAAAAGTCGGAAGATTAAAAAATATTAAAATGTCGGCATTAAAGCAGACATTCTAACATTTTTACTTTAACTTTGTACGCCAAATAGTTACGTATGAATCCAAGCGAGAAAACTTTGGCTGATTTCCAAACCCGTGTGCGGCAGATGATTCTCCAGTTTCAGGAACTGAAGACGGAGAATGGCCGTTTGCAGGCCCTCGTAGGAGAGCAGGCTACGGAGATTGAGGAACTCAAGGCCCGGGTCACTCAGGCGGACAACGACTATAACTCATTGAAGATGGCGCGTATGCTCGAGATCACAGACGGCAACCTCGACGAGGCCAAAGAACGCCTCTCACGGATGATACGCCAAGTGAATAAGTGCATCACCATTTTGAGTGACGAACAGTAAATATGCTATCCAATGGCAGAAGTAAACGACAACGAGAAACTACATATACGGTTGCACGTCTATGACGAGGAAATCGAAGTGACGGTCAACCGCGCCGATGAGGAGTTCTACCGCAGGGCAGCCAAGCTCATCACCAACCGTTATAATGCCTATTCGCAGGCTTATAAGGGTAAGAAGGGTGAGCACACCATCGCGCTGATGACGCTGATCGACATCGCGCTGATGCTGGAACGCGAGCGCGGCAAGAACGATACGGCACCCTATGATGGTATTCTTGCTAAGTTGACTTCTGAGATTGAGGAAGCACTGAAGTGAGAATAACATTATTTAATATAAATTTTTTATGGATTTAATTTTTGTACTATTGATCGCTGCCGGCGCTCTCGTTCTGGGTGGAGTCGGCGGATATCTGATTTTCCGCTTCGTACTGAAGGGAAAATACAATGAGATGGTCGAAGCCGCCAACAAGGAGGCTGAGGTTGTCAAGGAGAAGAAATTGTTGGAAGTCAAGGAGAAGTTCCTCAACAAGAAGAGCGAGCTCGAGAAGGAGATCCAGCAGCGTAACCAGCAGGCTCAGCAGACTGAGAACAAACTGAAGCAGCGTGAGCTCTCGCTCAACCAGCGTCAGGAGGAACTCAGCCGCAAGAGTGGTGAACTCAACACCCAGCAGCAGCGCCTCGACAATGAGAAGCGCCTGCTTTCTGTCAAGGCCGAGGAACTTGAGAAGATGCAGCTCAAAGAGCGCGAGATGCTTGAGGAAGTCTCTGGACTCAGTGCTGAGGATGCCAAGAACCGTCTCATCGAGTCTATGAAAGATGAGGCCAAGACTGCTGCTGCCAGCTACATCAATGAGATCATGGACGAGGCTAAGCTCAATGCCGACCAGGAAGCCAAGAAGATTGTCATCAAGACCATCCAGCGTGTGGCTACTGAAACCGCCATCGAGAACTCCGTCAGCGTGTTCCATATCGAGAACGATGAGGTGAAAGGTCGCATCATTGGTCGTGAGGGACGTAACATCCGAGCTCTTGAGGCTGCTGCAGGTGTCGAGATTGTCGTCGACGATACCCCTGAGGCCATTGTCATCTCAGGTTTCGATCCTGTCCGTCGTGAAGTCTGTCGTCTGGCCCTTCATCAGCTGGTCAGCGATGGCCGTATCCACCCCGCACGTATCGAGGAGGTGGTTGCCAAAGTCAAGAAGCAGCTTGACAACGAGATCATCGAGACTGGTAAGCGCACCGCCATCGACCTCGGTATTCATGGTCTGCACCCCGAACTCATCCGCATCATCGGTAAGATGAAATACCGTTCTTCTTACGGTCAGAACCTGTTGCAGCATGCCCGTGAGACTGCTAACCTCTGTGCAGTGATGGCTGCCGAACTTGGCCTCAATCCCAAGAAAGCCAAGCGTGCAGGTCTGCTCCACGATATCGGTAAAGTACCTGATGAGGAGAGTGAGATGCCCCACGCACTCTATGGCGCGAAGATTGCTGAGCAGTTCAAGGAGAAACCCGACATCTGCAATGCCATTGGTGCCCACCACGATGAGATGGAGATGCAGACGTTGCTCGCTCCGATCGTTCAGGTGTGCGATGCCATCAGTGGTGCGCGTCCTGGTGCCCGTCGTGAGATTGTTGAGGCCTACATCAAGCGTCTCAACGACCTGGAGGCCATCGCGATGAGCTATCCTGGTGTCACAAAGACCTACGCTATTCAGGCAGGCCGTGAGCTCCGCGTCATCGTTGGTGCCGACAAGATGAACGATGCCGAGGCAGAAGCCCTCAGCACTGATATCGCCACAAAGATCCAGAACGAAATGACTTATCCGGGACAGGTGAAGATCACCGTCATCCGAGAAACCCGCAGCGTCGCATACGCAAAATAAAAAATTGAATCCCAGCCGTCCGGCTGGGATTCAATTTTTTATTTGAACTTCACTCCCATGTTATAGAGGATGAAGCCGTAGATGTCGGCTTGTTCCTCCAGCACTTTCGCTAGTGGCTTGCCACCTCCATGTCCTGCCTTCGTGTCAATACGGATGAGCACGGGATTGTTGCCTTGATGACACTCCTGCAGGGTGGCAGCAAACTTGAACGAATGGGCTGGTACCACACGATCGTCGTGATCCGCTGTTGTTACCAGTGTAGCAGGATAGGCTGTGCCTGGCTTCAGGTTGTGCAGGGGAGAGTAGCCGCGCAGATACTCGAACATCTCTTTCGAGTCCTCGCTGGTGCCATAGTCACTGGCCCAGTTCCAGCCGATGGTGAACTTGTGATAGCGCAACATGTCCATCACACCCACTTCCGGGATGGCAACGCCAAACAGTTCCGGACGCAGTGTCATGCAGGCTCCCACAAGCAGTCCGCCATTCGAACCGCCTACGATAGCCAGCTTATCCTTGCAGGTATAACCCTCACTGATCAGCCATTCTGCAGCACCGATGAAATCGTCGAACACGTTCTGCTTCTGCATCTTCGTGCCTGCCAGATGCCATTCCTCACCATACTCACCACCGCCTCTCAGCGTCACCTGTGCATAGATGCCGCCATTCTCGAGGAAAGGAATACGGGTGGCCGAGAAACTCGGACCCAGTGAGATATTGAAGCCGCCATAGCCGTAGAGATAGACGGGATTCTTGCCGTTCTTCTTCAGCCCTTTCTTATAAGTCAGGAACATAGGTATACGCGTACCGTCTTTACTCTGGAAGAACACCTGCTCTGAGGTGTAGTCCTCCTGTCTGAAGTTCACCTTGGGCGATGTGTAGAGCGTGCTCTCGTCCTTCTCCATATCATACTGATAGACTGAACCGGGGATGGTGAACGATGAGAACGTATAGAAGCACTCAGACTCCTTTTCGTCACCCGTGAAGCTCACGCTGCCCACCGACGGCAGACGGATCTCGTTGTGCTGCATGCCGTCGAGGCCATAGAGATAGGCATGGTCTGAGGCATCCTTCTGGTAGGTGAGTATCAGTTGGCGGTTGATCACATCGACACCAGAGAGCACATTCTCCTGCTCAGGTATCAGCTCCTGCCAGTTGTCAACGCCTGGCTGGCGCATGTCGGCAGTCATGATGCGAGCCTTCGGGGCACCGTAGTTGGTGAAGAGCCAGATCTTGTCGCCCTCGTCATAGACGGGCATATACTGATAGTCCATGTTTGAGGTCATCTGTATGAACTGTGATTCCGGCTTGGTCAGGTCACGCACGAAGAGGTTGTTGCCTGAACCGGCACCCTCCTCGTAGAGGTACATCTTCGTTTCTGTTTCGTTCACGTCGGCGATATAGAAGCGCATGGGGTAGGCGGCATTCTGATAGAACAGCACATCCTCGCTCTGGGGCGTACCGATCTTGTGATAGTAGATCTTGTGCCCGGAATTCACGTTCGAGAACTCCTTGCCCTTCACTGGTGCGTCATAGGCACTGTAGTAGAACCCGTCGCCCTTCCAGGCAGCACCCGTGAACTTCGCCCATTCAATATGGTCCTCTGTCAGCTGTCCTGTCTTCAGGTCAATCACGAAGATCTCCTCCCAGTCGCTGCCACTGCGCGAGATGGTGTAGGCAGCATACTTGCCGTTGTTCGAGAAATACACACCCTTCAGGGCCACAGTGCCGTCAGTACTCAGCTTGTTGGGATCGAGGAACACGCGTGGCTCACCGCCCAACTTGTCCATCACATACATCACGCTTTGGTTCTGCAGACCGTCGTTCTTGTAAAAATACCACTTGCCGTGACGCTTGCGAGGCGCAGAGATCCTTTCATAGTTCGACAGTTCCGTCAGTCGCTTCAGCAGCTTCCCACGGAAGGGAATCTTCGCTAAATAGGCGTTGGTCACCTTGTTTTCTGCCTCCACCCAAGCGGCTGTCTGTGCGCTCGTGTCATTCTCTAACCAGCGGTAGGGGTCAGCCACCTTGGTACCAAAATACTCGTCAACAGTGCCGTCTTTCGCGGCCTTCGGGTACTGCAGTCCCTGTGCATTTACCGCAGTCGTGGCTAATGTCGCCATCATCATCAAATACAGTTTTTTCATACGTCGTATTATTTGTGTGACTGGTAGTAGTCGAGGGCGAGGCGGACGTTCTCGATGACAGCCTCGGAGGAATAGGTGGCACCAGTGACCACATCAACCTCCTTCTCACGGGCCTCTTTCACCTTCAGACCGTCCCACTTCGACTGCAGGAACTTCTTCACGCGGTCGTAGTATTTTGGGGTCTCAGGCGACTTGAGAAACTCGATCTTCTCCACCATGTTGTTTTTGATATAGACTTTCAGTGGGGTGGGGCCCTGATAACCTTCGACATTTTTGCCTATCTCTGTCGTGTTGATGACGATCGCACCGTTCTCCTTGGTCATCGTCTCGTCGGCAATGAAACTCATAAGGAGAAATGAAATGGTGAAAAGCAATAAATATTTTTTCATAATGTATATTTTTTTTGGAAACGAATGTGAATAATAACCACTAATATTTATAATAATCTTTTTTATTATTCATATTTTTATTTTTTATTATTCATATTTATGGATAAAATTATTCATATTATTCACATTCGTTTCCTTTTTATTCATTTGTTTCCTTCTAATTTCTTTTAAAATGCGGGGAATTCGGGTTTTGACTGGGCCTTAACAGCCATGCACTCCATCTCTACAAGCCACCCGGGACGACAGACGGCAGCGTGGACGATGACACTGGGCTTGTCGGGGAAACGCTCCTGGAAGAGGCTGCGCACGATGTCATAGTCCGCAATGTCGCGCAGATAGACCACCATCTCGGTGACATCATCGTAGGAGCATTCGGCCTCCTTCAATAGGGCCTCGACATTCTCCCACATACGGCGTGTCTGCTGCTCAATATCCTTGGGATACATGATCTCGCCCTTGTTGTTGATGCTGGCGGTACCAGAGATAAACACATGCCGGCGGTCGCCATAGTCTACATACGTGCCGCGCTCAAACGACACACCGTAGTCGCTGGTGCGGTTGAGATGGGTGGGGGCGTAGAGATAGTGGATCTGCTCCTGACGGATACCTGCGATGGCGTAGTTGTCCATCTGTGAGAGCACGTTGGGATCCTGCTGACGGCCTCCAATGCCTGTAGAGGCGATGAAATGGGTGTGGACAGTCAGTCCCTGGGTGAAGAACACCTGGTTACGCGCACGTACGACACCACCGTAGTTCAGGTCGATGTCATTCACAAAAAGCCACGTGCGGATGCAGTTCTCCGAGAGCTTGCAACCCTCCTCGGCCAACTGCATGACGTACTCGTTGAAGAGCAGTCGCATCTGGTATTCTGAGTTGGCAGCGAGGTTGTGGGCAGAGGCGTTGTAGAGATGACGGAACTCACCGTGACGCACTTCGTAGAGACCGCTCTTGTTGAGTTCTGTCTCGACACCCGACATCAGATACACCCAGAGGGCAATTTTCGTGCCGTCGAGGGGTGCCTGCTGGATGATGCTCTTCGCACAGAGGGAGAGGTCGGCAGCGATGACATCGTCAGCCTGATTGGCAGCATCGCTGAGGAAGTAGCGCTTGAAGACAGCCTGTGTACCCGCAAACTGCAATCGCAGGGCGTCATAGGCGTTCAGCACAGCCTCAAGCTGCTGGGCATACGCCAGTCGCGGGTTGGCGACATGTATAATCGCTTGATATTCTCTAACCTCAGTGCCGTTGTCAAAACAAACCACCTCAGCTTTCGCGTTCTCGAATTCTATTCGTGATATATCATTCATTACTTTGTAATCAACTATAAACTATAAACTTATAAACTCTAAACTCTTAATTATTTTAATTTTTTAATTTTATAATTTCTAAATTTTATTAATGTCCACATACCCGTGCATGACGGCGTAGATGGTGAGTGCTGAGACACTCCGAAATCCCAGCTTGTCCATGATGTTCTTTCTGTGCGTGATGACGGTGGCGAGACCGATATTGAGCTGTTCGGCAATCTCCTTGTTGATAAAGCCCTGCACGATGAGCGACATGACCTCTATTTCTCTGTCTGTGAGGATCTTGCGACTGATGATGTCGGGCATGGGTGGAAGGTTCTTGCCTTCGCCATGAGCCCTCTGTTCGAGGGCAAGGAGAGAGCGCACGAGCTGTTGTTCAGGCACGTTGACGCAGAGACAGTGGAAGTCGGAGAGTTGCGACATCGTGTCGAGGGATAGCGTGAGCACGATGGTCTTGCGCCGATTCGTCAGGAAAAACTCCTTGTGTTCCAGTACAATGCTCATGGCGGCAAAGTAATGGAAATAGGCATCGGGATGCCCTGACTGTAGTTCTGCAAAAGAGCCAAAGGTATCGACCGTCATGATGGGCATGATGTTCTGCAGGATCTGTTTCAGACCCATCGCAGCCAACGTGTTCGTGTCTATTATCGCTACCTTCGGCCTCTCTGTCATTTGTCCTTTAATTCCCTTTAGTAATCGTTAAATAATAACTTGGCACGAATGATATTCACCACAGAGGCACAGAGTACACAGAGTTTTTCTTTCTTGACACAGCAAAAAACTCAGTGTTCTCCGTGTCTCTGTGGTGAGAGTTATACCAACTTATTCTTTGCATGTCACTTAACTTCTAAGAGAGGAATCCTAACAACGCACCTGCAGCGACGGCTGAGCCGATGACACCAGCGACGTTCGGACCCATGGCGTGCATGAGCAGGAAGTTGTGGCGGTCGTACTCGAGGCCGAGGTTGTTGGAGATACGTGCTGCCATCGGAACAGCAGAGACACCGGCATTACCGATCAGCGGGTTCAGCTTCTTGCCTTCGGGCAGGAAGAGGTTCATGATCTTCACGAAGCACACACCCGAGGCTGTGGCAATCATAAAGGCCATCGCACCGAGGGCGAAGATCTTGATGGTATTGAACGTCAGGAACTCCGAAGCCTGTGTCGAGCAGCCGACGGTGAGACCCAGCAGCATCACGACGATGTCATTCAGGGCTGCACCGGCAGTCTTCGCCAGACGGGTAGTCTTACCGCTCTCCTTCAGCAGGTTGCCGAAGAACAGCATACCCAGCAGGGGCAGGCCAGATGGCACAATGAACGTCGTCAGCAAGAGACCGATGATGGGGAAGAGAATACGCTCCGTCTGACTCACCTCACGACCAGGTTTCATCTTGATGACGCGCTCCTTTTTCGTGGTGAGCAGACGCATGATGAACGGCTGGATCACCGGCACGAGAGCCATATACGAATATGCACAGACTGCGATCGCACCCATGAGGTTCGGTGAGAGCTTGGAGCTCAGGAAGATGGCCGTAGGACCGTCAGCACCACCGATGATGGCGATACCGGCAGCCTGTGAGGGCTCGAAGCCCATCGCCAGTGCCACCATATAGGCACCGAAGATACCGAACTGGGCTGAGGCACCGATGAGCATCAGCTTCGGATTGGCGAGTAGCGCCGAGAAGTCGGTCATCGCACCGATGCCGAGGAAGATGAGTGGGGGATACCACCCTTGTCGCACGCCCTGATAGAAAATGTTGAGCACGGAATTGTCTTCGTATAGACCTATCTCGAGTCCTGCGTCAGCACGGAAGGGAATGTTTCCGAGGATGATGCCCAGTCCGATGGGGACGAGCAGCAGCGGCTCGAAGTCTTTCTTGATGGCGAGCCAGATGAAGAAGGCTCCCACCACAATCATGATCAGGTTCCCGACCGTCGCATTGGCAAACGCCGTGTAGGTCAGGAATTCATGAAAGTTCTGTATGATAAATTGTCCTAAATCCATTTTTTCTTATTAATTTGAACTCGGAGTCTTTTTTTCTTTTTTTATTTAACAAGGATTATAAGGATTTATAGATTTTTTTTGGGGTCTTTCCTTTAATCCTTTAATCCTTGTTTAATATATAAATATTACCCAATCGTCATGAGAACAGCGCCCTCCATCACAGTCTCACCCTGCTTGACGGTGATCGATGTGACAGTGCCTGAGAACTCAGACTCGATGTTGTTCTGCATCTTCATGGCCTCGAGCACGAGCACGATGTCGCCCGTGTTCACCTTGTCGCCGACGTTCACCTTCAACTCTGTGACGGTGCCGGGCAGCGGGGCCTTCACAGCAGAACCTGTACCGGGAGCCATAGGCTTGTCGGCAGCAGGAGCCTTCTCAGGGGTTACCACAGGACGGGCTACAGGTTTCGGGGCCTCTATGCGCACCTTCTTCAGCGTGCTGGCGGGGTTGATGGGCTGCTTCAGCTCTACATCGAAACGGACACCGTTGACGTTCACCTTGGCAACGTTGCCCTCTACTTCTTCAATCTCTACGTCGTAATCGACGCCTTGTACTTTATATTGATACTTATTCATGTCTGTAAACTGTAAACTATAAACTGTAAACTATCGTATCTCCGGGGTTTTGGGAATGTTTGGTGCGTTGTGGGAAGTGGGGATGACGGGAGTAGAGAAGTGTGTCATCTGGGTACCTTCATCCGACCAGCCTGTACGCTGCGCCTTGATGGTGATGATACCGCTCTCCACATCGTGGACGTCGTCCTGATACTGTTTCAGGGCCATCGAGATGACGGCGATATACACCTCCTTGTCGATACCCTTCTTCTCGAAGCCGTCCTGCAGGATATTGCCTGTGGCGTGGGCGATGTCGTGAGTCACCTCCACCGTCTTTGTGATGGGCTTGATGGGCTGTGTATGGGCCACTTTCTTGGCCGTCTCAAGGTGCTCCATGATCAGTCCGAAGATCCAGAAGAACACAAAGAGCAGGGCCAGACAGAAGAACACGATGCCCATGGCCAACAGCGTAATGCCGATGCCGTATGGGTCTTCGCGCTTCAACTTCGCGTCTTTGGTCTCGTCGGTCTTGATGAAGTTCTCGATGCCGGCAGTGACGTTCTCGGGTGATTTCACGCGCCATAGGTTACCATGACGGGCATAGCTCTGGTCAGCAGCCAGCGCAGGGACTGTGACGGAGTCGATGAGCTCTTCAGCGTTACCGTTATAAAATCCGATCCAAACGGGTTCTGACATGGGAACCTTCAGTGAGAGGTGCAACTTGCCCTGGGCAGGATTCGAGTTGCAGTAAAATACCAAGTGCTGTCTGCCGCCAATCTGCGTACGCGGGTCACCATTGGGGATGACGCTCATGCGCTTGATGCGTTCAGGCACACTCATGTTCGGATCGAGCACGCTGCGGTCGGTCGTAAAGTACATGCCACGGATGTTGTAGGTGGTGAACGAGGTGTTCTCCAGCTCTATCCATGCCTCCCGCTGCCCGTACTCGTCCTGGATGTTGGCGGTATTGTTGGTCAGCACCTCGTTGATGCGGATGTTCTTGGCTCCCTGAGCCATCACCGCTGAGGCACTCATCATCAGCACACCGCTGAGCAGAAGTCTGAAACTATTCATTTTTTATTTGTGTATTATTGTTTTATCTGTGGGATCTGTGAGATCTGTGTGACATTTAACCGCAAAAGAACAACACAATAATCTGTGCGGTGAAGATCCTCAAAAACATCGCCAGCGGATAGACCGTCGAATATCCCACTGCCGGTGCCTCTTTCGAGCAGATGCTATTAGAATACGCCAATGCAGGGGGATCAGTATACGTACCCGCAATCATACCCGCAATGGTGAAATAATTAAACTTATACCTGATCCTGGCTATCGGACCTACAATAAGTATCGGGATGATGGTAATCAGGAAGCCCGTCAGCACATAAAGCAACCCATCTCCCTCGACCACTGTCTCCAAGAACCCAGCCCCAGCCTTGATACCCACCGAGGCGAGGAACAACACCAGTCCGATCTCTCGCAGCATCATATTCGCCGAGGTGGTGGTATAGGTCACGAGGTGGATCTTATAGCCATAGCGGCCTATGAGGATGGCGATGATCAACGGTCCACCTGCCAAACCTAACTTCACGGGAACAGGCATACCCGGGATGACCAGGGGGAACGAACCGAAGATCAGTCCGAGGAAGATACCCACAAAGATCGTGGCAATGTTCGGCGCATTCAGACGACTTTGGGAGTTTCCCATCTGGCTGGCCACGCGGTTGACAGCGTCTTCAGGACCCACCACCATGATTTTATCACCCACCTGCAGAGGCAGTCCCGCTGAGGCGAAGAGGTCCATACCATGACGTGTCAGACGGGTGACATTCACACCATGCACACTTGAGAAGTGCATCGAGGCCAGCGTCTTGCCGTTGATCTTCGGGTTGGTGATGAGGATGCGCTTCGATACTAACGGCTGATCCTGCTGCTCGAAGTCGATGTCGAGTTTCGGACCGATGAAGGCCATGATGGCCTCCTGGTCTGCCTCGGCACAGACGATGAGCATCTGGTCGCCCACATGGAACACAGTGTCGCGGTTGGGAATGCATAGCTCGCCCTGATGCACCAGTCGTGACACCACGAAGTCGCGGTTCAGGAAGTCATGCACCTGCAACAGCGTCTTGCCCTCTAAGTATTGGTTCGTTACCTCTAAGTGCATCTTGTAGGGCTTCTTGTTGGTCTTGGTGCCCTCCATCTCTTTCAACTGCGCTTCTTCTTTTTCCAGTTTGACGCCGCATATATACCTTATTAATATAATAGCGTTGATGATACCCAGCACAGCGAGAGGGTAGGCACAGGCGTAGGCAGAGGCAATCTGTGGGGCACCGCCGTTGGGGAATGCGGTGTTCAGCGCTTCGTTGGCAGCACCGAGTCCGGGGGTGTTCGTCACAGCACCGTAGAGTGTACCCACCATCATGGGCAGGTTGGCGGTGTTGCTGGTGTCGAAGAATATGTAGTAGCAGGCGAACATCACGAGGATATTCAACAGGATGGCTGTTGCTGCCAGACCGTTGAGCTTGATGCCTGCGGTTCCGAAACTCTCAAAGAAACCGGGCCCCACCTGCAGTCCTATCATAAACACAAACAGGATCAGTCCGAAGTCCTGCATGAACGTGAGTATCGGGGTAGGGGCGGTGAAGCCGATATGACCTGCCAGGATACCTGCGAAGAGCACGAAAGTCACACCCAGGGAGACTCCGAAGATCTTGATCTTGCCCAGATAGACACCAATAGCTATGACGATGGCATAAAGCAGCACGATATGAGCCACCGAGTCAGTGGTCATAAACAAGTCTCTCAACCAATGAAATGATTCCATACCTATTTAATTTTTTATTGTTCTCCCAAATTTGGGTGCAAAGGTACTCAAAAAATTGCTCATATATAGCATTTTTGTGCAGTTAATTTTGGATAAAAACCGTTTTTTTATTTCTTTCACAATTCAAATGACCAATTTGCATAAAAAAGTTGTAACTTTGCAGTCTGTTAAGTGGAGCTTAAAACAACTTATATAATAAACAAACGTAATTCATTTATGGCAAACAAAGAGAAACTCTTTACCGAGTTCACCGCACCAACCACTCAGGAATGGCTCGACAAGATCGAGGTCGACCTGAAAGGTGCTGACTTCCAGAAACGCTTGGTATGGAGAACAAACGAAGGTTTTAATGTGCAGCCCTTCTATCGCCGGGAAGACCTGGCGAATCTGAAGACCCCCGACGCTCTTCCCGGAGAGTTCCCGTTCGTGCGTGGTAACAAGAAGGACTCCAACGTGTGGTATGTTCGTCAGAACATCGAAGTGACTGATGCCAAGGAGGCCAACAAGAAGGCGCTCGACATCCTGAACAAGGGTATCGACTCGCTGGGCTTCAAACTGAAGGGCGACATGGTCTCGAAGGAGACGGTGAAGGCCTTGCTCGACGGTATCTACTGTGACTGTATCGAGGTGAACTTCGCTACTTGTCCGCGTCATGCTGTAGAGCTCGCTGAGATCCTCGTGGCTTATTTCGCTGAGAAGGGCTACGACAAGGAGAAGGTGGTGGGCTCTATCGAGTTCGACCCGATGGCAAAGATGGTGATGAAGGGCAAGGACGTGACACCGGTGCTGGAGAATGGTCCGAAGCTCGTCGAAGCTCTGAAGGAGTATCCTCACTTCCGTTGTATCGCTGTGAGCTCTGATGCCCTGAACAATGCGGGGGCTTACATCGTACAGGAACTGGGCTATGCGCTGGCCTGGGGTAATGAGTATCTGCAGCAGCTGACGGATGCCGGCGTGGATGTGGATCTGGCTGCCAAGAGCATCAAGTTCAACATGGGTGTCAGCGAGAACTACTTCATGGAGATCGCGAAGTTCCGTGCGGCCCGTCTGCTCTGGGCTCAGATTGTGAAGCAGTATGAGCCGAAGAGTGATGACAGTTGTCAGATGTGCGTCAATGCGACGACCTCTACCTATAATCAGACGCTGTTCGATTCATACGTGAATCTGCTCCGTTCGCAGACGGAGGCGATGAGTGCTGCCCTGGGTAGTGTACACTCGATGGTGGTGACACCGTTCGATGCTCCTTATGAGGAGGCAACGGACTTCTCTGAGCGCATCGCCCGCAACCAGCAGCTGATCATCAAGGAGGAGAGCCATTTCGACCGTATCGTTGACCCAGGTGCCGGTTCTTACTATATCGAGCACCTGACGGATGCACTGGCCCAAGAGGCCTGGAAGATCTTCCTGAAGGTAGAAGAGGAGGGTGGCTTCCTCGCTGCTGTGAAGGCCGGAACCATCCAGGATGATATCAATGCCACGAACGTGAAGCGTCATGGCGATGCTGCCAAGCGCAAGGAGTTCCTGCTGGGTACCAACCAGTTCCCGAACTTCACCGAGAAGAGTGAAGGGAAGAGGGCTAAGGCTTGTGGATGCTGCTGTGGAAAAGCTGAAGACTCTGAGTCATCTGAGTTTAAGGCTATCAAGAGCACCCGCCTTGCTGCTGACTTCGAGGATCTGAGAATCCATACCGAGGAGACAAAGGTGCCGACAGCGTTTATGCTGACCATCGGTAACCTCGCTATGCGTCAGGCTCGTGCACAGTTCTCTTGCAACTTCCTCGCTTGTGCAGGTTACAAAGTGATTGACAACCTCGGGTTCAAGACTGTAGAGGAAGGTGTGGATGCTGCGCTGGAGGCCAAGGCTGACATCGTGGTGATCTGTTCTTCGGATGATGAGTATGCTGAGTACGCCATCCCTGCCTTCAACTACTTGAATGGCCGTGCGATGTTCGTCGTAGCCGGTGCTCCTGCCTGCATGGAGGACCTGAAGGCTGCCGGCATCGAGAACTACATCCACGTGAAGTGCAATGTGCTCGAGACTTTGAAAGAATATAATCAGAAACTTGGTATTTAAAGAATAGGAGACTTGAATTATGCGTAAACAGTTTAAAGATATTGATATCTATGCAGGCATCAAGGCTCAGGATGGTGCCAAGTGGATTAAAGACAATGGTATTGTAGAGAATTGGAAGACCCCCGAACATATTGAGGTGAGACCGGTGTATACGAAAGAGGATCTCGAAGGGATGGAACACCTCGACTTCACAGCCGGTATCCCTCCCTATCTGCGTGGTCCGTACTCAATGATGTATCCGTTCCGCCCGTGGACCATCCGTCAGTATGCCGGATTCTCTACCGCAGAGGAGTCGAATGCTTTCTATCGTCGTAACCTGGCTTCTGGTCAGAAAGGTCTTTCCGTGGCCTTCGACCTGCCTACGCACAGAGGTTATGACCCCGATAACGCCCGTGTCGTGGGTGATGTGGGTAAGGCTGGGGTAAGTATTTGTAATGAGGAGAACATGAAGGTGTTGTTCTCGGGGATCCCCCTCAATAAGATGTCTGTGTCGATGACCATGAACGGTGCTGTGCTGCCGATTTTGGCATTTTATATTGTGGCAGGTCTGGAGCAGGGTGCTCAGTTGGAGGAGATGGCTGGAACCATCCAGAATGATATTCTGAAGGAGTTCATGGTGCGTAACACCTATATCTATCCTCCTGCATTCTCAATGAAGATCATCGCTGATATCTTCGAGTACACTTCGCAGAAGATGCCGAAGTTCAACAGCATCTCTATCTCAGGTTATCACATGCAGGAGGCTGGTGCTACGGCAGACATTGAGTTGGCTTACACGCTCGCCGACGGTATGGACTACCTGCGTACTGGTGTGAATGCCGGTATTGATGTGGATGCCTTTGCTCCCCGTCTGTCGTTCTTCTGGGCTATCGGTATGAACCACTTCATGGAGATTGCCAAGATGCGTGCCGGAAGACTGTTGTGGGCAAAGATTGTGAAGAGCTTCGGTGCCAAGAACCCGAAGTCACTGGCGCTGCGTACGCACTCTCAGACCTCTGGTTGGTCTTTGACAGAGCAGGATCCGTTTAATAATGTGGGTCGTACCTGTATCGAGGCTATGGCAGCTGTGCTGGGTCACACCCAGAGTCTGCACACCAACGCCCTCGACGAGGCCATCGCCCTGCCTACAGACTTCTCGGCCCGTATTGCCCGTAACACCCAGATCTACATCCAGAACGAGACAAAGGTCTGCAAGCAGATTGACCCGTGGGCTGGTTCTTACTATGTGGAGACGTTGACCAACGAGTTGGTTCACAAGGCTTGGGAACACATCCAGGAGATTGAAAAGCTGGGCGGTATGGCCAAGGCCATCGAGACAGGTCTGCCCAAGATGCGTATCGAGGAGGCTGCTGCCCGTACTCAGGCCCGTATCGACTCTGGTACCCAGACGATTGTCGGTATCAACAAGTATCGTCTGGAGCACGAGGATCCCATCGACATCCTCGAGGTGGACAACACCGCTGTGCGCAAGCAGCAGGAGGAGAGCCTGGCTCAGGTGCGTGGTTCTCGTGACGAGGCCGCTTGTCAGGCTGCATTGAAGGCGATCACCGAGTGCGTACGTGACTTCAAGGAGGGCCGTAAGAGCGAGAACAACTTGCTCGACCTCGCAGTGAAGGCTGCCCAGTTGCGTTGTACGCTGGGTGAGATTTCAGATGCCTGCGAAGAAATCGTAGGCCGTTATAAAGCAGTAATCAGAACAATTTCAGGCGTGTATAGTTCAGAATCAAAGAATGACAAAGACTTCGAGGAGGCCAAGCGCCTTACCGACGAGTTTGCTCAGAAGGAGGGTCGCCGTCCGCGTATCTTCGTTGCCAAGATGGGTCAGGACGGTCACGACCGTGGTGCAAAGGTAGTGGCAACAGGTTATGCCGACTGTGGCTTCGACGTGGATATGGGACCGTTGTTCCAGACGCCGGAGGAGGCTGCCCGTCAGGCTGTGGAGAACGATGTACACATCGTTGGTGCCTCTTCTCTGGCAGCCGGTCACAAGACGCTCATCCCGCAGCTCATTGAGGAGTTGAAGAAGCTAGGTCGTGAGGACATCATGGTGACTGCCGGTGGTGTGATCCCCGCACAGGACTATGACTTCCTCTATAAGGCTGGTGTGGCATGCATCTTCGGTCCAGGTACCCCGATTCCGTATTCAGCCATTCAGATGATGAAGATTTTGCTCGACAAAGATTGATAGGGCTCTGAGACCCAAATGAAATAACCCCGCCTGAATTTCAGACGGGGTTATTTTTATGATTGGAAGGAGTCGTTTTCGTCAATCTTGTAGGCCTTGTTGTCTTCCTTCATGTAGATCTGCAGGTCAGAGAAATAGCCTGTCTCTTGAATCTTCTGAAGGTTCTGCTGGGCATCTTCCTCAAGCAGATACTCTTTGGCACTGGCCAGATGATTGGTGAACTCAAGTTTCTTCTTCTCCGTGTCCAGGACTGAGATCCACTCATCCTTCAGACGGTCTCCGATTACAAATTTCTTACTCATAGCTGTTACTTTATTATTGATTGTAGTTTGTTATTTTGAAGTTTCATGCTGCAAAGTTACAAACTTTTGTCATACTATGAGTATCTTTACCCTGAATATTTTGTGTAAACGTTTGAGTAAAACGAATTACTGATGCATCAGGTTGAGCTTCTGTTTCGGGGCGAGAGCGTTGGTGGTCTTCTCCGTATATTCAGCCAATTTCAACTGGGCAGAGGCAGCGATGTTGCGGCTGCTGTTGCCGATGCAGAAGGTGTAGGTGCCAGCCTCGGTGAGCCACTGACTGTTAGTCTCGTCAAAAGAGGCAAGGTCGCGTACGGGGATGTTCATCGTGAGTATCTGGCTCTCACCAGGCTGCAGTTCGCGCGTCTTGGCGAAGGCTTTCAGTTCCTGTGCAGGCTTCTCCAGACGGCCCTTTGGTGCTTGGACATAGACCTGTGCCACTTCCTTACCTGCGACATTTCCTGTATTCTTGACAGTGATGCTCACCTCGACGGCATTGCACTTGGCCTTGATCACAGGCTTTGAGAAGGCGAATGTAGTGTAGCTCAGTCCGAAGCCGAAAGGATAGGCCACCTCTTTGTTGAAGGTGTCGAAGAAACGGTAACCGACGTAGATGTCTTCCTCGTGGTTGGTGTAGGCATGTCCGGGGATGGGCATCTTGTTGGCAGCCATCATCTGGAAGGTGTAGTCATCGATATTGCCGGGGAAATTCTTGGTTGACGGATGGTCGGTGGCTGCGATGGGCCAGGTCATCGTGAGCTTGCCAGAAGGATTCACCTTACCCGTGAGCAGGTCAGCGATGCTGTTACCACCCTCCATACCGGGCTGCCAGGCGCAGAGGATGGCATCGGGATAACCGCTCCAAGAAGCCGTCTCGATGACAGAGCCGGAGTTGATGATGACGATAACGGGTTTCCCTTCTGCGTGGAAAGCGTTGCAGACGTCGGTGATCAGCGCACGCTCCTCAGGGATGAGGTTGAACTCGGTGTCGATGTCGCGGTCGATACCCTCACCAGCCTGACGGCCGATGGTGATGATGGCTGCATCGGCTGCCTTCACTTCCTTACTGATAGCGATGGGAGAGAGACTGATCTCCGGATACTTCTGCTGTCCCATCATCTCAGTCTGGAACCACTTGGCGGGATGACGCTCTGCTTGGAACTTGATTCTTGCATAGTCGATGTACTTGCGGTAGATATCCGTGAGGGTAGCACTTGACTTGATGCCAGCATTCTCGAGGCCCTGAAGCATATCAACCACGTAAGGAGGATGGACACAGCCAGAGCCTGTACCGCCACTAAGGAAGTCGTAAGAGTTCTCACCGAAGAGGGTGACGGTTTTTATCAATTGAGAATTGAGAGTTGAGAATTGAGAATTATGATTACCTTCTGTGCGGAAAGGTAGGGCACCGTTGTTCTTGAGGAGGACGATGCCCTCGGCAGCACTCTGACGGGTGATGGCAGCATGGGCCTTGAAATCAGGATTGTTAGAAGCGGGATATTGATGGAAGCTCGGGGTCTTCACGATGTATTCGAGCATACGGCGCACGTTGCGGTCTACATCGGCGATAGCGAGTTTGCCTTCCTTCACGCCCTTGATGATTTCCTCTACCTGAGCGGGCTGTCCGGGTTCCATGAGATCGTTGCCAGCATGTACTTCGCTGATGGTTTCCAGTCCCTGGCGGATACCAATCCAGTCGGTCATCACGATACCTTTATAGCCCCAGTCGTCGCGTAGAATCTTCGTGAGCAAATCGTGGTTGCCCATTGAATACTCGCCGTTCACCTGATTATAGGAGGCCATAACAGTCCAGGGATCACTCTCACGGACGGCAATCTCAAATCCACGTAGGTAGAGTTCGCGGGCTGCGCGTTGTGACACACGTTCATCAACTGCCGTACGGTCTGTTTCCTGGGAGTTTACGGCAAAGTGCTTGGCTGATACGCCGGCACCCTGACTCTGCACTCCCTGGATATAGGCTGCCGCAATTTTTCCCGTCAGCAAGGGATCCTCTGAGTAATACTCAAAGTTTCGTCCGCAGAGGGGATTGCGATGGAGGTTCATACCCGGGCCGAGAATCACGTCACAACGGTATTCTTTGGTCTCGTTGCCGATAGCCTCACCTACCTTGCTGACGAGTTCCGTGTTCCACGTAGAGGCAAGACAGGAGCCGATGGGGAAGGCTGTGGCATAGTAGGTCTTGTCAGTACCCTTGCGGGTGGGGTTGATACGTACGCCGGCAGGACCGTCTGTGAGTACGGTGGCCGGTATGCCGAGACGGGGAATGGCCGGAGAGGTTCCCGCAGCACCTGCCACGAGGTCGGCCTCACCGCCTACCACGGCATTGGCACCGAAAAAGTTGTTTGCACCGCCAACGAGTAGTTTGGCTTTCTCTTCAAGGGTCATGGCCTTGATCACCTCGTCGATGTTGTTCTCCGAGAGCTGGGGTTGAGCATTTGTAGTCATTGCGAATGTGGCTGATAATAAGCCGATTGTTAGTAATTTTTTCATTGTTATGTTATTTTAGGGGTTTTAGGGGAATTAGGGATGTCAGGGGATCAGGGGAAGATCTTGAAGGCGTAGCCTTGGTCGCGGAGCCATTGAAGGGCTTCTGGAAGAGCGGTGTGGAGCTTGTCGATGGATTTGAGGGAATCGTGGAAGGTGATGATAGAGCCATTACGCGCGTACCTCTTTATATTATTAACCACATCTTCAGCCGTCATCCATTTTGAATAGTCGCGGGTGACGAGGTCCCACATCACAATCTTGTATTTTCTGCTGAGCCAGGCATACTGCGCCAGACGCATCCAACCGTGCGGCGGACGAACATAGTGGCTGTGAATGTAGGCATTGGCCTTCTCCACGTTGTAGCTGTATTCCTTGATGGTGTGGGTGAGCCCGACCATATGGTTGTGGGTGTGGTTGCCCACCTGGTGGCCTTCATCGACGATGCGCTGATAAAGCTCTGGATGCTTGCGCACGTTGTCGCCCACCATGAAGAACGTGGCCTTGACGCCGAACGCCTTGAGGGTGTCGAGGATGAAGGGGGTAGCCTCAGGAATGGGACCGTCGTCGAAGGTCAGATAGACGGCCTTCTCGTGACGATCCATTCTCCAATAGGCTTTCGGATAAAGCCAGCGGAGGTAAATTGCTGGTTGTTCTATAAACACCGAATTAATTTACGATTTACTGATTTACGATTTACTATTTACGATTTATTCTAAGTCTCCACCTTTGGACTGATAGATACCCATCAGACTCTGCAATTGCTGTTCTTTCTTGTCTGCCTGTTCCTTACTGATAGAATCCTGTACGTTAAGCACTTGTTCGAGGATATAGAAGTGGATGAGGCAGTCGTGCTGGGAACCAGAGAAGCGTGTACCGTCGAAGGAGAGATACCAAACCAGATACTGGCAGGACTTCAGCCACAGCTGGTCGATGAGTATCTGGGCCTTCTTGGTCTGCTTCGTGTTGGCATAGCAGCGTGCCAGATCTACAGAACCGCTCTGATAGTCGTGCGGAATGTTGTAATCGGGCAGCTCTTTCTCACATTTGTCGAGTACCTTCTTGGCTTCTTCGGTCTTTCCCTCAGAGATGAGGTTCATGGCCAAAGAGGCGAAGAGTCGACGATGGGTGTAACACATGCGCATAACTGTCTCGTCGAGATAGATACCCTTCTTATCGACACCACCGAACTTGAACTTATTCATTACGTTGTCGTAGGTCTTCTCTGTATCGAAGTTCTTGGCACCGGATCCCTTTGTGGTGAACGGGGTGATGCGATTGGCAAGTCCCTCCTGCACGAAATTATCGCCGAGGTTCATATAGTTCTCGGAGCCTACGGTCAGCGCCACGTAGATCGGTCGTGTCCAGTTGGCGTTGGCAATCATCTCGAGCATCATCAGGTCGCCCTTATAGAGGGCACTCTTGCCTTTGAGTGAGATGACCATACGATCGGGGATGGAGTCGGCGGCCATCATCATACCACTCTGACGGACAGCCTCCTTGTCGATAGTGACATAGACGGTATCCGTGGGGATGACGTGGAAGTCCTTCACGGTGGAGCGCACCCAGTATTTCAGGATGTTCTTCAACTCGAAGGGCTCGTCGCCAAACTGCTCGGCTGCTTCCTCGGGATGCTCCTGATAGAGTTGTTGCACCTGTTCCTTCAATGAGGGATCAATCTGCACGTACTCATTCGTACCGGCACAGTATTCCAGACGTTTCCAGGTGATAGGCAATGACGGGGAGTCGTAAGCTGGACGCACCATCTGGTCGATGTACCAGTCGGTCTGGAGATAAGAGAGGTTACAGACGCGCGCATCGGTACGCACTCCTTCCGTATCCTGATTGTACCAGAGGGGGAAGGTGTCGTTATCACCATTGGTGAAGATGATGGGGTTGCCCTTCTCCTGAAGTGTCATCAGATAGTTCTGTCCGAAGTCACGACAGGTGTAACGGCCAGAACGGTCGTGGTCATCCCAAGTCTGTGAGGCCATCTGAATGGGGATGAACAGGGTGATTAGGGCGATTAGGGATGTTAGGATGAGGTTCTCTTTCTTCAACTTCTGCTGCAGCCAGTCGATGATGGCTGCCACACCCATACCGCACCAGATGGCGAAGGCATAGAAGGAGCCGGCATAGGCGTAGTCACGCTCACGGGGCTGCATAGGTGTCTGGTTCAGATAAACCACGATGGCCAGACCAGTCATGAAGAAGAGGAAGAATACTACCCAGAACTGGCGGATGCCAATGGGATCGTCAATCGTATTCTCAGAGCCATTAACCATCACTTTCTTCTTGCGGGTGTACCAAGCCTGCCAGAAGAGGCCTAACAGACCCAGAATCAGCGGCAGACAATAGAAGACGTTATGACCCTTGTTTTCCTTCAGGTCATCTGGAAGCAGATCTTGGTTACCCAGACGGGCGTTATCGATGAAGGGGATACCCGTGAGCCAGTTGCCGTGTTCCATCTCTCCGTTACCCTGGATGTCGTTCTGACGGCCGGCGAAGTTCCACATGAAGTAGCGCCAGTACATGAAGTTACATTGGTAGGAGAGGAAGAAACGGATGTTCTCCAACTGTGAGGGCACCTTGACAGTCATTGCTTCTCCGCAACGGTCGTAAGGCACTTCCGTTCCGTCGACACCACCCATCCACGACTCGTAGGCTGAAGCATGGCCGGCATCGTACATGCGTGGGAACAGCATGTTCTGGGCATACTTGTACTCATCCTTCGTGCGAACTACGAAGTAGGAGTCCTTCTCGTCGGCAGAGGCTTTCTCCTTGCGCTGGTACACGGGTTTGCCCTTGCTCATCACGGGGCGGCAGTACTTGCCGTCGCTTTCAAGCGCCACCTGAGAGGTGTAGGCCTGACCGTAGAACAGCGGGCGCTGGCCATACTGCTCACGTCCCAGGTAGTCGCCCAGGGTGAAGATATCCTCAGGCGAGTTCTGGTCCATCGGCGGGTTGGCTGATGATCGGATCACGATTACGGCGTAGGTCGAATAGCCCACCATCAGCATCAGCATACAGAGCAGGATAGTGTTCTTGGCGCGGGCTGTGACGAACAGTTTCTTTTCCCTCTTATAATTCAGGCCGAACCAGACGGCTGCCAGCACGATAATGCCGATGAAGAATGCTGACCATCCCCAGCCGTAGAAGGGGACACCCAACATGCCGAGCGAGAGAATGAACGCAATGTTCTGCACCTTCACGCTGTGCTTCTGAGTCTGAGTCTCATAAACAGCCCAGATAACGATGGCGATGAGCAGGAAGATATAGATGATCTCACCCGTGTTGAACGGACAGCCGAGGGTGTTGACGAAGAACAACTCAAACCAACCACCGACGGTGATGATGCCAGGAACGACACCATAGAGTACCGCTGACAGGATGGCGACAGAGATAACCAAGGCCACCAAAGAACCTTTCAGGTTGGCATCGGGGAAACGGCGATAGTAATACACCAGACCGATGGCCGGCACGCAGAGCAGGTTCAACAGGTGGACGCCGATAGACAGTCCTGTGATATACATGATGAGCACAAGCCAGCGGTCGCTGTGCGGCTCGTCGGCCACATCCTCCCATTTCAGGATGAGCCAGAATACGATGGCCGTCAGCGCCGAGGAGTAGGCATAGACCTCACCTTCGACGGCAGAGAACCAGAATGTATCGCTGAATGTGTATATCAGCGCACCCACCAGTCCGGAAGCCTCAATGGTGATAAGCTTCGGCATGGTCAGCTCACTCCAGTCGGAGATAAGCAGACGGCGTGTAAGATGGGTGATACTCCAGAACAGGAAAAGGATACACGTCGCCGACAGCAGGGCGCTCATCGTGTTCACCATCTTCGCCACCTGAGTGGGATCGCTGGCAAACTGCGAGAAGAGATTGGCCGTCAGCATGAAGAACGGTGCCCCAGGCGGGTGGCCGATTTCCATCTTGTAACCTGTGGTGATAAACTCCGGACAGTCCCAGAACGAGGCTGTCGGCTCGATTGTGGAGCAATAGACGAAGGCGGCAATCAAGAACGAGAGCCACCCGAGGACATTGTCCACCAACTTGAATTGTTTCATTGAATCGATATGCTTTTTTAACGTTAAATGCTTATTTGTGGTGCAAAGGTACGAAAAAGAAGTGAAATGCGAAAAGTGAAAAGTGAAAAGTTGCAGCCACTCTACATTAATTAACGTTATTTTGTGACAATTGGGACAATTGGACAAACTGAAGGAGCGAAAAAAATGAATTGTCTTTTGTCCTAATTGTCACGCAGACGGGTTAAGCAGGCTTTGTATTGTAAAGAAATTTTTCTGTGTGGTGATAAAAGGACTAAAGAGTGTTAACAACCTTCCCGCCCCAAGCATAGTCCCTCCATTTGATGTCAGAAGTATAAGTTGCAGCTGTCTTTATCAGATGATCGAATAGATCATACTTTGGATCTTTGCT
>JAFRQC010000176.1 GCA_017428805.1 Prevotella sp. | reverse complement strand
GTTCTGACGAATCTTATTCACCAGCAGACCACCTTCCTCATAGCCTACATATCCCGGAGGCGCACCATAGAGGAGTGCCACCGAGTGTTCTTCCTTGAACTCAGACATATCGAAGCGGATGAGTGCACTCTCGTCGCCGAAGAGGAAGGTAGCGAGGGCCTTGGCCAACTCCGTCTTACCGGTACCCGTCGGACCAAGGAAGAAGAACGAACCCATCGGCTGTCCCTTCTTGCTGAGACCGGAACGGGCCTCATAAACAGCGTCGAGCACCTTCTTCACCGCATGATCCTGACCGACGACACGTTTCTTCAGCGTATCCTCGGCACCCATCAGTCGGTCGCGCTCCTTCGTCTGCACCTTACCGAGAGGAATACCGGTCTGCTTGGCCACGACGGCACTCAGGTCGTCGCTCTTCAGTTCCGTACGCTGCTCGGCGCTCAGTTCTGTCAGCTTGTCGAGGATGCCGCCCAGGAAGTCTGTACGCTCCTGGATGGTGGCGATCTTCGCAAAGTCGGTATCTGAGTCAACACCGGCCAGCAGGATGCAGCTCACCTTATTAAACAGTTCATAGTTCAGCCAGTCGAGTTCCTTCATCAGTCCCTCGTCGGCCTTATCCTTACCTTCGGCAGAAGCCTTGATAGCGTCGAGTTTCTCGCGCAGGCCGGCAATGATGTTACCCGTCAGGTCGTTCATCGTCTTCACCTGTGCCATCGTACGGTCGATCAGGTCGAAGGCAGAGTCGGGCAGCGACTTCTCCGTCAGATAGCGCTTGGCCAGACGGATGGCATCGCTCATCACCGTCTCATCGGCCTTCAGACCGTGATACTCCTCATAGGCGGGGATGGCACCCTTCAGAATGCGCAGCGTCAGATCGGCCGTGGGTTCCTCCACAGTGATCTTCTCCAGCTTCGAGGTCATCTCCTTATCGGTCTCGATGTTCTTCGTATAGCCGTCGATGCTCGAGGTGGCGAGCAGCTGCAGACGACCTTTGCTCAGTTCGTTCTTCAGGATGGAAGAAGCGCCGAACAGCGAGCCCTGCTTGTCGAACAACTTGTCGATCGATTCGATGATCAGCACAGCGTTCGGCAGGTTCTCCACCTCCGTGATCACATTCTTGAAGCGGTCCTCCACCTCACCCTTATACTGGGCGTCGCCACCGAGGGCAGCGGTGTCCAGCTCATAGGCCACAGCCCCGCTCAGGAAGCCCGGCACATGGTCGGCAGCCAGTTCACGCACGAAACCGTTCACCAGCGACGTCTTACCCACGCCAGCCTCACCGGTGATGAGCAGGTTCGCCTTGGTCTTACGGCCGAGGATCTCGTAGATGACAGAGATCTCCTTCTCAAAGCCAATCACATTATCCAGATTGCCTGCACGTGCGATGGCGGTCTTGTCCACACAATACTTGGCCAGACTGCCCTTGCCGCCAGCGGCCGGTGTCTTCTTCGTCAACTCGGCACCCTCCATATAGGGGGCCTCCACATTCGCACCACCACCCATCTTGGCACTGATGTCAGAGGGTGTCAGCGGCAGAGTCTTCAACTGGTCGAACGAGAATCCCACACCCGGTGTCACCAGGGATGCCAGGATACATACAGGCGTCGCCTCGTCGAGATCAAATTTCACCTTGTAGTTCTCAGCCTCGTCCATGACGGCATTCGACTCACTGCTTAATTCAAGGTCGCGCATCGGACGCACGGCTCTCGGAGCCAGCTGCATCTGCACGTCAGCCCAATCCTGGAGATAGTAATAATCTTTGTCGAGTTCAGATTCGATAAAATGAACAAGTCCCATATCTTTATGAAGGATGGCCTTAAACAGATGGGCAGGATAGATAGCATCGCTGCAATACTCTTCAGCAAAGCTATTGGCAATAGTTATAAGTTGGTCACTCATATCGTTAATTGTTTTACGTTTAATTTGATTGCAAAGATAAGGTAATTTGATAAAAAAAAAGCCGCAACACCTGCATTTTTGCATTGCCACGGCTTGTTTTTAACATTATTTTAGAAAATCCCGCATATTTAGGCAAGAAATATCCTATCTCACGCCACCGCCGAAGCCTCCTCCGGAGAATCCGCCTCCGCCGCCTCCCCACGACGAACGGCCTCCATGACCAGAGGAACGAGCCTGACGGGCAGACTCCCGGGCAGCCTTGTTAGCCACAGCTCGCGAGGTACTCGAATGGAGGGTGGAATAGATGGTGGGCAGGGTGGACTCGTTGGCCATCTGAGCGGCCAGCTGGTCCATATTGAAGTATTCGGGATTGATATTCTTCATGTCCTTGATCACCTGGTCGGCGATGCCGAAGAGCGTGGCGTAGATCATATAGTCCTTCCACAACGACACCTCCCCCACATGACGCTCGTCGAGCAGTGAGAACTCCTTCAGGAACTTCTTCAGCCCGAACACCTGTCGCACCTCGTCCAGACGGTCTTTATAATTGCTGATGCCCGTCTTGGTGTGGAGGGTGTTGATAAACGAGTCGGTAAGGCTCTCGTTATGACTGCTCCGCATAAAGCTCTTCAGTTCGCGCGGTTCCAGCACGGTATCGTCGCCCGCCGCATTTTTGAAGATGGTGTGTATCTTCCGCAACAGCAGGGGCTGGTCACTGGCATCGGGCAGCTCGTGGATCACAAACATGTCCTTACTCCTACCCTCCTTCTCTTCTTCCCGCTTCTCAATACTGATCGCCCCCATGTTGATGAGCTTCAGGATACAGGCCGAGAGCAGGTTGTCATAGTCGGTATTGAAATACTTGTAGGCATTCAGCACGTCGTTGGTCTGCTGCAGGTTGCCGTTCATCGGGATGTCGCGGAACCAGAGCAGGTCCTTGTTCACCTTCTTACGGGCACGCCACACATAGACGAAGTACCAGATGGCTCCCACAATGGGCACGATGAAGAAACCTACGACCAACGCCAGGAGGGTGAGCGTGTCCGACATCGTCCACTCATCATCATCGCCCACATAGTCGCTGCCTTCAAAAGCCAATTCCTTCTTATGCTCGAAGGTATCCTCGTCGCTGACGGCAGGCTCAAAGAGTCCCTTGTCGAAGCGGCACATCACATATAGCGCACCGCTGCTGCCGAAGGGCTCCGTATTGTAGGCCACGATCTTCCCGTCGTCAAAACCCAGCTCACCGCCGAAACGGAAACCCCACACGCCGCTGTTCTCCGCAGTCAGCATAACAGAATCCTCGGCCTCGATGGTTACACGCGCCTCGTCGGGCTTGGGCGACGCGTCGGCATCGAGAAACACGTGACGGATGGCGTCGGCATCAGGATGGGCATGTATCAGGTTGGTGTAGGTATAGCTCGTGACGTACGTCCTCTCACCACTGTCGCCGAGTCCCCAGCAGAGCTCATAGCCGCCGTGCTTCGTGACGATGCCGCATTTGCCGGCCTTCCAGCGGCGGCTCTGGTCGATGTCCCAGCGCCCCACGTTCTCATACGCCAGCCCTGTCTCGTCGGTCACCTGCAGGTCGCGCACCTCGCTGCCCTCGGGCACACCTATGCCGATATAGCACTCCGTACCCTCGGCGTCGATGCTCATCAGCCTCGTCTCCGTGATCCTTGCGTCACCGTTATGACTCAGCACCACGCGGATGTCAAGCCGATGCAGCTGTGGACGTGCGAACCCGCTTGTGGCTGATGTTAACATCAGACACAAGAGAAGTTTACTTCTTAAATGCCTCATCAAGATTCGGATATTGCTTCTTTTCCTCGCTGTCAGTCTTCAGATATTCCTTCAGGCCGAAGTGCAGCAGAGAGGCCACGATGCTCGACGGCCACTGGCGCACCATACGGTTCATCTTCGTCGCCGTATCATTGTAGATCATACGCGACATGCGGACATTCTCCTCATACTGCTTCATGCCCTGCTGTGCCTCCTTATAGAGGTCGCTGGCCTTCAGTTCCGGGTAGCGCTCGAACACCACGTTCAGCCTTCCCATCATCTGTGTCAACAGGTCGCTCTGCTGGTTGATGCTCTCCGGCGTGGCGGGCAGGTTACCGTTACCCAGGTTGCCGCCTCGCGCCTGCACGGCCTGGATAATCGTTTCCGACTCGTGCTTGGCATACTGCGCAGCCGTCTTCGCCAGGGCAATCACCGCGTCGAAACGGGAGTTGAGCTGAACCTCAATCTGGCTCAGGGCGTTCTTACACAATTCATCGAGATTCACCAGCGAACGCTGGGTGGAGATGAAATAACCTCCGACAATCACCACCAGGGCGATAATTACTAATGTTGTCATAATCAAACTTTTATTTTGAGTAATAATTTTTGATAAGTTCCGTCACTTTGGGGATATCATAGAAGTCATCGACTGTCTCCAACAGATATGTGGGCTCGATGCCCGAGTCAATATTCTCATTCGACGTGTTGGCCATACGATGTCTGTGGGTGGAATAGCGGTAGCCGAATCCGTCGGCCGAGGGGT